>CAKOLT010000014.1 GCA_934096315.1 uncultured Bacilli bacterium
GCTACTATAACCTGAAGCTGGCACTAAATTAGCTCCCTTAATGTCTGCCCCATCATCTAAGTACACTATTGCCCCTGATACTGTAAAACTAATATTAGTATTTTGCATACTATTCCATAAAAAATAACCAAAAGCAACACTTATCCCCGTTAATACTGTAGCAATTAGTACTGATACTACTACTAGCTTTGGAGTCATTCTCTCTTTTTCTTCATACATCATATGACCATCTCCTTCTTGATAACCTCTAATGCGTAAGGCTACCTACACTACTTTCATACACTAATAATCATATCATATTTAAATAATTAGTGCAAGATATTTTTTTCATTTTTTCAACCTAATTATTATAAAACTTAGTTTACAATTATGTATTTTTATGATAAAATATAAACCAGAAAATGATTAGTATGAATGAAATTGGTAATAACTTAAAAAGAATAAGATTACTTAAAAATTTATCACTTAAAGAAGCTGGAGAACTTCTCCATATGTCCCCTACTGCAGTATCCAAATATGAAAAAGGAAAAATATTATTAAATTCAGAAAAATTAATTGTTTTTGCAAATGCCTATGGAGTTAAATCTATTGATCTATTAAGAGTATATAATTCTATTGAAATGAAATTCACTTCTTTTAGAAAGAAAAAAAGATTAACTGGTCAAAATTTAGAACTTTTAAAAAAAGTAATTCAAGATGAAGTAACTAAATATATGGAAGTACTAGAGTTAAATAACACTACTGTTAATAATGAATTTACCTTTAAAAAGTATAAATGTAATAGCCTTAAAGATGCAGAAGACTCTGCAAGTGAATTTAGAAAATTTATAAATATATCTAATATGCAACCAATATCAGACTTAATAAATATTCTTGAAAACTTAGGTATTGTTATAATTCAAATAAAAACCCCAATAAAATATTTGATGGGTTTGATAGTTTAAGAGAAGTTGTAAATAATATCCCTATTATTGTTTTACCCGAAGATATTACAGATGGTGCAAGACAAAGATTTACTATTGCTCACGAACTAGGACATCTCTTACTAGAAGTTAAAGATAATAATTTAAATGAAGAAGTATTATGTAATAGATTTGCTAGTACACTATTAATGCCTAAAAAAGCTATAATTAATGAATTCGGAGTATCAAGAAGAAATATTAGTTTTTTTGAATTAACAGCCTTTAAAAATGAATTTAAAGTAAGTTACATGGCTATTATATATAGATTAAAAGATTTAAACATTATTTCTAGTTATTTATATAGAAACTTATGTATATTCTTAAATCAAAAAATAGGCAAAAAAGATCCTAAACCCATTCAACCTGAAATATCATACCAATTTAAAAAAATGGTACATAAACTAGAAGCTGACGGAATAATTTCATTAAATAAATCATGTGAATTACTGGATCTTACGGTAGATGAATATAACAGAGAAAATAATAATTACTGATACTAATATATAAAAAATAAGACTATAATGAACTAATATAATAGTCTTATTTTACTTATGTGCACTACCATAAACATTACCCTTCTCTAAAGTAATATTCTTATAATAAAATAATTCACTAACTGTAACTAATTGATAACCCTCATTCATTAACTTAGGCACTAACAACTCTACTGCATTAACTGTAGCAGTATATATATCATGCATAAGAACAATATCACCATCTTTAGCCTTATTTAATACATTATTAGATATATAAGAAGAATTATGATGCTTCCAGTCTAAAGTATCTATATCCCATATTATTATAGGTCTATCAGCTTGTTTCTTAATCCTCTTATTTACACTACCATAACTAGGTCTAACTATACTAGGCTTCTTCCCTGTAAACTCATAAACTAAATTATCAGTCTTACTAAATTCCTCATTTATTTTATCCTCTGATAATTTAGTTAATAACTTATGAGAATAAGTATGATTACCTATCTCCATACCACTATCCTTAATCTTCTTTAATACCTGGGCATTATCTTTTAACCTAGAACCCACTACAAAGAATGTAGCCTTAGCATTATATTTATTTAATATATCTATAAGACGAGACGTATTATAAGATGGTCCATCATCAAAAGTAAGAGCTATTAATTTAGTAGACTTTTTATTTATATTATCTATTAAATTAATATCCTCAATCTTCTTTTTATCTTCTACACTTATCTTACTCTTCTTAGTATCTATAACTAAATCCTTCTTACTAGTCTTTAAAACATTTCCCTCTTTAGAATACGTATAAAATGTTAAACTTATATTACTCTTATTAATTAGATAATCATAATCTATAAATAAATTCTTCTCATTAGTTATCTTTTCATTAAGATAATCCCAAATATAATTATCTATTTTAGTATTATTAAATAAAGGGTAATTAACTTCTACAAAATCACTTTTATATGTTTTAGGTTTAATATCTACTTTATTTTGATTAAATATTAACACTACTATTATAATTAATAATAAAAGAAAAGAAATAAATATATATTTTTTCATAATGTCTCCTACTATATATATACTTATTTCTTTGAATATTATTCTTTAATATTTATTCCATCAAACTTCACATTTAAAAATTTCCTACTAGCAAGATAGTCACACAAATGGACAAAACGCTCTAGTGAGTTAGTAGGCTTAGGCAAGACTACATCACTATAACTATTTGTATTCCATGGTCCCATATGAGCTTCAATCATTTTACATAACTTCCTTAACTCTTCTGTAGTAAGTGATAGGTTTGTACTATTTTCCATAATTAACTTTGACATAAGTATAGGATGATCAAACCTAGTATACCTTTCTTTCTCTATTCCGCACTTTAAACCATCATGAAGTATTAAAGCCATTATTATAAGGTCTTTCTCCTGAGGTGTAAATTTTGAAGAAAATATCTCATTATTTAATAATTCATATCCAATTCTTGTTACTACTTTCGTATGTTTTACAAGTCCTCCCTTAGTACAAGCATAATCTGGATGATACTTATTAGTAGATGATGCTGATATTTCAAAGTAGTAATCAGGAAGAAGTCCAATTAAATATATTAAATCCTGTCTTTTACTATTATCCCTTACATATTCTATTTCTTTTCTATAATAATTTTCTTTTATCATGATTCCCTACTTTCTATATTAACATCTAATTTATTATATGGTATTACTATACCCTCTTTATCAAAACTATCTTTAACTAATCTATTAATCTTTCTCTTAACACTATAAGCATAACTAGGCTTAACATCCACTGATATCATATATATAATAGCAGAGTCCCCAAATTCATCAATCCCAAGTAACTTATAACCACCAGACACTCCCTCAATACCAAGAACATGCTCTTCTAAGTCCTTTAATACTTTCTCTAACTTTTCTAAAGAAGTACCATAATCTACTGGTAACTTCATATACACAGTATTATTTTTTATATTATAATTAGTTACTTCCTTAAAGGAAGAATTAGATATTATCTTAACTTCCCCAGTAAACGCCTTTATTCTAGTAGTACGAAGTCCTAAAGATATTACTTCCCCAGTAAAACCATTTATACAAACAACATCCCCAATCGTATACTGATTATCAAAAAGAATAAACATTCCTGATAAAAAATCAGTCATAATATCTTTAAATGCAAGCCCAATAACTACTGAAGCTATTCCCAAAGATGCCAAGATAGAATTAGTATTAATACCATATATCTTTAAAGTCTCAAGCCCAAGCACTATTATAAGTAAATATTTAGTAATATTCTTTATCAAAGAAATTATTGTCTTTTTTCTCTTATTTGTATGACTATTCTTAATTAACTTCCCTATAAAGTATGCTATTATTTGATAAATAATAAACCCCACTAATAAATATAGTAATGGTAAATACACTTTCTCATTTGTTATAAATTTCAAAATATCACTCCTTAATATGATCATAAATTCTTAATATTATTTCATTTGAAACATATAAATATCTTTTATTAATTCTTAAATAATTATCACTAACTATAAGTAACTCATCTTTAATTAAATCACTAATATCATATATCTCTAAAAAATCTCTATTATACTTTTCCTTAAATCTCTCTAAATTAAGTCCTTTAATAGTCCTTAAATTAAGCATTATTTCACTTTTTATCCTTGTATCTTCTTCCTCATTAATTATATCATAAATAAACTCATTTTTTAAGTATTTTGTTAAATTTTTTGTATTAATTATTCTCCTATTATCTATATAACTAACACTACCACACCCAAAACCATAATACCATCCATTATCCCAGTAGGTCTTATTATGAATAGACTCATAACCATCCCTAGCATAATTACTTATCTCATAATGATTATAACCACTATTCTCTAGAAAATTCTCAATATAACTATACATACTATAATCAATCTCTTCATTAATACTCTCTTTACCATTTATACTTAATATAGTATTATCCTCAATAATTAAACTATAATATGATATATGAGGTATATCCAAATTAATAAAATCTATTAAATCCTCTTTCACTATATCTATATCATCTTCTACTGCATACATTAAATCTATATTTATATTATTTATATTTACTTCCTTTAATAACTTAACTGCACTATATACCTTACTCTTATCATGACCTCTACCAAGAGTACTTAAAATATCTTTATTAAATGACTGTACCCCGAGAGATACTCTATTAACATTACTCTCTTTAAATAAAAGCACTTTATCCATATTTATATCCTCAGGATTAGCCTCTATAGTAAACTCATAACCATCCATTAAATTAAATTTACTTACTATTTTAAATAGTTTCTTTAACTCTTCTAAAGTAAGACAGCTCGGAGTCCCTCCCCCAATATAAAGGGAGGAAACTGCCTCACCCTTATATCTTGTTATAATCTCTTTATCTAACTTCTCTAAATACTCACTTACCCCTCCATTATAGATAAATTTACAAAAATCACAATAAGTACATATTCTCCGGCAGTAAGGAATATGTATATATACTGCCTTAGTCATTAAAATCCCATTTAATTTTTGTCTGATTATTATTCTCTAAAAAATTATTAGTTTTAGAAAAAGGTTTACTGCCAAAAAAACCATACCTACATGAAAATGGCGAGGGATGAGAAGAAGTTATAACCAAATGTTTAGGATTAGTAATTAAATACTGTTTACTCTTAGCAAAATTACCCCATAATATAAAAACAATCGGAGTCTCTTTCTCATTTAGCTTACTTATAATAGCATCCGTAAAAGTCTCCCACCCAATATTCTTATGAGAAGCTGGAGTATCCTTTTTTACAGTTAAAACAGTATTTAAAAGAAGTACCCCTTCTCTTGCCCAACCTTCTAAATTACCACTTCTTAAAGTTATACCCATATCATCATATAACTCTTTATATATATTCTTTAAAGAAGGAGGCAGTGGCACCTCTTCATTTACAGAAAAAGCTAGTCCATTAGCTTCTCTATATCCATGATATGGATCTTGTCCAAGAATAACTACCTTAACATCCTTATATGGAGTTAAAACTAAAGCCTTTAAAATACTATCCTTCGGAGGATATATTACCTGATTAGAATATGCTTTATTAATAAAATCTACTATTTTCCGAAAATACTCTTTATTATATTCCTCTTCAAGAACAATATCCCAATCATTATTTGTCATCTTATGCACATTAATCACCACATTCTATCTTATTATTTAAATCAAGAATATCATTACCACCACTTGTTATGGTATATTTTTTATCTTTATAAGTTATTGAAATAGAGCATTCCCCTATATTTTTATTATTTACAGGGTTTATAATCTTATTATCCTTATTAGCAGTAAGTAACCCATAATTTACAAGGTCAGATATCTTTATACTATAACTCCCATCAACATTTTTATTATCATTACAGACTTTATACCCAACTAAACTCCCATACTCACACTCTTCATAAAACATTTTAGAGCCCGTTGCTATATTATTCATAAGTACTTTATATTCGCCATTCCGACTAGCATTTAACGCCTGTATTACCCCCGTTACAGCAATAGATAAAATAACTGCAAGAAGAAGTATAGTTATTAAAAGCTCTATTAATGTAAATCCTTTATTATTCATATATACCTCCAATAAAATAAACTATATTGCTATTTTTATATCAAGTTCCAATATTAAATTCTCAATCAAATTCAAAATATCATTAATATCAATTTTTTTCGCATAACTATATTTATTACTATAAATATTCCAAAGATTATGAATCCTTTCACTATCTCGAATATCATTAATTATCTGTTCACTATCACTTAAATATTCAAGTTCCTTAGCTATTCTCTTTACGTGAAAAACCCCTACCATTTCATCATCACCTCTACAACCGTTTTAACCTTATCATATATATTAAAACTTTTTGCATACTCAAGTAGTAAATCAATATCCTTATCTTTACTAGAAAAATAATAATTAAGTATTCTATTTTGAAGTTCTAAATCAATTTCCCCCTCTGTTCTAAGCATATCACAAATGGATCTTTCCGCATTATATACCCTAATCGGATTACCAAATGGACTTAAAACTTCAATAATACCAATATCATAATAATTTTCTGACACATAATGAATTAAACAATCAGCATTAACTTTCTTACCTCGGCACACAGTAATATCAATTTCCATAGGAACCCTATTTGTAAGATTTAAAATATGGAAAGCCGTATTATAAGAAAAAATAGCATCTGGATACCTCTTCTGTAAAATATAATACTCATCCTTAAAATTACTAGTACTCATATATAGCCCATGACCAACCTTTTCTATAATACCATTATCAATATACTTTTGAATTTGTGGCTTATATATATTAAGATTTAATAACTCTGATGTTGTAACATAACCATAATGACTACTCAAAAAACTAATAAGTTTATCCTTATTCCCCATAAAATCACCTTTACTCCAACAATTTCATTTACTTTCATACATACATTATACCATTTTGGTGTATGAAAGTAAATACTTTTCACCACAAAAAAAGAAAACATACTTAAAGGACTAACCAAAAGTCTTATTTTCGTCCCCTTTACAGTATGCTCCTCCTACCTTATCAGTCTCTACATATTCTTTATCCATAATAGAACAGCTCATTTTTGTAACAGCATCTTTCAAATATCCCCCAAAAATCTTAACAAGTCCAATCGCTACTACCGTTATTAGGGAAATTATTAAAACGTATTCTACTAAAGTTTGTCCTTTGTTATTTAACATAATAAACGCCTCCTACTATAAAGATTATATTATAAAAAGTAGTTAGTGTCAAGATTTTATTTCTATATAATCTCCTGAATCTAAGTATATTATACCATGCTCTTCCCCCAACTGTCCACATATATCTATATATTTATTTAATTTCTTTATCTTAGATAAAGTAACATATACATAATTACCATCATCCATATACAAAAGAAATCTCTCATTATCAACATCATTAGGACTATACAAAATCTCTGAAATATTTAATAATATATCCTTATCAATAAGACTAAACTTCTTTATAAAATTATCATATACACTACTATCAACTTCATTTATAAGACGAGGATAATTAACTAAATTATAAGTATTATTAACCATCTCTCCATTTTCTAAAATAAGTTTAGAATCAAAACTTATACCAAGAATCTTATACTCATATATAGTTATATAAAACTTTAAATCTAAACTCTTAGTTATCTCAACATCTTTTATATAAGGGTTTGTTAAAAGCTTCTTTTTTATACTAGACTTTGAAGTAAGAACATAAGGAGGGTATTTCTTTAGGCCAGACAGTTCTAATATCTCATTATCAGAGATTATATTGTTATTAATTATATATACATTCCTAGTGGGACTATTTATATAATAATATATAAATAATGAAAGAAGTATAATAGATACAAATAACATAAATACTCTCCTCTTATTAACCCTTTTTATAACCTTTTTGGCCATTTTAATCACCCTATTCTATAATAATCTGTTCTAAAATTAAATCTATATCATAAGCCTCTTTAACTCTATTTCGAATATATTCTATTAACTCTACTATATCATCTCCAGTAGCATTACCTGTATTAATAATAAAATTAGCATGTTTTAATGATACCTGTGCTCCTCCAATAGTATACCCTTTTAACCCAAGCTTCTCTATTAAACTCCCTGCATACATCCCCTCTGGATTACGAAATACACTTCCTGCAGAAGGATATTCCAAAGGTTGAGATTCCTTTCTCTTTATAATTCTACGCTTAACAACCTCATGCATCTCTTGTTTATCCCCTGGTTTTAAATCCATCTCCACTTCCACAATCACAAAATCTGGATTATTCTTAAATAGTGAAGAGCGATAAGAAAACTTCATTTCTTCATTAGTAAACATAGATATATTTAAATCTCTATCAATAGCCTTAACCCTAGTTACTACATCAGACATACTCTCATTATATGCCCCTGCATTCATACAAGTACTAGCCCCAACTTCCCCAGGAATAGCCCCTGCAAACTCTAACCCAGATAACCCCTCATTAATAGTAGTAGCAGCCAGTTTCAAAAGAAGACACCCTGCCCCTACAGTTATATGATTATCCTCTATTTTAATACTATTTAATTCATCTAATTTTATGATAACCCCATCATATTTATGACATTTAAATATAGTATTAGACCCATTACCCAAAAACATATACTTAATGTTATTTTCTTTTAAATATTTTATTAAACTAATAATCTTATCATAAGTATCTGGAAATACTATATATTTACACTTAACATCTAACCTATATGTATTATATCTTTTTAAAGATATATTCTCTTTATATCTAATATTATTTTCTCTAATAAAATCTCTTATCACTCATCATCAGATCCTTTAGAATTTCATATATCCTTGTACTAGAGTCCTTAACTCCATATCTTTTTAGGTTAGATTTAATCTCATTATACTCCTTAGAATTATTTAAAAGCCCATCTATCTCATTTAAAAGATTATCCTTAGTAAGCTTATCTTCCTCAAGTATTACCCCCGCTTTCTTATCCACTAAAGAAATAGCATTCTTATACTGGTGATTATTTGTAACATATGGACTAGGTATAAATATAGATGGTATAGCTAAAGCTATTATCTCACTCATAGTAGTAGCCCCTGCTCTTGTTATAATAACATCAGATATCTTCATAACCCTTGGTAAATCATCTATATAAGGTGTAACCTTAACATTACTTGGAATATTAATTTTATTTATTTTAGAATACTCATCTTTACCAGTTACAAACAACACTTCATAATCCTTCTTACCAAAATCCCTTAAATAAGAAGATATCTTCTCATTAACAGAACTACTACCTAAAGACCCCATAACAATAAGAACTAACTTCTTACCCTCAGTAAGATTAAACTCTTTCTTACTAGCACTCTTCGTCTTAATAGCATTTTCACTACAAGGATTACCTGTATAAACAACTTTCTCACTAGGAAATAACTTTAAAGCACTCTCAAAACTAACCCCAATTTTATCAGCATATTTAGTTAAATACTTATTAGAAAGTCCTACTGATGAATTTTGCTCATGAATAAAAGTCTTCTTACCCAGTTTTTTAGCAGCCCATATAACCGGAGCAGTAACATACCCCCCAGTTCCAATCACTATATCTGGATTAAACTCTTTAATTATCTTTTTACAAGTATGTTTAGCCTTTTCAAACTTATATAAATTCTTAAAATTATCTATAGTAATCTTTCTCTTTAATCCCTTTATATCTATTCCAACATATTTAATATTTAACTTAGGTATTATATCTTTTTCCATACGATCTAACGTACCTATATATAGTATCTCACTATCCTTCTCCTCTTTTAATATTTTATTAATAATCGCTATAGCAGGATATATATGCCCTCCAGTACCTCCTGCAGTTATGATTGCTCTCATTTTACACCTCTCGCTCTTTATATACTATATTATATCAAATATTAAGGAAAATGTAATCTTTTTACTTATTATTTTAAAAAAATGTTTTTATGTAAAAGAATAACTGACTTTTTGTCAGTTATTCAAATGTAGCCCTAGCTATAGCATCCACTCTAAGTTTACCCGTTATTTTACTATTTAAAGCGTTATTAGACATCTCACTGCCATTAAGCCAAATATACACATCAAAAGAATCAACATCCGTAGTAAGTGCATAATTCTTAAGCACATACAATTTAGAATTATTACTATATCCCTCAAAAGTACCAGTAGTTACATATTCATTATTCTTATATAACTCCCATACCAAAGCCTTACTTGCTAAAGGCTCATCAATAGTATCTATTTGTATATATATATTACAGTTTGCTCCAATACTACCCTCTTTTAAACTAAGTTTAACATTACCATATATATCATTACTCTTCTCACTTCGAGGATATAAAGAACCAGATAATACCCCCCCATTAGTATAGTCTATATTAAAGTTACCAGTAGACCCCCCTTGTAAAGAAGTATCCCTATTAACTATTAAATAGGCATAAGTAATCCCTAATGCTAGAGATATAATTATTAAAATCATTCCAATTAATAATGCTTTCTTATTCATAATTACCTTCTTTCTGTTAAATTAGTTTTATTAAGGGTTATCCCCTTGTTACTACATATGGGTTAGATTCTTCTCCAGTGCCTACGGTTATTATTACATCTGGAGTTAGATAAAAGACTGGACGAACCGAACCCCCGCCGATGAAGTCGCTGCCGTTGACGTAGCCATCCGAATGGACGAGGCACGCATAATCAGGGTAGACAGAGTAGGGAGACTGTAACCACTCAAATCGTTTTATATAAAGCCAATCTTTTTGATAACAACTTTTGGAATAAGAGCTTAAATTAGTTCGTGTCGCACATGTACTTCCTGCGGCATATCCATAATCTGATGGATACATTAATGCCACTTTTCCTTCCCAGTATAATGGTCTATTAGTATCATATCTTCCACTATTATTTCCTGTTTTAGTTCTTTCATATGTATACATGGTAGTTGTTGTTACTTCACTTGCATTATGTCCTGCTAGATAATATCTAGAGTTTCCAATCATGCTTTTAGCAGTACCACTTAACTTATAATTAGTGAAGTCTACATCTTTTTCATGTATTCCACTTTTGTCATAATAGTCAATATTAGTATACATATAATAATAATAATAATACATCTTTCCTTTATTAGCAGTATCACTCCACCAAATACCACTATTTAACATTATCATAAGTGTACTACCACTAGTGGTACTATTGCTATAGTTATTAGTTATATTATTTCTTGTCTCTGTTGGAGTTGCCCATATATTTGCATATGTTTCATCTGATTTCATATCCCATGCAAAGGTATCAACAGTTCCATCGGTAAGAGCAGTTGCCTTTATAACCTTTAACCTATTCTCTCCAGTTAACTCATCATAAATACTTCCTATTATCCTATATAAATGTTTATCTGGACACGTACTCTTCCCTTCATAATCTAGACATATATAGTTATTAGGATTAGCCCCATAATATCTATAATCATCTACTGCTGGTATTACTTCTCCAGTTACACTATCAGCACTACTTATCTCATCATGATGTACTTTATATACCCCACTACCTGAGTCCCCAGTAGATCCATCATCTAGACTCTCTACTACTTCAGTACCTAAGTAATTTGGAGCAGGAATAGTCCCCTCTACTGTTAGGGCAAAATCAAAACCTTGATCCTGCATATTACTATCATTTCCACTATTACCATCTTTCCATAGATATAATATATAATTACTTAGAGTAGAACTTAAATGCTTATTACTACTTACTGTATTAGCATTAGATAGTGTTACTAACTCTATAACATCACTATTACTCTTACCATTAAAATTACCCTCACTTACTATAGTATTATCTTTAACTAGAGTCCACTTAAAATTAGAGACTGCTAAATACTGACTTATCTCATTAATATTTAATTTCATAGTAGCTATTACTGTCTCATCTACGTCAGACTTTAACTTAATACCAATATTCTTCTTTACTGCCCCTCTACTAGTATAACTCTTAACAGGCACTAAATTAGCTCCCTCAATATCTGCTTCACCATCTGAGTATACCATTGCCCCTTCTACTGTAAAACTAATATCTTTATTAGTATTACTATTCCATATAAAGTACCCAAAAGCTACACTTATTCCCGTTAATAATATAACAATTAGTACTAATATAATCATAAATTTAGGAGTCTTCTTTTTATCTTCCATATTTATCACCTTTCTATCCCCTTGTTACTACATATGGGTTTGTTTCTTCTCCAGTGCCTCCGGTTATTATTACATCTGGGGTTAGATAGAAAACTGGACGAACCACACCCGCATCGCCGCTGTAGATGTCATCAACGTGGCCCGTCGTGATGACACGAAACACAGTGTAAGAGTCGGAAGAATATGGTAGCAAAAAATACTGCCATTTTGATGTGTCTAATAACCAATCTGTGCTCTTACAACTAGTGAAATAAGTGCTTAAATTAGTCCCTGTAGCACATGTCTCTCCCGCTGCATAACCATAATCAGATGGATACATTAATCCTACTTTTCCTTCCCAATATAATGGTCTATCTGTATTATATCTCCCATTATTATATCCCGTTTTTGTTCTTTCATATGTATACATGGTGGTAGTTGTTACTGCACTTGTATTATGTCCTGCTAGATAATATCTAGAGTCCCCAATTAAACCTTTAGCTGTACTGCTTAACTTATAATTAGTGAAGTCTACATCTGTTTCATTTATTCCACTTAGGTTATTATAGTCATAATTATCAAAAGAATAATAATCATACATCTTTCCTGTATTAGTAGTATCACTCCACCAAATACCACTATTTAGCATAATCATAAGTGTACTACCACTAGTGGTACTATTGCTATAGTTATTAGTTATATTATTTCTTGTCTCTGTTGGAGTTGCCCATATATTTGCATATGTTTCATCTGATTTCATATCCCATGCAAAGGTATCAACAGTTCCATCGGTAAGAGCAGTTGCCTTTATAACCTTTAACCTATTCTCTCCAGTTAACTCATCATAAATACTTCCTATTATCCTATATAAATGTTTATCTGGACATGTAGTCTTCCATTTATAATCTAGACATACATAGTTATTAGGATTAGCCCCATAATACCTATAATCATCTACTGCTGGTATTATATCACCAGTTACACTATCAGTACTACTTATCTCGTCGTGATGTACTTTATATACTCCACTACCAGAATCACCATTACTTCCGTCATCTAGACTCTCTACTAATTTAGTACCTAACATATACTTTAAAGTAGTATTACTATTCCATATAAAATAACCAAAAGCTACACTTATTCCTGTTAATAATACAACAATTAGTACTGATATAATCATAAATTTAGGAGACTTCTTTTCTTTATCTTCCATATCCAATCACCCTTTCATTATATATTTAAATTTTAACATATAATAATTAATATTACAAGTAATTTAAAAAAATTGCAGTAAAAAAGAGTAAATAAATTTATTTTATTAAAAATAGGTAAAATTTATCAAAAAATATTTTATCTGTTTTTTTCTTCTCAAACCTAGATATTTTAAACCACAACGAAAAAACCTTTTTCAGGTTAAAATTTTTTTTTAATAAAACACTGGACTTTAAAGAATAAATGTTGTATAATTTAATCATCAAATCTTAATTGAAAGTTAGTTTCTAAATAATTAAGATCTGAGTTGGTTGAAGTAAGTGAGTTTAATAAATTGGCACTTACTTCTTTTATTTTAAGTTTTAATGATTTAGTTAATTTATTACCATTTTCTAATAGTTGTCTTATAGTATGGGCAAATTGAATAAAAAAGTAATGATTTTTTAATGCGGTATCATTTCTAGAATTTAAATGAGTAATATTAAAAAGTCTATGTTTTTGATTATAAAAGCCTTGATTTTCAATTTTCCAACGATTTCTACCTAAGCAAACAATACTTTTAATATTTCCATCTGTTACAATTAAATTAGTAATATAATGAAAATTGGGAGTTTTATTTTTCTTTGTTTCAGTAAACTTAATAATATTAAATTTATGCTTTTTATATTTATAATTATTGTCAAGAAAATAGTTTTTGGTAGTACAATCATTAAAACATTCTATATAATCTTTAAATACGGTTCTTAATCTATCATTAAGATTAAATATATATTTCCAATTATTTTGTTTACATATATCCATTATAGGTGAAGTGCAATATAAAGCATCCGCAGTTAAAATGAACTTTTGCTTAGGATAATTTTTTTAATTCTTTTTACCATTCTTTCGAAAGCTGTTGTTTCAAAGTCTTGCTTTTGGCTCTCATTTAAAGTTTCTGTGTTCTCAATCCATTCACTATCCAAACTAATTACTATATTCCCAACTACTAATTTACATTCTAAAATATATTTACAATAGGCAATTTTTCCATCCTTGCATTTTCTCTTAATACAATTATTATTTAAATTATAACTATGGCTGGAAAGTCCAGAGCCATCCACAATAAGTTGAAAATATCCGTCATATTTATATCTATCAAACATTTTTGAGCGAATAAGAGATTTAACAATATATTTTTGAATATCCCTAAGTTCATCAGTTTTGATATTCATAAACACATCTTGAATTTCGTGCTTTTCGAATGGAACTAAATCTAACATAATTTCAACATCATCTATAATAGCAACTCCATTTCCACGATATTTGTGATTTTCAAACACTTTATTATTTCTCATAATTTTTAACATATCAAAATGTATTTTTGATATCTGTTCGTAATAAATATCATCAATTGCATCTCTTAAAGCATGTGTTTTTGGTTTAAATTTTTTTTTGCAAAAACTCCGTCTAATTTATTTTGTCTAGAACTAAATATTGCTTGCTGTACGCGATTCACACTCGGTCTCCAACTTAGAAAGCCCATCATCATTACTTTAATTGCTGTAGATGGTTTTGTGTAAGCATTATTATTTTTAAAACACTACTTGCACAAGTGTCTTTTGCCTAAAAATATCAATTTTATTAAAAATACAAATGATATAATTTCATACTTATCAAATTTAGTATATAACATTACTATGCAAAGCAATTAATAACAATTTACTATTTCAAAGAACTAAAGTACAAACAAATGTCCAATTTACTTTAACATCTTCATTGACAATTTTTGTTGTAGGTAAATTTTACGTTTATATTTTCAACCTTCATTTCTTTTTCTATTGATTTTAGTTTTTCATTACTTTTGACTATTAAAATTATTCCCACTATATATAAAGGCCAAATAATCATTGATAAAATTAATAAAATTAGAATAAAATTACTAGCACCTCCTAATGTAAAAATTATTGAAAGAATTATTGCTCCCAAAAAAGGGAATAAAGCCTAATATTCTAAATATTTTTAACCTTATTTTATACTTTTCAATATTATCTATTGATTTTTCATTATTTGTTTTTATAAATAAACCTACTATTAATAAAATTAATGATAATATAAAAAGTATATTTTCTTCTGGTTCAAAACCTGAATCTAACATTTTTTCAAAAAGTCCTCCTGCTAAAACAGATTCTATTGTAATATATATTAAAGATAATACTATTAATAATATTTTTAATATTTTTTTATTCATAATTCTAATCATTCCTTTCCACTTCACTACGTCCGTTTAAGACACAAACAACAGTGAAAATATTTCATAATTTTTCATTATTTGTTATAAAAGTAAACTGTTATCAGGTAAACTAAAGACAATGAGAAGTTGAGTAGTGATAAGACTAGTTTCTTAAACCCATATTGTTATATGTGTCGATTATCTCAAAAATGCAATGAATGTGTCATTAGATTTTATATCAACATCTGAGAGCATAGTATTTCATTATCTTTAATGGTAAAATATGTTGGACGTTTTTTTCCACGTTCATGATTAGTCATAAGATTTTCATCATTAACCATATCAAAAAATTCATCTTTAATATGATATAGATACCCAGTTTGAACTTTCACATTATCAACTCCACGTATAGTATAACACAAATAAAAAGAAAATTCTATCAAAGATAGAATTTTCTATAATATTTTCTCTCGGGATCACTTATTACTCGCACCACCCGTAAGCGGGAAACATTTTCGTACTATTACACTATTTAGGTGCAATAATAATATACTATATTCTTGAATTTGACAGTTGTAGCATAAAAATAGCTTGCAATCCCTTTATTTATAAGGTTTTGCAAGCTTTTAAATTTGTGCGTAATATGCTTATCTTTTTACCTTAGAAAAAATTTTATTAAATTTTTCATAAGTAGTAATTTCATAGTCTGTTTTAAAGCCAAAAACATCGTGCAAATCATCAGTTAAATTGTTTCTAACATATGCTGGAGAATATCCAGTTCCTTTTTCTTCATATACTTCCATTTCTCTTAACTTTTCAATTATTTCTGTGTTAGTATATTTATAATCTAATTTATTTTCTAATATTCTATAGATTAATAGTGATATAAAGCAAGTTAGAAAATGTGCTGTTATTCTATCTTCTCTTGAAAGATAAATACCACCAGATTCAAAATCAGATTTTAGTATTCTGAAGTTTTCTTCAATTTCCCATCTATTTTTAGATATTTTTAGAATATCTTTAACTTCACCATTTAGGTTAGTAGTTACACCATAGTAACCATCATATTTTTCCTCATCTTTGATAGTGTTTTCATTTATAGAATAGGAATAAATAAATTCTTCCTTATCTTTTGATTCATTTAACGAATTTTCTTCCTCTTTATTTTTTGCTTTTTTTGATGTTGAAATATCTTCTTTTATAAACCTTCTGTAATCGTTTGGATTAGTACTCAATTTAATTTTATCGCCATTACTGCAAGAATATATTTTTTTCCTTGCCCTTTCAATCTGCCCATTTCTGACATTTGTTAAGTAATCTTTATATTTGATTTGAAATGTAACTATTAAGTCTTGTTTTACAGACTTAGTTTCTGTTTGTACGATTTTGTAAAATGAAGTTTCATAATACTTTTTTCTTAATTTTTCATCGTTTAGAATATTACTTAATTTATATGTTTTACTTAAGTCTCCAACTATTCTCCAGTTATCATCTTTAAATACTTCTTCTTGGTATTCTTTTTTTAGTTTCTTTATAGATTGAGTAATAACAAAAGCTCTACCTTTTTCGATATTAAATAGTTTTATTTGGTCTGTACACATTGCTGCATCAGTACAAATAATAGTATTTTTATTTTCTATATCATATCCATCTATTTCAAAATCAGTTAATGGATCTATTCCAATAATCTTTTTTTGTAATGGAATTAAAGTAGTGCTTTCATTATCATTGCCTGGATAAATATTCATTGCTATTGGATAACCATTACCATCTAAGAATAATCCCATTCCTACAACTGGCTTTCCTTTTTTATCCTTAGCATTTCCAGTATATTTTCTTAAATCATCTTCTTCACTAATATCAAAATAATAGTTGGTGCAATCATAATAAAATATTCTTGTTTTTCTATCAACGACAGACTTGCTGTTGTTGTATAACTCTCTTTGAATATAATCTAAATTAGAACAAAGATAAGTTAAACCACGATATATATTTTCTAAATTGTATTTTGGAGTTTCAATAAAGTTTTTACTCAGTTCATATGTCTTTAATTTTGAAGAAGGAAATATAATCCTTGAATATACTAAATAAGATAAAACCTCATTTAAATCAAATTCAAACTTATGTTTTTTTGTTACAGTGTTGATAGTTTTGTCTAACTTTAAAGAATAATAAATATCCTTAAGAAATAGATATCCAACATTATACTTATTTATTTTATCCATTGGTATTTGTCTATTAACATATTTCTTAACAATTACTTCCTCAGGTTCTTCTTTCACCATATGAGTATTATTATATTCTTTTACATAATTGTTTAACCAAGCATCAAGGCTTATATTTTCTTCGTTAGCCTTCTTTATGATGTCAGGCTCATTTCCTATTGTTTCTAAAGTACGCGTAGTTCTTTTTCCATTTTTTTTGTAATCTTCAATTAGATAATATATTTTATAATCTTTTGCTTGACTATAACTTTTTCTTGCCACGCTATCACATCCTAATCTAATTATAACATACTACGATATATTACGCAAGTATAAAAATGATAAAAAAACAAGTATTTATAATACTTTGAGAGCATTTTTTTAATAACAAGTGTCAAAGATGGGAGCGGGAAACATTTTCGTACTATTACACTATTTAAGTGCAATAATAATATACTATATTTTAAATAAAAATACAATACTTAAACATACTATTACCCCCTATATCCCATAATCAAACATATCCACATTATTAATAGACATATCCAAAATATCCATAAACTCAACCATAGTATTATCACTTAATATAAGTAACTTTTTATAAGTATCTATCCTCTTAACATAACCTACCTTAGTTACATATATCCCCTTATCCTTAGCACTATCCTTTAAAAAATAAGTTATAGTAACCTCCTCATTATCATCCATATGATTATATATATAATTTAACTTTCTATTTATCATTTCCCCTTTATCATCACATACATCTATTCTATCATAAGTTATTCTATTAGACTCTTTTATATTATCATCATACCCCGACAAAGCCTGAAAAGGATGAAACTGACTAGCACGAGATGACATAGAAATATGTTCATGAGATGATGGCGGTCTATCTAAATTAATAATATCTTTATAATTCATTATCCCTTATGTCCTCCAATTTCCTCATTTCTCTCTATCATAGTAGACCCCTCAAGAAGATTAGTTACTTTTAATATAGAATTTTTACCATATTTACTCTTTATTTCTAAGATAGTCTTTTGAATATCCATAGACTTCTTTTCCTCTTTAATAACCTCTTTTATACTACCTTCTAAAGTAAATATATCAAGCTGAGTATTATGAGTAATATGCTTATCCTGATAAGTTATATCACATGCTGTAAGTATTATCTTTCTAATTAATAATAATGGATTACATATTTTATTATATACTTTAAGTGTTTCACTAGTAAGTAAATTATTAGAAGCTGTTTTATGATCTATATTAACAGTGGCATGAGAGTGTTTAGGAACCTCTCTACCATAACGATCCCTAGTTATCTCTCCCTTATAATTATCTAGTATCTCTCTATTAGTTATATTACTTATATCATATTCTATTGTTAAAGTTAACTTATCTGTCTCTAGATTCTTTTGAGTAAGACTTAAACTCAAATTATCAACCATTTCCTTAATAATAATAACCCCTTTTTCTTTATCATATGGACAGTGAAGAACTTGTCCTAAACTCATACTACTTGCCTTAGGAGTATATCTTTTAACATCTTCAATAGTACATGGCTCATATCCCCATGCATGATCAATTAAAAGTTCTGCATTAACCCCAAATAGTTTAAACAACAATTCTTCATTATCTAAAGATGTCCTAGCAACATCCCCCATAGTATAAATATTATACTTCTCTAACTTTTTAGCATATCCTACCCCTACCCTCCAAAAATCAGTAATAGGGGTATGACTCCATAATTGTTCTTTATACATCTTCTCATTTAAACATGCTATCCTAACACCATAAGAGTTTGGTTTCATCCTTTTAGCAGATATATCCATAGCAACCTTAGCTAAATACATATTACTACCAAGCCCACAAGTAGCAGTTATACCCATAGTTTTATAAACATCTGTTATTATCCTTGTAGCAAGCTTTACCGGAGATGTATTATATAGTTTTAAATAACTAGTTATATCACAAAATACCTCATCAATAGAATATACAAGTATATCATCAGAAGATAAATATTTTAAATATATATTATAAATCTTAGTACTATAAGACATATAAAGCCTCATTCTGGGAGGAGCTATAATATAATCTAACTCTAAAAAAGGATTCTTCTTAAGCTCAGAAGCTATATATGATTTCCCTTGAAACTCTCTATTATAATTCTTCTTCCTCCTCATATAATTAATTTCTTTTACCCTTTGGTTTGCCTCGAATAATCTACACCTTCCCCCAAGTCCCAAACTCTTTAAAGAGGGAGTAACAGCAAGACAAATAGTCTTTTCTGTTCTAGAAGAATCTGCTACCACTAGATTAGTATCCAAAGGATCTAACTTTCTTTCTATACACTCTACTGAAGCATAAAAACTCTTTAAGTCTATACACATATATATTCTCATAATTACACCGCCAATAATATAGTATTATTGTACCAAAAGTTTTTTAAAAAGTCACTTAAAAATTACATACCATTATTTTTTACCATAAAACCTCAAACTAGGATCCCTAGTAAACTCTTTAGCAGAGCAGTACACTCTATTAGTTAAAGGATTATACCTATTCTCTTCAATATATCCAAGATTCTTAGCATAACCTTCTTCTATTATAAGCATTAAGGTTGTATCATATATATAACCCCCTGCAAGTAACCAAGTATGCTCCCCAATAAAGCAGTTCCTAGTATTCTTTAAAAGAGGAAGAAGACCCCCACACAAGTGATAAGTACCATCAAATGAATAACTTATTTGTTTAGAAGCTGCCGTACAGTATCCTATATTATAACCACTTACAAACACCTCTTCAAAATTACTTATCCCCCTTATATTCTGCTCATTTATCTTTTGCCACAGCTTCTCAGGAAATCCATATATCTTGCCTTCCCTAACTCCCCTTTTAACTAAACTATTAAATTCCTTATTAAAAGTATATAATCTTTTTAATTCATCAAAACACTTATAATCTCTTCTTTCACTATTTATTAGACTTTGTAATATTTCCATAACTTCTCCTTGCTTTAAAATAACCTATTTTTTTTAAGTAGTTCCCACTTTAACCATTAACACCCAAAGTAGCTTATATTATACGGTAAACATAGTAGTTTGTCAAATACCACTTATACACATATGAAATAAGTAATCCTATAAATTATTAAATATTTCAGATAATATTTTTATAGTATTCTTAACTTCATCAATAGTTAACATACTTTCATCATCTAAAACATATATTTTTTGCATTCTTTCAAAAGCGTTAATTAACTCATTATTAAATTCTAATTTCATATAATAAAAATCCTTTATTTCTTTATCACTTGGGGTGCCTCCAATCCTTGCCTCTTCTTCTTTTCTTTTATAACTAATCAAATTATTTAATTCTTGTTTATTATTTAACATTTTCTTAATATCATCATTTTTAATCATAATAGAAATATCATATAAATGCTTTGATACATCATCATACATACCTCTTTCAAAATAAAATTCAGCTGCAAATATTTTATCAACAAATATTCTCTCTAATTTAATTATTTCAATATCAAATTCAGATATATTATATTTATCTTTTAATATCCTCTTTTCATTATCTAGAGCATATTTATATATTAAAGGTTCAATAGTATATACACCTACAGGCTCAGAAACTGTAAAAGATGTAGACTCGATCTGAATTTTTTCCGACTTAAACAATTCATTCATACTAAATAAAGAATTATATTTATAAAATGCAGTTATACTACCTTTTTTATCTATAGTTTCATCTTTATCTAACTCTAACCCTTGTATTTTGTATCCCAGTGCTGAATTTTTAAGTCTCATTCTATTACTATTATTAGATTCATTATCATTAACTTTTACAGTTAAATCTATATCTTCAGAAAATCTATTCATGTGGTCTAATATTTTATATACCGCTGTTCCACCTTTAAAGTAAGCTTGTAATTTATCTTGCTTTGCCCTTAAATCTTTTAGTACAAGACAAACATAATAATCTTTTTCCAATATATCATTTCTGATACCAGTCCTACTATTTATATTTAAAATTAATTCTTCTAAAATTTCTTTACTTAGCATTATTACCTCCTAGTTCATATAACTTCATTATTGGTTTTAAATTATTTATTTCATTAGCATACTCAAATATCTTTTCAAATTCTAATTCATTATCTCTAATGAATTTATAAATTATTTCTTTTTCGTTATCTACTTCTATTTTAATGTTATCTTTATTAATAAGTATATCAAATAGTTGTAAATATTTATAATTATCTTCATTAACTATTTTTTTAGGTTTTCTAATAGTGACCCCTAAATTTTTATTATTATAATCATTAAAATTAGGACATTCATTAGTTACAATCAATATCTCTTTAGGAACTTGTGTTGTTAAACCTATTTTATTAAATAAATAAGCCCCAGTAAAATATCCTTTTACCCCATTTCCATCACAAATATATTTTTTTTCAATAACTCTGTTAACATTTAATGGCTTATTACCAAATACACCTTTTTTGGGTTTATAATAAATACCTTTTATAAATTGAGATAACTTATTCTCCTTAACAAGCCTATTTATATATACATAAATGTTTTTAAATATGTTATCAAAGTTATCTCGGACTATCTTTTTAAAATAATCTTTAATTTCTTCAATAAAAATAGGTTCGTCATACGGACATTTATCAATATATTTAATTAAAATATCATTATAATTCATACTTAACCTCCTTTATATATTATGTTATTATTTTATTTAATTATTATTATTTTTTCACTTACTAATAACATTATACACTTTTTTTCTTATTTTGTCAATTTTTTTAAATTAAATAATCAACATGCAAAAAAAGATTAATGTATAAATTTATTTTGATTCCTCTATTAGTAATGAAATGTATCTACCCATTACAAATAGATTTTCTTAATATAAAATTATACATTAATCTAAGATTTCAAAAGTTGCACTTAGTTTTACAATATAAAAATACTACTTAAATATTTATTATTACCTCAACTATACAATTATTCCTTTTTCTTTAAGCCCAATAAAATAGACCAAATAATTACAAACCAGAATATAAGTGAAAATAAAAACCCAAATCTTCCACCATCAGACCAAGTAACAATAGCCTGATAATCATACACTAACAAAACAACAACAAAAAAGACAAGTAAAGTTAAAATACAAACATTTTTTATAATTTTTTCTACTTTTCTAAATTTATCTAGATTATTTTCAAGCATATTATTTTCTAAAGAATCAATACTTTTTATACTCCTTATACTTATTAGTATATAAATTCCTTTAAGAAAAAAAAGTAGACCACATGATAACATACAACTACCACATATTAAAAATAAAAAAAGAAATGCTATAACAAAAATATCAATATTTTTAGTGAAAAATGAAATAAACAACATAAACACAATTCCCAAAATAATACTTACAATTGAACTAAGTAAAAGCACAAAAGCCTCAATTCTTTTATCACTACGAAAACTATTCATTAACATTCCTCCTACTCTAAATTAATAGTAACTGTATAAATACCACTACCAATATAGTTATTATCATCATCAAAATCATCTTCATCATAAGTAAATGCAGACAATGTAATCGGAGAAGTTATATCACTAATTTTATCTGCTTTAAAAAGTTTAATTGATGAATAAATAGTATCATCATTTACCTCTTCAGGAAGTACATGAGAATACCAAGAACCATCTGGCTGATTAATATCATCATATAAATAAATATAAATATATGGAGATAAGCTAAAAGTAGAATTAGCATCTAGTATTTGTTCTTTATAGGTCGTATCACCACAAGTAAATGAAACAATATAACCTATTTTATATTTATCAATATTCTCATACTCATTATAATACTTATTATAATTATACTTAACATTACTATTTTCTAATTTATTACTTCTAGTATAATACACATTAAATACCCCAATATCCTTACCACTTATTTTATCAGTAGTATAACTACTAATAAGAGAGTCATCTATATATAATCCAAGTTCTATAGGATTATCATCTTTATACACAGTAGTTTCAATATCCTTACTCTCTTCTTTCTTCTCATTATTAGTATTAGTATTTAACTCACTCTCTTTTTTTAAGCAGCCAGTTAATAACAAAATAACAATTAAAGTTATAAATATCTTTTTCATAATATCCCAAGGAAACAATTCCTACTCTTCACCATCCTTTTTATTACACCATTTATCAATAATTAGTAAAAAAGCAAGTACATCCTATATAAAACAACTTGCTTATTTAATAATCTACATAATTTTAAAACCTATTTCTTATTATAGTTAGTTAAATATACACTAGAATGAATAATTACAAATATACCAAGTACTAAATATAAAACTGAATCAGTTAAAATCATAAGTACTCCTATAATAATTCCTAAAACTCCTCCCGATATATTACCCTTTTTAGTAAGTACTATTGAAACTATCAATAATATTACAGATAATAGTGAGCTTACTACAGCAAGTTTACCCGTACCAAGTAAACCAATTTCAAATAAAGAATCAATAAGCAAGTAGGAATTAATAACTAACATAAATATAAAATCACCAACTAAATATTTTTGCATTTTCTCAAAATCTTTCACAATAACACCTCCGATCATAGTTAACACAATAATTACTCATTATTATATTTTTCATTTATTTTATTAACACCATCTTTTGTTTCTTCATTAATATTATTCAATTCTACTGCCGTCTTAATAAAACAAACAAGACTTACAAGAAAAACAATAACTGAAATAACAATAGCGGGTATAGTAAATTTACTAGGTTTCTTTCTATTAATAATAGCAACAACTATTGATAAAACAGCAAAAATAGCTCCAAACTCATAACTAAAAAATAAAATAACAAGACTCACCAAAGAAAGTACGAAAGCTACCACTACACTCACCTCCTATCCTACTTTAAATTATAACAACTACATTTAAAAAAGTAAATAGTTTTTTCACATAATTTTCACATAATTAAAAAACGATTTAACCAAACAAGGCTAAACCGGTATATTCCATGGCAGGGAATGTAAGACTTGAACTCACGACATCAGGTTTTGGAGACCTGCGTTCTACCAACTGAACTAATTCCCTA
>CAKOLT010000015.1 GCA_934096315.1 uncultured Bacilli bacterium
AATTGATGTTGATAAAAATATAAATAATTTAAAAAATAAGTATGAGAAATTGACTAGCGAAAGTTAGTCTTTTTTTTATACGATAATTTGTCAAATCAAGTGCAACATTCACATAAATACTCATTAAATAATTCTTGTGGTGTTTTGTAATTAATACATTTTCTTGGTCTATTATTTAGAAGGTTAAGTACCTCTTGAACTTCTTTTTCATTTGTCTTAGATAAATCCATTTGTTTGGGATAGAACTCTCTTAACAATCCATTTGAATTCTCATTTGTTCCTTTTTGCCATGCACAATATGGATCTGCAAAATACATATTTGTTCCTAATTCTTCTTCGATTCGTTTCCAACCAGCAAATTCTTTTCCTCGATCACATGTTATTGTTTTAACTGCTTCTTTTGGCAAATCTTTTAATAATTCTATTATTGCATTAGTAACAGTTTCTTCCTTTCTATTAGGTATCCATTTTACTAAATATAATCTTGTTTTTCGCTCTGCTAAAGAAACAAAACAGTATTTACTTTTCAAAGTACAATTATTTAACTTCCCTGAAACAACTGTGTCAGCTTCCCAATGTCCAAATGTATTTCTTTTATATACTTCCTTAGGCCTTTTTTTGATTGTTTTACCTAAATTAAATCTTCCTCTTGTTTCGGCTGGTCTTTTAAATTTCCCTTTTCTCCTTAGATGTTCAATTTTTGTTTTTGGAATATATCCTAAATGTATCCATCTATATATTGTGGATAAAGAAGGAAATTTATCAGGCTTGTTATTATCATTTCTATTAATTATTTGATCTGGTGACCAATGCAATTCTATTTTGTTTTTTATATATTCAAGTATTGGGTATGAGTTTTTTATTGGCCGATGACATTTTAGTCTTCTTTCATTATATTTTCTTTGCGCTACTGTAGGAGAATATTTTATTACTGAATAATTAACAGATGTTTTATAACTATTTCGTTTTATTTCTCTAGATATAGTTGAAACATTTCTATTTAATAATTTGCCCATTTCTCTTAAACTTAATCCCATTTCTTTAAATTTACTTATACAAGCACGTTCTTCTATGGTAAGATGTATATAGTTCATATTTATTACTCCTTAATGTTTGATTAGACACCAACATTATATCATGAGTAATATATGAACTTTTTTTATTAAAATTTCATGTGTTGCACTTGTTATTATAAATTATCATACTTTAAAGGGGGTTGAAATTATAGATATTATTAATAGTCTTAATTTGATTAAAGAATATACATCAAAAAAAGACTTTGAAAAAATTAAAGATACAACTTTAAATATAGAAAAAAGTATTTTGAATAATTACCATAGTCACAATGATTTTAAAAGATTAATTGATACCATTGTGTTATATAGTGATTATTCTTTTTTTAATACTTTATTAATTGATTATCAATATCCTTTCTTCTTGGATCTTGGTACTGAAAATAAGTTTAAGAAAAATGGATTTACTATTTTAAATAATGCTAAAAAGATTAATATACTATCACCGGATAATGATGTATTTGTAAAAGTTAAAATTAATGATAAAGAAGAAATATTATCATATACTTCACTAACTAATGAAGAAAAAGAAAAACTTAATAATCCTAATGATAAAAGTATCACATTACATCATAAGGAATTAAAAGGAATGAATATTGTAGAACTTTATGATTGTAAAGATACTACTATGAAACAAAAAGACTATAGGCAGCTAGAATTACCCGCATTATTTCATTTTGATTATCAGGATATATATAATTCTTTTGTAAAAGCATTGTATGCTGACGGATACAAAATTAACTATTGTAATAATTTAGAAAATAAATTTGATTATGATAAAGATAATAAAATAATTAATATGAAAAAAGGAGTTAATGATAGAATTAAGATTTTATATATGCTAGATACTTATACATCTGATAATACAAATAATGATTTTGAAAAAGAAATTTTAAAATATTCTATTTGTAAAGGCATAGGAATAGATACTGACTTTGATGATAGATTTGATTTATATGATTGGTATAAAAATACAGATTTTAATGATGTTGAAAAATCTTTTAAATTAATATCATCAAAAGGGAGAAAGTTTATTAATAATTTTAATAAATTTTTTAGTGTTGAAAAGAAAAATTTTGATTGCATACATACTAATTTATATGAAGATTATAATTTATCACTTTAGATATTATCAAACATGTTTATATCAATAACGCAAAATTTCAAGAAAAAAATATTATAGTTTATTCATTACATATATAAATATTCTTGGTAAGTTAGAAAAATTATTATAAATTAAAATATAAAATCAAAAGACTATGATTTAGTTATTTAATTTAATAAAATCTCATAAATTAAATTAGAAACTATTTATCATAGTTTTTTTAATTTAAGGGGGTTGAGGATTATAAATAAAGAGAATAAAAATGGGGATAAAAATGAAATTAATTACATAATTGAAAATAAATTTATAACAAATGCTAAAACAGAAGAAGAATTAATTGAAATATTTAATAAAAAATGGGCAACTATCATTTTAAGTTTAGAAAGTAAATTTGGGGGCTGTAATCTTGCATAAAGCGCGTTATAATTTGATTGTATTACAG
The DNA here is from genome assembly GCA_934096315.1 of uncultured Bacilli bacterium. Lineage (GTDB taxonomy): Bacteria > Bacillota_I > Bacilli_A > RF39 > UBA660 > UMGS2068. The sequence goes on from CAKOLT010000015.1 coordinate 2,621, forward strand.
TGCTTTCAATATATACGAAAGGAAGATATATGTTGAAAAATGAGAGAAAGGTGGTATGTAGTAATTTAAGTAATACAGTATGTTCAAATGACTATATAGTTGATAATATTTCGGGAGATGACTATTTAGAAACAACTGAATTTAAAACAATAAAAAAATTGCTATCCGAAGATAATTTAGAATATATGACTGATTATTTAAGAGATTTATTAAAAGTATCTAAAAAAAATAATCCTAATTGTTTTAAAAAAAATGGATTAATTAGTTCTTTACATATTCCCGGCAAAAGAGGAATAATATATGTTAGATTATCTCAAGAGGACTTAGATAGAGAAAAAGGCAATGTTAGTAAAAGTATTTTAAATCAATTATTAATGTTATTATCATATTGCAATGACAAAGGTATTGAGGTTGTTGGCATTTTTTATGAAGAAGATATAAGTGGAAGTGATGGTTCACGTGAAGAATGGAACAAAACACTTTTGTTCTGTGAACTTGGAAATACAGATATTTATATTTGTAAAACTCAAGCTAGATTCGCAAGAAGTATTGAATTCGTAGAAAAATATTTACATAAAAAGTTTATAGAATGGAATATTAGATTTTTAAGTATTGTAGATAATATTGATACTTACAACAAAGGTAATAAAAAATCAAGTCAAATAACTGCAATGGTAGATGAGTGGAAAATTGAAGAACAATCAATAAATACTAAAAAAACTTTAAGAGCAAAAAATGACGCGGGACAATGGACCGGTTCCTTTGCTCCTTATGGTTATATTGAAGATCCTGATGATATGTATCATCTAGTAATTGATGAAGAAGCAGCTAAAGTTGTAAGAGAAATATATTCTATGTATGCTAATGGATATGGATATTATAAAATTTGCCAATATCTTAATGAAAGTAAGATACCAACACCTAGTAAGCATAAAAAACTACAAGGATTAAAATTTGTTTGTTGCATGGCTCCTAATGGTGCAGAATTTTGGAATACCGACACTATAAGGAAGATCCTATTAGATGAAACTTATGACGGCATTTTGATACAACATAGAACCGAAAAAATTGCTTACAATATTAAAGGTTATAAAAAAATTCCTAAAAATGAGCAAAGTATTATAGCTTGTGCACATGATAGAATTGTAGATCCTGATATTTCTAAGATTGTTAGAAAAAAATTTGCTGATAGAAAGTTAAAGATAGATTTGGACAATGCAAGAAAAGATTCAAGACAATTTATAAATGCTATTAAAGAAAATATTAAAAACTTTGATGTTGATAAAGGAAAAAATGATGAAGTATATAGAGCAATAGAAGAATTAGATAATAGCTTGACAAATAATGATATTAAAATCATAACTGAAAAATATGATAATTTAAGAGAAAAGACATTGTCTCTTGATAGTGAATTGTACTCTTTAATTACTGATCAGGTTGATATTTTAACAACATCAAATACAAGAGAACGTCCTGGTAAAAATGGCGAAGTACATATTTTTAGTAGAAAAGTATATTGTGCTGTTTGTGGAAAAGTTTTTCAAAAGAGTAATTGTAAATCTGGTCCAAGAAAGAATCCTTTTATGAAACCTTATTTGCATTGTAGAAACCACAGAAAAACAGGTGGAACTCAGTGTGATAATACTAGTTATATTAGATATGAAGTTCTTGAAGAATTAGTTTTAAATGAAATAAATAAAATTATTGAAAAATATTATAATCTCGAAAAATTAGAAAAAAATTATTCATCAAAAAAGTCTAGTATTGATTATGATAAAGATATGAAAATATTAGAAAAAGAAAAAAATGATATAGAAAAAAAATTGAATAAAACAAGCGACCGCTTTACTATGTTGTATGATGATAAAGCTGACGGAATAATTACTACTACAGAATTTGTTATGTTAAAAAATAAATATCAAAAAGATATTGATAATTTTAATTTAAGAATTGAAGAAATTAAAAAGGAAATATATGAATTAAGTGAAAAGAAAAATGATGAAATCAATGAAAAAAGTATATTAGAAAAATATACTCATATTGATAAATTAAATAGACGTATTATAGATGAATTTATATCAAAAATTCTAATAGGAAAAAAAGATGAAAATAACAATAGACCTATTAAAATATTTTGGAATTTTACTATATAATGCACCGTGTATAAGATTATCTGCCATGACCTGGATCTATAGTAATATCATATATATCTTTATCCTTATTATCCGTAATATTAAATCTAAGAGTCCCATAACTATTATCAGAATTAATAGTTATTTTATTATTATATTTACTCATCGTATAATAAGTCATCTCTTTATATTCTGTATTATTATCTATAGCATAATATTTATATTTTAACTTCTTTTCGTAATTATCATCAACTTCATAACTAACTTTCAAAAATAAATCATAATCCCCTTTAGATATATTATCAAGTTTCATACCATCATTAACATAATCAGATAAACTAATTATCCCATCTTCATATATAACATCATAATCCTTAAATTTACCATTATATAAAGTAAGTTTAATATCATCATATATAGGTAAATTTATCGTACCCCTTAAATTAAGTGATGTCCCATATATATAAATATCATCAAGAACTAATTTCTCTTCTTCAATATCAAGAACAGGTATCTCTTCTTTCTTATTATAATTTTTATAAAATACATACCCGAAAGAAGCAAGACCAATAATAAATACTATTAATATAAATTTCTTCATATCCCACCTAACTTTCTTTTAACAATCTATTTAATTCTACAGCATATTCCATAGGAAGTTCTTCTCTAAAAGCATTAGTAAACCCTATAATAATTAATTCCTTAGCTTTATCTTCACTAATACCCCTTGACATAAGATAAAATAATTTTTCTTCACTTATCTTAGAGACTGTAGCCTCATGTTCTAAAAGAGAACTGTTATTCATTACAATATTTTTAGGAAATGTATCACTCTTACTCTTTTCATCTAATATTATAGTATCACATTTAACATTACTTACAGAATTATGAGCATTCTTACCTATCCTAACGGTACCACGGTATGAAGCATTACCCCCCATCAAAGCTATTGATTTAGAAATAATATTACTCTTCGTATATGGAGCTAGATGTATCATTTTAGCCCCAGCATCCTGAACTTGATTAAAAGAAGCTTTAGCTATAGATATACAACTTCCTCTTGCATAAGGACCATTAAGTATACAACAAGGGTACTTCATATTAACTTTAGAACCAATATTACCATCTACCCATTCCATAAGACCATTTTCAGAAACAATAGCCCTTTTAGTAACTAAATTATATACATCACTAGACCAGTTCTGGATAGTAGTATATCTACATTTAGCATTTTTCCCTATAAATATCTCTACTACCGCAGCATGAAGACTATCTTCTGTATATGTTCTCGCAGTACAACCCTCAATATAATGAAGACTACTATTATCATCCACTATTATAAGAGTCCTCTCAAACTGTCCCATATTTTTACTATCTATTCTAAAGTAACTCTGAAGTGGTCTATCTAATGTAGTATTAGGTGGTATATAAATAAACGTACCTCCACTCCATACAGCTCCATTTAAGGCAGTAAATTTATTCTCACTATAGTTTACTAAAGTCCCAAAATATTTCTTAAATATTTCTGGATACTTTTTCAAAGCATCATCTGTTGATAAAAAGATAATATTTTTTTCTTCTAACTCTTTTATCATATTATGATAAACTACTTCACTATCATACTGACAAGATGTTCCATCCAAATACTCCTTGGAAGCTTTAACTAACCCCAAGTCATCAAAAGTATTTCTAATCTCACTCTTTAGATTATCCCAATTATTAGTAAGATCATCCTCTCTTTGTTTATAATAGTTAATACTATCATAGTCTATATTTAATTCTGGTCCAAAATTAGGATTACCAATTTTACTAAAACTATTATAAGATTTTAATCTAAATTCAAGCATCCATTCTGGTTCCTTTTTAATACTAGATATTTTCTTTACTACTTCTTCAGTTAATTTCATGTTATCACATCCATAACAACATTATACATCAATTAAACTAAAATTTAAAGAAAAAAATAAAAAAATAAGCAATTTATAATCGCTTATTTAACATTCTTTTCTTTTTTTAAGTAGTGGTATAAATAATCCCAATAAAGATAGAACCCCAAGTACAATATAAGTACCCACACTATCTAGTGTTTGAGGATTACTTATAGTATTTTTTTCTGCTAAAGTATAAATACTAAAATGATCCGTATTAAATACAGCATAACCATCTTCTACTTTTACATCATATTCAACTACTTTATTATCATCACTTACATAATATACTACTAAATCTTTATCTTTTAACTCTTCTTTTATAGGAATTCTAACCTCAAAAGTACCATTATCAAGTTTAGTAATATTTTTATCTAATGAATTAGAAAACAATTTTAAATCAAATGTATCACTATTAGTAACATTAAGTAATTTAATTATTTTATCATAACTATCTCCATCAGTTAATCTAGCTACACTAATTAATGTATCTAAAGGTATTAAAGCATTTGAAGTATTTATTTGCACACCACTCTTAGCGTCTTCTGTAGCAAAACTTATATTATTATTTATTTTAGAACTATCCTTAATAACTACAACACTAAGTGATTTATCCCCAATATTTAAAGTATAATACTTATCTAAAATTCTATCATCTACTAGAAAATGATAATAAGCATCCTCATTATAATAATTAGTATTCATATAATATTCAGCATAATCTTCTTTAGTATAAATATTTAACTCACTTTGTGCCCAGCTAGCTACATTTTCATAATTATTCATTGCCTCGTTCTTTTCGCTCTCTAAATACTCACTAACAGTAAGTCCATCCTTAACCTCAATACCAATATCCCCAAAAGTATCACTTATTCTCTTTTCAATCGCACTTTTAACATCTTCTGTATCATCATCAACATAGATAATATGTTTAGCTTCTACTCCCATTCCATCTCTAACGTAATATATTGCCCCATTATAAACTAATTTAAAAGCTCCAATATTTTCATCATAGAAAGGACGAAGATCTCCCCCTCTTACATCTAAATAGAAATGAAAATTCTTATAACCAATTGCTCTTCTTAATTCCTGAGAATAATTTTGTAAACTTGCAACATCATCACTATATAGAAAATAATTTACAAGTTCCATGTCTGTAAGTTCATAAACTTTTTTACCTCCAAGGGTATTAATAAGACCATCCACAATCTTTTTTATAGTCTTATCATAGTTATAAACAATATTAACTTCTATTTTCTCTTCATCAGGTTGCCATCCATGATATACTAAATTACACTTTGTATAATCTTCATTACAACTTGATGGGTAAATAGCATAATCCTCATAACTTTTATTACCTGTAGTATTAGCTAAAATATAAAAATATTCATCTAGTATAAATATTGCCTCACTTTCATTAGTAGGTTTAATGCCATTAATAACTAAATTCCCATCTGTAAGAAGTGAATCAAAGTTAGCTTTTGCATAAGTATTACTAGGCATTATAAATAATACTGCAAGTAAGAAACCAAGTACCCCGTATAGTTTTTTGTTTCTCATTTTCTCCTCCTAGTATAAGGATAACATATTTTTAACTATTTTTCCAGTATTTTTTTTATATTTTTAATAAATAATAAAAAGAGTCTTTCGGCTCCTTATACTTATTTAATAATTTTATCTACTGCTCTCACAAAAAGTGTAGCACATCCCTTTCTCGAAGGCTGTTTTCCTATATCTTCATACACAATAGCTTCCTCTAAAATATCTTTATCAAAATCCTCTTCATTAACCATCTTATTATAATTATCTATAATATTTTTAGCTTCCTCTACACTCTTTCCTTTAAGTAGTTTGCACATAATTGAAGAAGATGATATGCATATAACACAAGCTTCTCCCTCAAAAGTAACATCCTTAATAATACCATCCTCTTCTTTAAGATATACATTAATATTATCTATACAAGAGTGATTCCTAGAATTTTCTACATGGTATCCCTCTTCACTAGGAACCTTTCTATATGGAGAATTCTCATAATTATCTAGTATAATACTTCTTTTTAAATCTCTATCCAACTTAGATTATCTCCTTCCATATATTTTCACTATTTTTAAGCACTTTAATTAATAAATCAATCTCTTCTTTAGTATTATAAAAACTTAAACTAATACGGCACGTATTATTAACCCCAAGTACATCTCCAAGAATCTTAGCACAATGATTACCTGCCCTTACACATATATTATATTTATCTAAATATACTGCAGTATCCTGAGCAAATACCCCTTTTATATTAAATGATGTAGTTGTACCAATTATCTTATCATTATAAACTTCAATAAATGGTAGTTTCTTTAACTCTTCCCTTAAATATTTTGATAAATTAATCTCATATTCTTGTATTTTATCTATACCAATTCTTTCTATATAATCTATAGCTTCTCCAAGAGCAATAACCCCTTCTATATTACTAGTTCCAGCCTCTAATCTAGTAGGCACCTCTCTAAGTTCTACATAACCATCACTATGAAATATTGCATTCATTCCCCCACCATATCTAACAGGAACAATCTTATCAAGTAAATCATATTTACCATAAAGAATACCTACCCCAGATGGAGCATACATCTTATGACCAGACACTGCAAGAAAATCTATATTCATTGAAGTTACATCTATTTTAGAGTGTGCCATACTCTGAGCAGCATCCACTACTAACTTTATATTCTTTTTATGAAGTATTTCTCCAATACTCTTAATATCACGAGTATCCCCAAGAACATTCGTTATATGAGCAATTGACACTACTTTAGTCTTATCTGATATTGTATTATTTAAATTCTCAATCGTAACAGTATCATCCTCATCAAGTGGTATATAACTTATTTTTAATTTCTTTTCTTCTGCAAGTTTAAACCATGGTAAGATATTAGAAGCATGTTCTGATTTTGTAAGTAGTATTTCGTCTCCTTCATTTAAATAATACTTAAAATACCCAAAAACTATCATATTAAGACTATCAGTAGTCCCTGATGTAAAAACTATTTCATCTTTATTTTCACAATTAATAAAGTTCTTAACCTTATCTCTTACTTCCTCATACTTATTGGATACAATCAAAGAATTCTTATAATCCCCACGATGAATATTTGCAGTATATTTATCATAATAATCATTAACAGCATTTTCTACTACTTTAGGCTTTAAAGTTGTTGCCCCATTATCAAAGTATACTAAGGTATCATTTAAAATACTAAAGTCTTCTCTATTCACATATATCACCCCCAATCTTATTTAAACAATCTATTATTTTTTCTTTAAAGTTAAAACCATTTTCTAAGTTAGCAAGAATATGACCCTTTACAAGGAGATTAATCGCATCTTTATAATAAAGTCCCCTGCTAGATAAATAGAATATATCTCTCTGATTAAATGTACCAATAACAGAACCATGTTTAGCCTCTACATCATCTTCTTCAATATACATATTAGGTTTAACCATACATGCATTATCCCCAAGAGTAATTATCTTAGTTTCTTGATTTAAATAACAATTAGTATTCCCTTTAGGTAAAACACTATCTATATTAACATCAACACTTGCCTTAGATAACGCCAGAATATGATAATATATATCAGATACTGTATTTTTATTTAAATGATTTACAATTATATTATGCTTTGCATTATCTTTAGAAAGACTTGAAGCCATATACTTTATCTTAGCATTTTCCCCAAGTAGATTAATTATTACATTATCATCATTTGTTATATTATTATAAAATTTATTAATTCTTAATATAGAATCCTCTCTTATATCATATGTAATTTTATTCTCTAAACCTTCTAATGAAGAATATTCAAATAATGTTACTGTAATATTTTCTTTTAACGCTATATTTAATTTTATCTTATGAGAGCCTATATATTCTATGAAATAATCCCCGCCAGTTAAAAAATATATTGAATTATTAGAGATAACTATATTTTCAGAAGAAAAATCCTCTAGTACATTATCTCTTACTATTATTTTATTCATGTATATCTTCTCCGTCTGTATTATAATCATTATAGCCTTTAGTTTCTATTATTTCTGCTAAAGATGAAGTACCAGTTTTCTCTATTCTACCATTTTTCATTATATGTACATAATCAGGTTTAATACTCTCTAACACTTTAGGATGATGAGTAATAATTAATATCATTGCCCCACTTTCTTTCTGATACTTACTAATTTCTTCAGATACTATCTTTAAACTATCTACATCTAACCCAGAATCAAGCTCATCTAATATTATAAAACTTGGTTTTAATAATTTAATCTGTAAAACTTCATTCTTCTTTTTCTCTCCCCCACTAAAACCAACATTTAATGATCTATGAATTAAACTCTTATCCATTTTTAGTTCGTCAGAGGCTTTTTCACATTTCAAGTAGAAATCATATAACCCAATATTCTTTCCCTCTTTTGCAGATAAAGCTGTTTTTAAAAAGTCCTGTGTAGAGACTCCCTCAATCTGAGTTGGCTCTTGCATAGCAAGAAATATCCCTAACCTGCTTATCTCATCTGTCTGCATTTTTAACAAGTCAGCACCATTATATGTAACACTACCATTTAATACCTTGTAATTCTTATCACCCATAATTACTCTAGATAATGTTGACTTACCAATACCATTCGGACCCATTAAAGCATGAATTTCTCCCTCTTTAATTGTTAGGTTAAAATCATTTAATACTTTTTTATTATTAATAGATACATCTAAGTTCTTTATTACTAACATACTTACCTCCTTCATTTATAACACACTATATTATATCACAAATAGTTAAGATTTTATTAAAAAACTTTAAATTTATGGTATTATATATTTGAGGTGCAAAATGAAAGAAGTAATCATATGTAGTTTTAATGTTAGAAATAAATACTGGATTAAAAATTGGGATGGAGAAAGCTATCCAGAAAAACTTGCTAAATTTATAAAGGATAAAAAAATAGATATTATTGGCCTCCAGGAGCTCACAAAAACCTATGAAAAAAAACTTAAATTATATTTAAGTGGTTATAAAATCTTTGGTAAATATAGATATGGACACAATATCTTTCTAAGAAGAATTAATGAGGCCACTTCATTTGTTACTAATATGAACATTATAGAACACGAAAATAGATACTTAACAAGAGTACCTTTTATTTATAAAGCAAGAGTCCCAAGAGTAATGACTAGCCTATATACAGGTAACTTATTTATAATAAATGTCCATATGGAATACATAAATAATATCTCCAAGAGGCATCAATTAAAAGTCCTATACAAATACATAATTAAAAACATTGATAAAAAAATAATCATTATGGGGGACTTTAACATGACACTAAAAAATCCCCATTTCAAAGATTTTATAAATAAATTAAAACAAGTAAATATATTTTTAGTAGAAAACAAAGTTAATACCTATATGAAACCTGGTAAAGAAAAAATCCTTGATCACATATTCGTTAGTAGTCATTTTAATGTTATAGATAGTTATGTATATACTGATAAAAATTTTTGCAATATAAGTGACCATAGACCCATTATTGCCAGGATAAAAGAAAAAGATTCAGATTAATTCTGAATCTTTATTAACTTCTAATTTGACCAACTAACTTAGCTCCACCAGTAGCAGAATCAAAAATTATATTACCTGTAAAGCTTGCTCCTTGTTCTTCATCTTGAGGATTAGTTGTCTCATTTACACCGTCCTCATTATTACTTAACCAAATAACAAGATAATATGTTGCATCTGTAGGAAGTTCTGAAGTACCTGCACTAACTTCTAATTCAGTTGCTCCATTTTCAAATGTAATAGCAGCTGATGGTAAAGTAGCAGGTGTTGTACTAGGAAATTCAGGAATAGCAGTAGCACCTGATCCAGTAACTTCAGTTAAATTATCAACACTTCCAGATAATAATCTAAATTTAAGGTTCTTAAATCCACTTTGTTGTACTTCTAATTTACCAGTAAACTTCATAGCGTCTCCACTATTAGAAATTTTTACTTCATAAACCTTACATATACGATATCCTCTTTCATCTACACAGTTATTAGTAGTATTAACTGCACTGATAACATCACTATCATTTAAAGGAATAAAGTCTGCTGTTGGTTGAAGACTATCATAACCAGCTCCTGTTCTTGGTACTACCTCATTAATTGACATAGTAGAAGCAAACTTATATGCTGTTACCTCCACTTGTCTATCACCTTGTAATTGAGCAGTGAAATATGCAAATGTTGCACCAACAATTGCTACAATTAAAGTAATAATACTAATAACAATTAAAAATATTCCCTTTCCGCTTCTTGTTTCCATTTTTATTTTCCTCCTTTATTATAATAATAACAAAAAAAATGTAAAAAATCAATAGCTATATTTCATTTTACAAAAAATAACCATAATTAATTATGGTTAACATGAGCAACTAATTTAGCTCCACTAGTAGCTTCATAGGTCAAACTAGCATCAAACTTACCTCCAGCATCTTCCTCATCCTGAGACTCCTCAATATTCGTAAGCCATATTATTAATGTAAACTCTGTCTTTTCATTAGAATTTAAACTAAAACTATTCCCAAGTGATAATTTAATCCCATCCCCTGTTTCTGTCGGAGACACATATTCATTACCATTTTTATCTAATACAGCATATGTCATACGAACAACATCTTCCTTATTGAAATTCATGGTACCTATTAGTTCCATTGGATCCCCATTATTCTCTAGTTTTATTTTATATGAAATACAAGCTCCCCAATTCTTATAATCAACACATTTATTATTATATGCCGTCATATAATCTTCATCATTCATAGGTATAAGTTTATTACCATAATATTCTGGATCTACTTCAAGAGCCATATTAAATTTAAATGCCTCTGCTTCAACATTCCTATCCCCTCTCATACTAGCATTAAAAAATGCTAAAGTGGCTCCAAGAGTAGCTACTATCAAAGTCAATATTCCTAGTACTAATCCCAAATCTTTATTCTTCATAATAAATATCTCCTATCTCCTAGTATAATGATAGCAAATATTTAAAAAAAAAGCAAGAAAAAAACACAAATAAATTGTGTTTATTGAGTAGCTGTAAATGAAGCTCTAACTTTACCACCAGCAGCATTCATTGAAACAGTTCCAGAATAAGTTCCTGTTGCATCAACAGTATCTTGACCAGCTTCATTTTGACCTTTTTCTAAATCATTTAAGAATACTAAAATGTAATAATTTACAGGTGTGTTAGCAGTTAAACCAGCATTTGCATGGAAGTCTAAATTATTAACTCCATCTCCAATAGCACCCTTCCAACCATTTTCAATAGCTGTATTATCTGTTGAATTATTTACTGTAGCTGGAGTAATTGTAATTGCTGAAGGATCATTAACTACATTTGCAATATCATTAATATTATTAGAAGTAAATATTGCATAACCCCATTGTTCTTTATCTGCAGCAGTAACTGTCATTGATAAAATAATACTAGCATTATCTACAGTTTGAGTACTACTAGCTGTTACTTTCCATAAATGACATCCAGTATAACCAGCATTTGCACATTTAGCTCTTAAAGCTCCTTGAATATCATTTGCAGTAATTGCTGAAGGATTTGCTAATCCAGTACCAAATTTAGCAGGAACTAAATCATGACTGTTAACTCCAGGTTCTGCAAAAGTTACCTCTTCAGCAGATACATCTAATGCTTCTGCTAAACCAGCTTGAGTTTGTCCTGTAATATCTCCAGGGTTAGTTGATGTACTTGCAGTGAAATATGCAAATGTTGCACCAATAATAGCTACTATTAATGTTGCTACACCAATAACACCATAAAATATGCCCCTTCCGTTATTTTCCATTTTTATCTATCCTCCTTTACAATAATAACTATACCAAATAATTAAATAAAAAGCAATACTTTTTATACAATTTTTTCACTTTTTTTATTAGTGTAAAAAATACCAATACTAGTTATTAGTATCAGTATTATTGTTATTGTTATTATTTATATATCCACTAGACTTAAATATTTCCTCTTTTTTATCAATTATACCATTAGTAGGTACCTCTAATCCCGTTATTTGACTCTTCTTCTCTTTAATATCCTTAAAAGAATTAGTTGGCTTTACAGACCCTATATTATCTACATTAGGTAACTTAGTTATATCAGGATTATCATCTATAGTACTACTACTACCATAAACAATCTCAGGTATCTCCGTCTCTTTTTCCACCAAGTTATCTGTAAGTATTTCCTTCTCTTCCTTCGAAAAGAAATCATCATCAACTTCCTCTTTTAAAGGAATATCCGGGAAAATATTATCAACTTCTTGTACAATATCTTCTTTCTTTTCTTCATCTTTAAATATATCATTTAACTCTAATTCTTGTAACTCTTCCTTTTCTTCTGAAGGAGTTATATTACTTATAACTTCATCCATTACCTCTTTAGATATCTCTTTAACTTTATCTAAATCTATATTATATGATGGTAAAACACTAATTACTTCATTATCTGCAACATCTTCTACTTTATTAACTTCTTCATCCTGTGTTTCTATTTCTTTTTTTTCTTCTTCATCATCATTATCATCTAACTCTTTAGGTATATCACTAGAAGAAGTATACGTATCTATTATTTTATATTCATTTAATATAGTTAATATATCTACATCAGTATTTCTCTCTTTAAGTGCTTTTATCTCTTCCTTAGCATCCTCTATTCTATTTTCAACCTCAAGTATATTATCTTTAGTTAATTTTTGCGATAATATCTTATCATACTGACTATCAATAAATATCTTTAAATCCTTTAAATTATCAACAGAGTTAATATTTAAACTACCCCTTTTAAGCATTCTCTCATCAAATAATCTACTTATCTTCTCTCTTTTATTATATAAAGAAGCATAATCAGTCTCTATATTACTAATTAATTCATACAATCTATATATATATTCTTTTTCTTTAGAATCATAATAATCTTTTTTAGCATCCTCTACATAAGATTTATACTCTTCCTTCTTATTTTCAGGAAGTATTTGATTTTCTAGAGAATCATATGCCATATAGAAATTATCAAGTTCTTCTTTCTTATGCTTTATTACTTCCTCTTCTTTCTCTAATTCATATTTTATATCTCCATAATCATAAGTACTATATGTAGAATCACTCTTAATAAGGGACATAAAATATTCAAGTAACTTTTCTTCAAGACTATGGTTTAAAATGGTGTTCTTTTCATCTTCTTCAGTATATTTTCTTAAATCTATATCTAGAGTATTAAGAGAATCTTCTAATATATTTATCCTGTTACAATTACTTAAATACTCTTTAATAGTATCTAATCTCTCTTCACTTCTAATTAAATCTTCATCATCAAAATTATCAGGTAAATCACTAAAAGTAATCTGATGATAATCATTATTAAATTTAACCCAATTATCTCTATATTCATTTATAAAGTCAATCTTTTTTGTTAACCTTTCCTTCTCCATTTCTAAACTATCAGCTTCGTATGAATACTTATCAAGCTCCTCTAGATATTCATTATATTTCTTTTCGTTAATCTCTAAAGCAACTTCCTTAAAACTCTTAAGTAATTTATCTTTATCTTTGGGATTAGGAAACCTTAAACTTGCCCTTAGTATGTCATACTTCTTATCAAGTATGTCTTTAATATTAACCATAGCGTCACCTCTTTTTATTCTATATTTATTATAACTTCTAAATTATTATAAGTCAATATATTACATTATCTTTTTATAATTTTCTACACTTTTCAAAATACTTTTCTCTTTCTTCTCCTTAAATTTCTCATGCATCTCTTCTTCTTCTTTTTCTTTTATTTTATCCAAAGCTGAAGATGTTATCTGACTTCTCAAAACATTCTCTGCTGCAAAAGATATAGACTCACACATTTTTAACTGATAACATATATAAAAGGTAATTAAACTACTTAATACCACTTTTATATCTGTCTCTGTCACAAAATCTTCTCCCTCATAATATTCCCCTTCAAACCTAACAGGAAATAAATTAATCTCTAAAAAATCAAAAGATGTTGAAGAATAATAATGATTATAATAAACATTAATCTCACTATAATCCATATTCAAAACTGATTTCTCAATATATTTCTCTATTTCACTAAACCTAGTAAAAAATTCATCCTTAGCCAGTTTAAGCACTACAGTATCATCATTAAACGTTATCTTACTACCAATAATTATCTTATGAGCATCCTTATCTTTTTTTATTTGTTTGCTAACAGAGGAATTAAAGTTACCACAAAACCCATAATCATTAGCAATATATATATTTAACTTAGGCTTATTCTTATCTGGTACTAAAACCTTCTTATCTAAAACAAGATTCTTATTATATACTATTCTACTTAATATTTTTGTTATCTCATTACCAACATTCTTATATTTCTCTGCCTTCTTGCGGGACTTATCTACATTTAATAAGGCATGGAAGTTCATAACTTTAACAACATTTTTTATCTTAGCCATATTTCCTCCTTATAATTTCTTATAGTTTTTCTTCTTCTTTAGATGCTTTTCTTTAACCACTATATCATTAAGAAGTTTAAGTAAATAATATGTGAAATATAAGAAAACAAACAAAATAAGTAATCCCAATATTATCAAAGTAAATATATTTGCATACTCCGTAGTTAAATGAGTATAAAGTAAACTAATGCACAATATACCCAAACTACTTAACCCCACAAAAAAGAGATTATTAGGAATCTTTTCATAATTCCTAGTAAGAATATCCGAAACTAATATTAATATTAGTATTATTAGGAAATAAAATATATTCATTTTCTGGAACGTAGCAATACACCACACTAGAAATATATAACAAAGAGATACTAAACTAAAAGCAAGAACACTCTTATTATCCATCCCTAGAAATAAACCATAAAATTTTATTTTACCACTATTAGTTGAATACTTCTTTAGGGTTAATTTTATAAATACCCATAGTACTACTAAAAATATTATACCAACCATGGCAAAGTTTGCTATCCCATATATAATATCCATATATTTATCCATACTATCCCTCTTTTATCATTAAATTAAATACATTCTTACTATTCATATAAAACGCTTTTATATCTTTAAAAGAAACATCTACTTCCTCACTTTTTATATCTATACTGCCTTCTATCTCTCCAATAATAGGAAGATAATCTTCCATTATAAGTAGATTATAATCACTACTTGTTATTCTAATATATTTTATATGTTCATACTCCACTAACCCCGTATTAAGATCAAATATTCTAACTTTAATTCCCTTATTCATGATATTTACCTATAAATAAGAATTTACTCTCATCATCCTCATCATATACCCCATTTAATATATTTTCAACATCTATAAGAATATCTTCAATCTTAACAAATTGTCCAGGAATATTAGTATAAGCTTCTGCTACAAACATTGGTTGAGAGAAATAATACCTAAGTTTACGTGAGCGATAAAAGATCTTCTTATCCTCCTCACTTAACTCTTCTATACCAAGTATAGCAATAATCTCTTCAAGCTCTTTATATCTAGTTAAATATCTAAGTACTTCTGTAACTAAATTATAGTGTCTTTCTCCAATCTTATCAACATCTATTAATTTAGAAGTAGATTTAAACACATCAATAGCAGGATACAAACCAAGTTCTGCTATCTTTCTATCTAAAACTATTTGCCCTTCCATATAGGAAATAATAGTTTGTACAGCCTCATCATTAAAATCATCCGCAGGAATATATATAGCCTGAAAAGAAGTAATAGAACCATTTTCCGTAGAACTAATTCTCTCCTCTATCTTACTAATTTCTCCAGCCATATCAGCAGGATAACCATTTTCAATTAATATTTGTTTTAACTCTGTTGCAATCTCACTCTTAGCTTGCATAAAACGATATATATTATCTATAAATAATAAAACATCTTGTTTTTTCTCATCTCTTAAATACTCTGCTAAAGTAAGACCTGCATAAACACTCTTACTCCTTGAAACAGGATTATCACCCATAACCCCATAAACCATACTCATCTTATTTAAAAGCTTAGATTCTTTCATCTCCTCATATAGCTCATTACCTTCCCTACTTCTTTCTCCTGCTCCAACAAAGATAGCATGAGCATTAATAGAACTATACACATTATGAATAATCTCTTTAATTAAAACTGTTTTACCTACTCCGGCTCCTCCAAGTAGACCCATTTTAAACCCTTTTTGTAAAGGAGCAAAGAAGTCTATTACTTTAATACCAGTCCATAGTATATCACTACTAACCTGAGTATCCTTTAAGGTAATAGTATTATTATTTATATTTCTTTTCTTAATACTCTCTAAAGGCACATTATCAGTGGGCTCTCCATAGGAATTAAATATTCTCCCTAATATTTTATCAGAATACTCAATCATAATACCATCAGCTTTTTTTATTACCTCAGTACCCTTTTTTAATCCATGATTACTTCCTAGTGATATGCATGTAGCACTAATATTATTAATAGTAACTACCTCAAAAACATATTCCCCATCCGTATCAGCAGCCTTCAAAATATCTCCTATTTTAACATCAGTATCACTTAGAATAACTTCAACACTTATATCAAATATTGAAATAATTTTACCTACTATCATACCATTCACCTCTATTCTTTTTACTTCTCTTTATTCGTTAAAAAACTATATAAGTTTATCATTTCCTCTTTAGTCTTTGGACTAAATTTATACTGCCATAAATTCTTAAGTATTACTTTACCTTCTTTTAACCTTCTTTGTAAATCCTCACTTATTTCATCTGTATTAGCAAGTTCGTATATTTCTCTAACATCTAAGTATGATAATAATTCTATTCTAACTTTACTTCCAACCCTCTTCATTTCAGGGGATTGGACATTACCTCCTAGACGTGATACTGATAACCCATAATCAATCGCCGGCTTTTCACCTTTAACAAAGTTTTTAGCAGACAACACTATTTGCCCATCACAAATAGATATTATATTAGTAGATATATAATCAGTTATATCTCCAGCCTTTGTCTCTACAATTGGAAGAATAGTAATAGATCCACCATTCTTATGCTGACACCCTTTTTCTAAAAGCCTAGAATGAGCATAGAATATATCTGAAGGATAAGCATCCCTACCAGGGGTCTTCTTACTAGCTAAACTTATCTGTCTATATATATCAGCATGCTTCTTTAAATCATCTATACATACAAGCACATCATATGTTTGCATCATAAACGATTCTGCTATTGACAAAGCTACATAAGGAGTAAGATATGTTCTCGTAGGTAATTCATCATTAAATGACGCTATAATTATAGTATAACTACTAGCTCCCTTTTTCGTTAATTCATAATATATATCCTTAACTTCTTTCTTAGTCTTACCTAAAGCAACATATATACATAATACATTCTTATCTTTTTGATTAACTATTGTATCCAAACATATCTGTGTTTTACCAGTCTTCTTATCTCCTATTATTAATTGTCTTTGACCCTTACCAATCGGATATATTAAATCTATTCCTGTTATTCCAGTAAGTAACTCTCTCTTAACTAATCCCCTATCCATAAGAGGAAGTGGTTTATTCTCAACATTTAACATAGTTACATTATCAAACTTTTTCCCTGCAATTAAATCATTACCAAATATATCTATTACTTTACCAACAGAATCTAGACTAAATTCACACCTAAATTCTTTATTAAGAGCATACACTATATCCCCAGTCTTTATCTCTTCATTTACACTCACAAGGGCAATGATACACCTATCTGGATATATTCCAAACACATAACCACTTGCTTTATCCGCAATATTAACTGCTTCATAAAAGGTAACATCATTTAATCCAGAGACTTCTATATTATAGTTATTTACTTTAATAACTTTTCCTGTAGAATAAACGTTATTATTATTTTTTATGTTATCTACTATTTCATTTAAATTATTTGTAAAAGTATCATTCATCCCTATTCATTCCTCTCACTTAAACTAAAATCATATATCTTATCTTTATATATAATTTTAATACCACGATAAATGTTATCATCATATATAGTCTTTACATGCTTTCCATATTTATTGTAGTTTTCTTTTTTATTACCCACTAAAACCTTAATTGTAGGATCATTTAAATCCACTAACTGATCTAGATAATCTATAAAATTATCAATAGATATATCAGTAGATACACTTTTAAACATATCATATATTTTATATTCTTCACTATTTAATAATTCATGCATCTTATCTTCAATATTAACACTAGTCTTAACATCATATATTACATTACTAGTAAATTTCTTTCTAAGTTTTCTGCAAAAATCATATTTGTTATTGCTCTTAGCATATTTAACAAAATCCTTAACAAGAGAATCATAATCAATAACAAAATTCTCATCTATTTTTTTATTTAACTCAAATATTTTTTTATCATGATATTTAGTTTTAGAAAGTAAATCTATTACATCATAATCAAACTCATATTTGCTTTCCTTTTTCCCCTCATTATCTTCTTTAATTTCTTCTTCCCTGCTTTTAATTAATTCATCAATCTCATTTAGCTTACTTTCTTTTTCATTTATAAGATCATCATACCCTTGAAGTTTATTAACAAAGTAAGACTTAGTCTGGTCATTAACAATATTAACTGTTTTTTTGAGGATAAGAAACATAAAGAGAACTAATATTGAAATAACCACACATGTAATTATAAATACCCAAATCATTAGTAAGTTACTAACGGATTAAAGAATAACAATAAGAAACAAAATGCAAACAAAAATAGTAAAAATGTTGCAGTGATAATAAGAATTGTCATAACAGAATGAACAACATCATTTTTAGTTTCTGGATTTCTTCCAACAGCTTCTGCTACACGTCCTCCTAGAATACCTACACCAATTCCTAGACCTAAAAATGATAACCCTATCATTATTCCAATAGCTATGGCTGTATTTGATAATATAGTCTCCATAATTCTAATCATTCCTTTCTATCTTCCCTATTCTCTATAATTATATCAATTTTACAAGTATGTGTCAACAGAGAAACTAAAAAAATTAAAAAAAGACTATTTACTAGCCTCTCTCTAAAATAGAATTATCTCCACTAAATATTAAGGAAAAATCAAAACTCTTATTTTGCATTACAGTCTCATTTACATTATTACCATCAAGCCATATATATAACGTATACTCACTCAAAGTAGTTTGAAGCGTATTATCACTACTATTTAATGTAACTAAAGTAATATCACTATCTGTACTAAAATTCCCCTCATTAACTACACTATTATCTTTAACAAGTGTCCACTTAAAACTATCTACTCTTAAGTTATCATCAATACTATTAACTTTTAAAGACATAGTTACACTAACATTCTCTATAGGATTATTCTTTAATCTAATAGATATATCTTTCTTTATACTATCTGGAGAATTATAACTCTTAACAGGTATTAAATTACTCCCTGTAATATCTACCCCATCATCAAGCTGTACTAAATTTCCTCCAACTGATAAATCTACCAAAGTATCATTTTGTCCCTGCCAAATAAAATATGATACAGTATACCCTATTACAAAAAGGACAGTAACAGTTATAATACCCAAAAATAACGGCTTTATATATTTATTCTTATTCATTATATCACCCATACCTTACTAGAATAATCTAACTATATCCTGGAAAGTAACATATATCATTAAAGCAATTAAAAGGAAAAATCCAACTGCATTAACCTTTGCCTCAATATCCTTAGGTATTGGTTTTTTAAATATCTTCTCTATAATTAGAAACAATATTCTACCACCATCAAAAGCTGGGAATGGAATTAAATTAATAACCCCAACATTAATACTTAAGAATGCTACTAAATATAATATATTCTCAAGTCCTAGTTTAGCCTGCTCTCCCACTATAGTATATATTCCAACTGGACCAGATAACTCATCTACTCCTACTTTACCAGTAAACAAATATTTTAAAGTATCTTTCATTAAAGCAAATAAACTACCTGTTTTTTGAATAGCATACTTACAAGAGTTTACTAAACCATACTCCCTTTTACCGGAAGTTGAAAATCCAAACTTATAAACTTCTTCACCGTTTGTAATCTCTTTAGCAGGAGTTATCTCATAATTCTTAATACTACCATTTGGTTTTTCAACTTTAAAGTTTAAAGTCTTACCCTTACTTAGTTGTATCTTTAACATAGCTTCATCCCATGATACAACCTTTTCACCATCTATCTCTAATAGGTAATCTCCCTCTCTTAAACCCTCTTCATATGCTGGATAATCTGTTAACACAGTACCCACCACAGCTTTAGGAGATACCCCCCCATAAATAAGAGCACTAATAAATAATATTAAAACTGCAAAAATAAAGTTATTACCTGCCCCAAAAAACAAAATCAATAATCTTTGAATAAAACTCTTATTACACATATTCCTATCCTTAGGAATATTCTTATCTCCAATTATATCTTCCCCAGCAAGACTAACAAACCCTCCAATAGGAATAAGTCTTATATTATACTGTGTCTCTTTCCCCTTAATTGAAAATATCTTTGGTCCCATACCTAAACTAAATTCATAAACAAACGTACCAGACCACTTTGCAAAAATAAAATGCCCAAACTCATGAACTAAAATAATAACCCCAAGTATTATAATAAAAAGTATTAATGTCATATGTCCTCCTTTAAAATATATTAAGTATTAACTGTATACCAAGTGATACATATATAACACTATCAAACCTATCTAATATACCACCATGCCCCGGTATTAAATTAGAATAATCCTTAACTTTATAATATCTCTTAATACTACTAAAAATTAAATCCCCTATTTCACTAAGTACTGTTAAAAACAAAGATAACAATATAGCAAATACTAAAGAATCATCTATTACAAAGTAATAAAACACACTACCTATAAAACACCCCATAATAGTTCCAATAGTAGTACCTTCCCATGTCTTTTTAGGACTAATCGAAGTTAACTTATGTTTCCCTATTAAAGACCCCCCAATATAAGCATATGTATCTGTTATAAAAGCAATTATAAATATATATATACATACCGGAGTATTTATATCCCTAAAATATATAATATTACCAAAAGATAACCCTAGAAAATAAACAACCCCAAGAACATATAACGCATCATTTATATTATACCTATCACTATCATTATAAAATATTATTGGAATAGTAAGAGCAAGTAGTGGTATTAACAAAAGTGACTCATAATTAATATCAAATATTAAATTATTTAAAGAAATCATAACAAATGATACAACCGCAATTAACTCTATTACTTTAAGTTTCTTATCCTTATACTTTATATTTAAAAACTCTTCTACTCCAAGAAGCCCACATAACAAAATAAACATTGCAAAAAGCTTACTACTAGTTGTTAAAAATATAATTAATAAAAGTAACAATATTGCTCCACTTATTACTCTCTTCTTCATTTATTCCACCATCTTTCTATATCTTATCTTAGTTCACATTATATGAATAATTATAATGCTAACCATCACATAATGTATAACCACCACTCTCATTAGCATCAAATATACTATATTTTTCATCATCAATGCACCCTTTACATATTGCAGGATTACCATCTGCAAATGGTTTATTATCTGCATTCATTATATCATCTTCATCTATATAATCACCACTTACTAACCTATCTAACAATACAATACATTCCCCATTATAAAAGCCCTTTAATGCCGAACGATTAGTAGTATTTAAATATAACTCTGCTGCTGTCCCTATTGTCTCTTTCTTACCTTCATTTAATTTCTCCTTACTCCTCTCCATTGAAGAAGTAATACTAGGAATAGCAATTGATACAATAGCTATTAAAATAACTATAACTACTAACAATTCTACTAAAGTAAATCCCCTATTATTTTTCTTTCTCTTTTTCATTATATCACAACTTTCTTAATTTTATAATATTTTAAGTATATATGCAGGTATCTTTTCGACGCCACACCTTACCGAATCTTCTTTTATTTTCTTTTTCTATTTTCCTGTCTTTGTTTACAGTTTTTCTTTTTCACCACATTTACCCTTACTTGCGTGCCCTGCTGAATGCAGAGCACTTACTA
>CAKOLT010000016.1 GCA_934096315.1 uncultured Bacilli bacterium
TGATTACTCATAACAGTATAGTTTTGATTTTTTTCTATTTTAAATACTGACATCATAATCACCTCCTAATAAAAAAAAATACTAGTTTTATTTTAGTATCTCGTAGATTTATATAAATATGCTATGTCATTTGTTATATATATAATTTCCAATAATATGTTAAAGTATAAGGTTTAAAAGATGTTATATTATTAAATCTTCTCTCATAAGTTCCAACTGCTATTCCGTTCACGCTAGTTCATTACCACTTCTTAGCATTAATCCATATAATAAGTCTTCTAATTTAATTTTCTCCCCTACTTCTATATATATTGCTGATCCATATGATTTTAATATGGATTCATCTACTGTTACTATTTTATCTAGTTTTCCTGATTCTATTGCAAGTACTGCCGTCATTATTTTGGTAATGGATGCTATTAACATTGGTTCGTCTTTGTTTTTGGACATTAGTACTCTGCCGGTTGCTTCGTCCATTAGGACATAACTATTTGCAGAGGCTGTACTAGCATTAACTTTTGGTATAAATAAAAATATAAGCATGAAAAATAGTATTATTCTTTTCATATAATGTTATCACCTAATTAAATGTATGAAAAAAGAACTATAGTTAGTCCTTGTTATTATCTTAAAGTTTATTTTCTTAGAATTTTTTGTTTAATATTATTATATTGTCTTTGATCGAAGAGTTTTAGATAGATTTTTAGAAAATTAATCTTATCTCTGTTATTATCAAAGATTAAATCAGATAGTTCTAAGGCTTGTTCTAGGAAAAGTTTTTCATAATCTTTGTATTCGTTAAGGTATCCGATATTTTCATAATGTCTACGTACTATTATTTCTTCGTTGAAATCATCTTTAGTAGCATATTGTAATAGTTTAACGAAGAAGTTAATATTGTTTTGCCATATTTCCTTTAGAAGAGTTCCGTTAGGGGTTCTTATTTCTATTGTACTACCTAATGTAAAATCGGATATGGTTTTTAGATTGTAAAAGTTTATTGCAGTGCTTCTTTTATCTGCAACACCTTTTAATAACTTTTCTAAAGTGATTTCTTTCTTATCACATTCTTCTAAATACTTATCCCATAATAGTTTACGTGCTGTTTTAGCATATATCATAATTTTTGGTCTTGCCATATTAATTTTACCATAACTAAATCTATATATTATGTTTTCATATACACTCCATAAGAGCATTAGGTTAAGAAGATTCTTAGGTTTATTTTTTAATATTTGTGAGCCGATATGGATATGGGAACCACATCTATTTGTAATAATAGTACACTCATTTAGAAAGGTGCATATGTCTTTTAGGCTGTGCCAATCTTCTTTTGTATCTTGAAGAGGAGGACTACTTATCTCATATCCTTGGGATATAGATATTTCTTTATGTAGAAGCCATGCGGGATCGTATCCATTCTTAATAAGATAATCATGTATTTTCATTATGTTATTTACTTCAAATTCTAGTTCTACCCCAAATGTTATGTTATTATTTAGTCCTAGTTTGGGGTAATATTCTAAGGGAGAGGTATATGTTAGATATATAAAGTCTAAAAGTTCTTTATTATTTAACTCTGTTAATTTATCATTAGTGCATAAGTTTGTATAATTATTCATGTCTATCCTATCCTTAATAAATGGTATCTGGTAATAACTCATTTAGATACTTTAATACGTCCTTTTTAGAATATTTTTTAGGGTTTCTTAGATACTCTAATCCTACATTTATTATTGCTCCGATATAGAATTTTGAAATAAATTCTGAAGGTATGGTAGTTATTAATGTGTTTGTTAGTTTTGATTTTATATCAGTTTCTATAGTATCTGATATCATATCAATTACTATGCTATTTTTGTTATTCCTGATAATTGCGGAATATATTTTTATGTTTTCGTCTACGTGATCTAGAAATAGTTCTATCATTTTCATGTAATAGTTTTTAGTATCATCTAGATTTTCATTTTGATTTAAATCATTTGTTAATGATTCTTTTAAGTCTTGAATTAAAGAATATAATAATTCATATTTGTCTTCGAAGTGATTATAGAATGTTGATCTATTTACTAATGCTTTTTCACAGATATCAGACACTTTAATTTCTTCGAAAGGTTTATCTTTCATAATTAATAATAAACTTTGATATAAGTTTTTCTTAGTTTTTACTACTCTTAAATCTATTTTATAATCCATTTTTTTCACCTGAGGTTATTATATATTAAATTGTATTTTTAGTCAATATTTTTTTGGACGGCTGATTAATAATCTACTTTTATCTAATTTTATATAAAACATTTTTTGGATGTTTGTTTAATATCATACAAAAATACCTCTTTTGTAGGTGCACATATTAATAGTTTGGAATAAAATCATTAAATGGAGGGAAAATTATATGGATAAAATTAGAAAGTTTATTGTAAATCATAGTCTTTTGATTGTAATAATTACATTAGTAATGGCTGTGCCAATGGCTATATGTTATATGAATACCAAAATTAATTATGATATATTGGTATATCTACCTGATGATATAGATACTATGAAGGGTGAAAAAATACTTAGTGATAATTTTGAACTTAGTTCCTTTGCCTTTGTTATGGTAGATAACTTATCTAATTATGATATTTTAAAGCTTGAAGATAAATATAGAGATATTGAAGGTGTTAATAAGGCTGTTAGTTTGACAGATGTAATTGATACTACTATACCTTATAATGTTATTCCAGATGATATTAAAGATAAAATGTATAAAGATGGTACCAGTGTTATTTTTGTTACCTTTAATGAGGGAGCTAGTGATGAATCTACGACAGATGCTATTAGGAGTATGAGAGAAGTTACTGGAGACGTTGGTAAAATTAGTGGTATGGGTGCCATGGTTCTAGATACAATGGATTTATCTAATAGCGAAATAGTTATTTATGTTACTATAGCAGTTCTATTTTGTTTAATTATACTTACTATTTGTACAGATTCTTACTTAATTCCATTTTTATTAATTGGTAATATAGGTGTTGCAATTTTGTATAATATGGGTAGTAATATTATTTTGGGAGATATTTCTTATATTACAAAAGCTATAGCTGCTGTACTACAGCTTGGGGTTACTACAGATTTTTCTATTTTTTTATATCATAAATATGAATATAATAAGAAGAAGATAAAAGATAGAAAAGAAGCTATGGATAAAGCTATTAAGGAAACGTTTACTAGTGTTATAGCTTCGTCTTTGACTACGATTATTGGATTCTTATCACTTTGTGCGATGGATCTTACCTTGGGTAAGGATATAGGTATTGTCATGGCTAAAGGTGTTGTATGGGGAGTTATTAGTACACTTACTCTATTCCCTGCTTTACTTCTTGTTTTTGATAAAGTTATTGATAAAACAAGTCATAAGGTATTACTTCCAAAGTTTAATAAATTTCAGGATTTTGTTATTAAAAAACATAAATTAATTCTAGTTATATTTATAGTATTAATGATACCTGCTTTTATAGGAAACAGTAAGTATGAAGTATATTATAAACTTGATAAGTCACTTCCTGAAACGTTAGATTTTAATATAGCTAATAAACAGTTAAAAGAAAAGTTTAATATTATATCTCCAGAAATTATAATATTGGATAAGAATGTTAAGAATAGTGAAATTGATAAATTAGCTACAGAACTTAAAAATGTTGAAGGAATAGATTTGGTAATGAATCCAAGTGAAGTTCTGGAAAGTGGTTTATATGGAGAAATACTTCCTGATAATATTAAGAAGTTAATTGATAATGATAAATATAAGTTACTAATAATAAATTCTGTGTATGAGATTGCTAGTGATGAAATTAATGCCCAAGTAGATGTTATTAATAATATTGTACATAAATATGATAGTAATGGTATTTTAGCGGGTGAAGGTGCTTTAATGAAAGATTTAGTAGAGATTTGTGATCATGATTTGGATATGGTTAATTATGTATCTATAATTTTTATCTTTTTTGTAATGTTATTTGTACTTAAGTCAGTTAGTTTACCAATAATTCTTATTATGGTAATTGAGTTTGCAATATTTACAAATATGAGTATTTCTTACTATATGGGTAATACACTTCCATTTATTGCTTCGATTGTAGTGGGTACTATTCAGCTTGGGGCTACGATTGATTATGCAATACTTATGTCTACTAAATATATAGAAGAAAGAAGAAAACATGATAAGATGGTTAGTATTAAGAATACTTTAAGAAGTTCTACAAGTTCTATTATTACTTCAGCACTATGTTTCTTTGCTGCTACAATTAGTGTATATTTATATACTAAAATAGATATGATTGGTTCTATTTGTAACTTATTAGCAAGAGGAGCTATAATTAGTATGTTAGTGGTTATTACCCTACTTCCAAGTCTACTAATATTATTTGATAAAATAATAATGAAAACTACGAAAGGAGAAAGAAAATGAAAAAAAGAATATTAATTTGTTTACTTATGTTATTTCCTATTAATGCTCATGCTTTAGAGAAAGAAGAGACTGTATATTCTAATATGGATTATTATGGTAATGTAAGTAATGTAAGTGTTACTAGTCACCTTTATAATAAAGCTAATGGTGATATAGAAGATTATAGTTATTTAAAGGATATTGTAAATATTAATGGGGAGGAGAAATTTACCTTTAATAATAATAACTTAATATGGAAAGCATTAGGTAATGATATATTTTACAGAGGTAATACAGATAAAGAACTTCCTGTTAAAACAGATATTAAGTATTATTTAAATGATAAAGAAACTAAATTAGAGGATATGCTTAATAAAAGTGGTGATATTAGAATAGAAATTAGTTTTACTAATAATATGAAAGTTAGTGGTAGATATGGGGATATGTATATGCCTTTTGTTACAGTGGTTGGAACATATTTAGATAATAATTCTGATTCTGTATCTATTACTAATGGTAAGGTTGTTAATACTGGTAATAAATATATTCTAACTGGTATTGCTTCAAGTGGGTTATATGAGAGTACAGGAATTGATAAGTTTAAAGATTTTGATAAGATAGTTATTAATTATCATACTGAAAAGTTTAAACTAAATAATATTTATGTTATCTCTAAGTCTAAGGTTTTTGAAGATAGTGATTTAGAGATATTTGATAAAATTGATAGTGTTAATACTAATATAAGTAGTTTAAAGGGGAATATGGATTTAATTGTTAAGAGTACTAAGGATATTCTTGAGGGTGTTAGTAAGTTAAGTGAGAGTTCTAATACTATTAATAATAATGTTAAAGTGATACTTGATTATATGTATGGTATAGAAGATGGTTCGATTAAGTTAAATGAAGGTATTAAGAATTCTATATTGGAGTTTAATAATATTGTTTCAGAGTTAAATAATGGTAATAATAATGATAATATTAATAATTTACTTCTTCTTATGAATAATAATGATAATGCTATTAAGAGTTTAGAATATGCTAATAAGCTTCTAGAGGAAGTTTATGTAAATAATAATTTAGGAAGTGTTAAACTGGAAGATATTAGTGATAGTAGTTTACTTCAAGTAAAAAAGACTTATGAAAGTAATTTAAGTTTAATTGAGTTACTTAATGCTAATAATTTAAGTATTAAGACTACTTTGGATAACTTTAATAGTATTAATGCTAAGATTAATAATATTGTGACTATGCTTAATGAAAAGCTTGTTGAACTTAATAATAATACTAGTAAGTTAGCTAGTGGTATTAGTGAAATTAGAAGTGGTATTAATGAGTTATATAGTGGTACTTCTCTTTATAGTAGTAAGATGGATGAATTATATAGTGGGGTTAATAAGTTAAGTGAGGGAACTTATGAATTTAGTGATAAAGGTATTAATACTTTATATAATTATTCTAATACTATAAAAGATTATAGTGATAAGATTAAAGAACTTAAAGAGATAAGTGATAGTTATAAGGGCTTTAGTTCTAATAACTGTGATAGTACTCTTTTCATAGGGGTAGTTAAATCAAGTAATAAATAAGAAACTAGGATGTTTTAAATCCTAGTTTTTATTATGGCATTGATGGGATGTAAGGGTTATCTATAGTGCCTAAGCCACTTGTGAATATTACTTGTGGTTTTAGGTAGAAGACGGGACGAACCGAAAAAGCCTTAGCAGTTGTATAGTATATGAGAGATGACATGTCTATGTAATTAACGCTACCAGACGAAGTAATACTGTACGTAGCTTCGGGGTCGGATGGACGCATTGGCAATAACCACTGCCAATTTGATGTATCTAACAACCAATCTATATTCTTACAACTAGTATCATATTTATATATATGAGTACCTGTTGCACATGTAGTTCCTGCGGCATATCCATAATCTGATGGGTACATCAAAGCTACTTTTCCTTCCCAATAATACGGTCTACTATTGTTAATTCTTCCGTTCTTATAGCCTGTTGTTGTCCTTTCATATATATACATAGCTCCAGATGTTATTTCAAATATATTATGTCCCGCTAAATAGTATCTGGAATCTCCTATTATACTTTTAGCATTACTACTTAACTTATAATTAGCAAAATTTACATCTCTTCCACTTTCATTGCTACCATCATACATCTTTCCTGTATTAGTAGTATCACTCCACCAAATACCACTATTAAGCATAACCATAAGAGAACTACCACTAGTAGTACTATTACTATAGTTATTTGTTATATTATTTCTTGTCTCTGTCGGAGTTGCCCATATATTTTCCGTTGTTCCATCTGATTTATAATCCCATGCAAAGGTATTTACTGTTCCATCAGTAAGAACAGTTGCCTTTATAATCTTTAGTCTGTTAGTACTTTCTAATTCATCATAAATACTACCTATTATTCTATATAAATGTTTATCTGGACAAGTTTTATTACCTTCAAAATCTAGACATACATAATTATCTGGATTAGCCCCATAGTATCTATAATCGTCTACTGCAGGTATTACCTCCCCTGTTACACTGTCTGTACTACTTATCTCATCATGATGTATCTTATATACGCCACTACCCGAGTCTCCATTACCACCATCATCTAATAACTCCACGAATTCTGATGCTGTTATTTGTTTTTCTGGAATTAATACTTGTCCATCTTCTAAAGTAAGTTCTCCCCCCTTAACATAACCTGCTACAGATCCTAATTTAACAGTAACTGTCTCACCAGTATTATTAACTACCTCAATAGATAATTGAATACTGCTTTCTTTACTAACTACCCCACTAGATTTATCTCTACTTCTTCTCTTATATACTATACTATAGTCATCTGGTTTAGTAGTAGGACTAACCATCTCATAATATATTCCATAACTTATCTTCGCAGGATTTGGATTATACATTACTACATCATAATATCTAGTCTCATTAGGTTCCACTACTAACTGTTTAACACTACTGTTACCTATTTGAAATGTATAATCTAAATCCGTTGTACTTGGAGTATTCTCTACTACACTAGTATCATAAGCAAGCGTCCTATAAAGGGCAAATACTGTAAATGAAGATAACACTATTAATAATACAATTACTACTCTTTTTATCATTTTCTTACTCCCTTCAAGCATGTAAAAAGACTATGACAAACTAGAATACCATTGTATTCTTACTGTCATAGTCTTCTATTCTTATACTATTTTTCTTATTTTTATTTAATTGGCTGTAAACAGCCCCCCAAACAAATGTTCGTATTAATGATTTTCCTTTAAAATTTTTATTCATGAGGGGCTCCTTTCTGTTTGACATTTACTTTAATTAACAAAAGATTGTCTGTCAAACTGTTTACATTTACCTTACATATATATAATATCATATTTTTTTGTGTTTTACAATACATAAGTTTTAAATTTTTTGTTCTTCTTTACAACTAAAGTTTGGTATAAAACTTTCTTTACATGTGTCTTTATCTTGGACGAATGCTTTTCTAATACCTATGTCATAGGCGTATTCTATAACTTCGTTATATTCCCTATCTGTTAGTTTTCTATTTAAGTTATTATATTTAGTTTTATTAACTGGGGTATATTGATTCATAATACTTATATAAATGTTATCTTTATAAGTATCATATAAATACTTTAGGACTTTTTTGGAGTCTTCAATATGTCCGGGAAGTACAAGGTGTCTAACTATTAATCCTTTTGTCATTATACCTTCAGAATTAAATTCACATTTCCCTACTTGGTTATACATTTCTTTAATGGCTGAGGTTGCTATTTTAAAATAGTCTTTACAGTGGGAATATTTTATTGATAATTCTGGAGATGTGTATTTTAGATCTGGTAAGTATATATCTATGTATCCTTGTAATAATTTTAGGGTGGATACTTTTTCGTATCCTGAAGTATTACAAATAATTGGAATAGATAATCCTTTTTCTTTTGCTATTTTTAGGGAATTAATAATTAAGGGAATGTAATGAGTCATAGTTACTAAGTTTATATTATGGGCTCCTTTTTCTTGTAATTTAAGCATAATACTTGCTAGTTTTTCTTCACTTACTATATAACCATTATGGTTAATACTAATTGAATAATTTTGGCAATATATGCATTTTAAACAGCAGTATGTAAAGAAGATAGTACCACTACCAATGTTTCCTGATATTGGAGGTTCTTCCCATTTGTGTAAAGAATAGTTTGCAATTTTTATGTTTGCATTACTTTGACAATATCCTAGAGTTTTATATCTATTTATATTGCACTCTCTAGGGCAGAGAGTGCAATTAATTAAATAGTCATTCATTATCCTAAAAACTTTCTAAATTTAGCAAGAAGTGAGTTATCTTGTAATTCTTTATCTAATTCTTCAAATAATTGTTTTTGTTTTCTAGTTAATCTTTCAGGTATTTTTACGTTAACTACTACATACATATCTCCTTTTCTCTTAGAGATTGAGTTTTCTATTCCTTTTCCTTTTAGTCTTAATTTATGACCACTTTGGACCCCAGAAGGAATTGTTAAGTCAACTTTACCATGAATAGTGGGAACTTCTTTTTTGCAGCCTAGAACTGCTTCTGTTATTGTAAGAGGAAGTTCTATATATATATCATCTTCTTCTCTTTGAAATAATTCATGATCTTTAACACTAAATTCTATGTATAAGTCTCCGCTTGGTCCACCCTTAGTTCCGGCTTCTCCTTTACCTGCAAGACGAAGACGATTTCCGGTATTAATACCACTTGGAATAGTAATAGTTATTTCTTTATCTGTTTTCTTTTTTCCTGTTCCACGGCACTCTGGACATTTCTTTTCGAATGTTTCTCCACTACCATGGCATTCTGGGCAATTTGTTTTTGTTAGGAAACTGCCAAAGATTGTTCTTTGCTCGCTAGTTACTGTACCACTACCACGACACTGTGAACATGTTTTAGAGTTAAATCCTCCCTTTCCACCGCATTCAGGGCATGTATCTTCTACTTCTAATTCTATTACTTTTTTACATCCATGGACAGCTTCATCAAAAGTAATTGTCATATGGTGGAGTAAATCATTTCCTCTTTGAGCAGAAGATGATGATGATCTTCTTGAGTGGAAGTTTGTAAATGAACCTCCAAGACCTCCGAAAATATCATCAAATATGTCTGACATACTGCCAAAATCAAAGCCTTCAAACCCACTGAATCCTCCACTAGAATTGGTAAATGCATTATGTCCATATTGATCATATTTTGCTCTTTTTTCTTTATCTGATAATACTGCATATGCTTCTTGAGCCTCTTTGAATTTTTCTTCGGCGTTTTCTTCAGTTGATATATCAGGGTGATATTTTTTAGCAAGTTTTCTAAAAGCTGATTTTATTTCTGCATCTGTTGCTGTTTTAGAGACCCCTAAAATTTCATAATAATCTCTTTTATTCACGTTTATTACCTCTTTTCCTAAATTAAGTTCTAGTATTACTAGAACTTAATTCTTATTATTTCTCTTCGAATTCTGCATCTACAACATCATCATTATTGTCTTTGTTTGTAGTAGATTCTTCATTTTTGTTTTCTTCATTAGAAGATGATTTTTTAGCAGCTTCTTCATATACTTTTGTTGCAAGTTCGTTTGCTTTGGTTAATAATTTATCTTTTGCTTCTTTTATTTTATCTACATCAGATCCAGCAAGGGCTTTTTTAACGTCTTCAATAAGTTTTTCTGTATCTTCTTTTTCTTTATCAGTTATTTTACCTTCTAAATCTTTAAGAGATTTTTCAGTAGCGAATACTAGTGTTTCTGCTTCGTTCTTTGCTTCTGCTTCTTCTTTTTTCTTGCTGTCTTTTTCTTTATTAGCTTCTGCTTCTTTAACCATTTTATCTATTTCTTCATCTGATAATGTATTACCTCCGGTAATAGTTATTGATTGTTCTTTTCCTGTTCCTAAGTCTTTTGCTTTAACATTAACTATACCATTTGCATCTATATCGAATGTTACTTCTATTTGTGGAACTCCGCGTGGTGCTGGTGGGATATTTGTTAATTGGAAGTTACCAAGTGTTTTGTTATCTGCAGCCATAGGTCTTTCTCCTTGTAATACGTGGATGTCTACGGCAGGTTGGTTATCAGCAGCAGTAGAGAATACTTGAGATTTAGATGTTGGGATAGTACTGTTTCTTTCTATAAGTACTGTCATAACTCCTCCAAGTGTTTCTATACCAAGTGATAATGGTGTTACGTCAAGTAATACTATGTCATTAACTTCTCCAGTTAATACACCACCTTGAATTGCTGCTCCCATAGCAACTACTTCATCAGGGTTTACTCCTTTTGATGGTTCTTTACCAAGTTCTTTTTTAATTAATTCTGTAACACAAGGTATTCTTGTAGAACCTCCAACAAAGATTATTTTATCAAGATCACTTGCTTTTAATTTAGCGTCTTTCATTGCTTTTCTTACTGGCTCTAAAGTAGAGTCTATTAAATCTCTAATTAGATCTTCGAATTTTGCTCTTGTTAAGCTCATTTCAAGATGTAATGGTCCTTCTTCAGCTTGAGAAATAAATGGTAATGATATTTGTGTTGTAGTTACTCCTGATAAATCTTTTTTAGCTTTCTCTGCAGCATCTTTTAATCTTTGCATAGCCATTTTATCTTTGCTTAAATCAACACCATGTTCTTTTTTGAAATTATCTACTAAATAGTCTATAATTCTTTGGTCAAAGTCATCTCCTCCTAAACGGTTATTACCAGCTGTTGCTTTTACTTCAAATACCCCATCTCCAAGTTCTAGGATAGAAACATCAAATGTACCACCACCTAAATCGTATACTAAAATAGTTTGGGTAGTTTCTTGTTTATCAAGTCCATATGCAAGAGCTGCTGCAGTTGGTTCGTTAATTATTCTTTCTACTTCTAATCCTGCAATTTTACCAGCATTCTTTGTTGCTTGTCTTTCTGCATCGTTAAAGTATGCTGGAACTGTTATAACAGCTTTTGTTACTTTTTCTCCAAGATAACTTTCTGCATAATCTTTTAAGTAAGATAAAATCATAGCACTTATTTCTTCTGGAGAATAGCTTTTACCTTCTACTTCTACTTTTTTATTAGTTCCCATTAATCTTTTAATAGAACTAATTGTATTTTTGTTAGTTACCATCTGTCTTTTTGCAGCTTCTCCGACGATTCTTTCACCATTTTTAAAGGCTACTACTGATGGAGTTGTTCTTCCCCCTTCAGGATTGGGAATTACTTTTGCTTCCCCTGCTTCTAATACGGAAACACAACTATTGGTGGTTCCTAAATCTATTCCTATTATTTTACTCATATTTATTCCTTCTTTCTTTTATTTTATTTTTCTTTTAAATTTATTTTTTTCACCGAAAATTGATTGTCTAGTTTCATAACTTGATTTTGTTTCAGTTTTGATGAAGTTAATTTCTTCTTCAGTAAAACCAAAATTATTTAAATCAGCATTATCTATGCTACTTAGTATTTCTTCATCAGAAAACCTATTTGCTATCCATTTAATCATTTCATTTAATAAGCTTTCTAGATGTTCTAATACTCTAGGATTTTGTAATAATTTAAAGTTTTCATCACTTCCAATTATATCTTTTTCACCATACATAAATAAATATTTTTTATTCATGTAATTAGTTAGTTTACCAGGTTCTGGTAATTTTTTATTATTATTCATTATTTTTTCCTTCCTTAGTATCTGGTAAATACTTTTTATTCATTTACTTTTACCATAGCAGGTCTTAAAACCTTATCTTTATACATGTACCCTTTTTGAAGGACTTCAAGTATTGTACCAGGGTCTTCTTCTTTGTTTTTGTCAGTGAATACTGCTTGATGATATGTTGGGTCGAACTTTTCTCCAAGACAATTTATTTCTGTTATACCGTGTTTCTCTAATAGGTTTTTAGTATGACCATATATCATTTTGATTCCTTCAAGAAACTTACTTACTTCATCGTCTAAATTATCATCATCCATATTTATTGCTCTTTCGAAGTTATCTAAGATTTCTAAAAATCCACTTGCTAGATCTTCTTCGGCATATTTAAGAAGTCTTGATACTTCTTCATCTTTTCTTCTTTTATAGTTTATTACTTCTGCTTTTGCTTTTAATACTTCTTCTTTTAAGGCTTTAATAGCCTCTTCTTTGTTTTCATAACTACTGCATTCATCACAACAGCAGCATTCTTCTTCATGACAATCACATTCTTCATCATGGTTGCAATCTTCGCAATTGCATTCTTCGTTGCAAGAACATTCATCACCACAAGAACAATCTTCGCCGCAATTACATTCTTCACCGCAAGAACAATCTTCAGTGCAGTTGCATTTATTTTTTTCTTCTACTTTTTTATTCATTTCTACCACCTTTATCATTAATATTATCCCTTACATAATTTAATATGCTAACTACTCTATCATATTCCATCCTTTTTGGTCCAACTACCCCAATAGTGATATTTTCATCATCTAAAGTGTAATTAGTCTTTATAATAGATACATCATCTGTTAATTCACTATCTTTACCTATATAAATATTAATTCCATTTTCTTCACTAGTTATTTTATTAATATCTTCTATTTCTTCGAATCTTGTTAAAATATTTTTAACTTTTTCAATACTACTAAATTCTGGTTGTTTTAAGAAATTGTTTCTTCCTTCAAAATGAACATCACTTGCTTTAGTTGTAAATTCATTAAATGCGTCATAAAATGTATTGTATAGAACTTCATGTTGTTTAACATATTTTCCAATTACTGGTTTAACCTCATATTCTAGTTTCTCACTTATTTCATTTATTGGAGTGCCTACTAAAAGTTTATTAATTAAATTTACTGTTTTAACAATATCAGTTATACTAACACTTTGTGGCATTGATAAGTTTTTATGTTGGATATGTCCTTTATCTGTTATTACTAAAGCTAGTACTTTACCTTCTTCAAGAGGTACAACTTCTATTTGTTTTAATCTGTTTTGACTAGAAGCTTTACCTAATACTATAGTAGTATAGTTTGTTATTTCTGATATAATTTCAATACTTTTTTTTATAGTATCACTTAAATCTAATGATTTATTATGGAATATGGTTTGTAATTTTAACATATCTTCTTTTGTCATATCCTTTGGAGTCATTAAATTTTCTACATAATATCTGTATCCATCTTCACTTGGGGTTCTGCCTGATGCAAAATGGTCTTTCTCAAGTAATCCTTTTTCTTCTAGATGGACCATTTCGTTTCTGATTGTTGCACTAGAACATTTAAGTTTATTACAAATATTATTAGAGCTTACTGGTTTTGCAAAAGCAATATAGTCTTCTACTATAAGTTTTAGAATATCTTTTTGTCTATTCGAGAGCAAGTTATCACTTCCTTTAACAATCATTTTCAATTGCTAAAATAATTATATCACTTTTTTTAGCATTGTCAATACTTAATTGCTAATTTTTTTAAAAAGAAAAAGAAAATAAATATTTATTATCTATTCATCTTCTATTTTGTCAAAAAGTTTACGGATATCTATCTCGAGAGCTTCTGCTATTATGCTAATAGTAGCAACAGAAAAATACTTTTTCACATTTGGTGCCTCTATTCGGCGAATAAATTCGTGTGAGTATTGGCATTTTTCTGCGAGTTGAGCTTGAGTTAGATGTGCTTCTTTTCGATATTTCTTCACATTGAATGAAATTAACTCATAAATATCTTTTCTTTCTCGTCTCTTTGTCCTCATTTTTATCACCTTTTATTTATTTTCTCACATTAAATAGAATTTTTATGTAAACCATTCGGTTACACTTTTCATAAAGCTTTATTTTATGCTACTTTTTGCATAGAATTTTTTAATTTTTTTAAACCTTTTTGCTTAAAACGACATACTTCAACTTGATACATTCCTAATTTTTGAGCAATTTCGTCTTGAGTTTTATCACTAAAATAACTCTCTTTAATGATAGTTTTTTCTGGTTCGGGTAATAATTCTATTTCTTCTTTTAAGAATATATTATCTATGTTGTATTCATCCTTCTCATCTTTTACGGTATCTAAAAGAAGTAGTTCCTTTCCATCTTCACAAATAACTCTATCTAAACTATCACTTTCTAGAGTTGCAAGTAGTACGCTGGAGA
The DNA here is from genome assembly GCA_934096315.1 of uncultured Bacilli bacterium. Lineage (GTDB taxonomy): Bacteria > Bacillota_I > Bacilli_A > RF39 > UBA660 > UMGS2068. The sequence goes on from CAKOLT010000016.1 coordinate 14,593, forward strand.
TAATATTTTCATCTATTTCTAGAAATAATGATAATTCATATGTTGATGGTTCTTTCATTAACTTTTGGGTTAATATATTTTTTGCTTCATTTATTTTTCTACTTAGAGTTATTATTTCCCGGCTTAATTTTACAGTACGATTAGCATTTACGAACTGTAATACTTCTCCAAGAATGTATTTGTAGGCATAGGATAAAAATTTGGTATTATAGCTTTCTTTGTATTTTTGTGAGGCTTTGGTTATACCTATAACTGCAGATTGATAAAGATCTTCTTTGTCATAATATCTACTATATTTATTTATTATTGAATAGATTACGTTCTCATTTTGAATAATAAATTCTTCTAAATTGTTTATGTTATCTCCCCCTTATATCAGGGCAAAAGCATTTATCTCACTTTCTACCCATGGTATTTCATTTCTAAATATTTTTTCTGTAATCATGCATCCTTTCTCACATATAATAAATCTTCCTTTTTTACTTTGAAATATTCTATAATAGTTTAAAATATAGTTGATACCGTAGATATCTATGGATTTTATTTCATCAATGTTAAGAACTATGTTAGTAATGCCAATTTCTTCGATTAATTCATCTAATTTATGTAAATTTCTTTGATAATTGTCTTTATCAAAATTTCCAAGAAGTCTTACAAATAGAATTCCTTTTCTAAATTCGTAATTCATTTTTAACATTTTATCACCTTCGCTTATAATTTATCATATTTTTATTTTTATTTATACCAATTCGACAAAACTAGATATTTATTTTGATAGTTTTCGTTCGACAATTTTCGAGGTTATGGCTACGATAATAAGGGATGCGAAAACTATGATTAAGAAAATATAGGTAGTTTTTGTTAGTTTGGATGCTTCGAGATTACTTTGGGTGTTTTTTAAAGTAATTAGTTCTGGTTCGTTGTAAGAAGGAATTTTTAAGGCGTTTAGAATACTTGAGTCTTGGTTATCTTCTTTGTTTTCTTTTTCATCTTCTTTATCCTTCTCATACTCTTTATCTTTTTCATATTCTTTGTCTTTTTCATATTCTTTGTCTTTATCCTCTATTTCTTCTATTTTGGAAGATATTTTATAACGGTAATATACCTTGTAATTTTCTTTGTCTTTTATATAATCTGCGTCATCAGTGGGAGAATCTTTGTAATAAAAGTTACTGTAATATACTTTGTTAATGCGATACCAGTACACTGAATATGGGACATATCTACAAAAGTCCATTTTACCATTATTAAACACAAAGTCAGTGGGAGTTACTTTTGTGTCGGATGGCTGATATGGCGTACGTGTTGTTCGTGTGAGCCAGCTTTTATCTGGGGTATAGTCATGCAGAGATGTGGTTAGTTGTTTTCTTGCACATATTCTTTTGGCGTCCTTGTCTGTGGATAAGGTTATGTAATAGTGTTTTTCGCTTTCACTACTTGTTTTGAAGTGAAAAGATAGTTTAGAAATATCTAGGGGTTTTCCAAAATTTATAATTATTTTGTCATTTTTTCTTAAAGATATATTTCCGTTCGTACAGCTAGGACATTTTCTTATTGTAAAATTTGTTTCCTTTTCGTCATATAATATTTTAATTTCTTCAAAATCAATGTCATAAGAAGTATAGGAAATAGTTATGTATTCTACATCTTCTACTCTTGAATATGCGTATGTGTTTTTCCATTCAATTAAATTTTTATTTGGGTCTATTGTTGTGCAGGGAGCTTGCCATTTGCTGAAACCTTTAAGAATAAGTTTTTTTCCGTCCGTATATGGATAGCCTGTATGGTTTTCTCCTACATCAAAGTGTCTACCTACTTTTTGGCTCTTGTACCATTTATACCTATACTCCATTTCATATTCTTTATAAGTTGGATCAAACGATTCCGTCCATGGGGTGTATTCTTCCCCATATGATTTGCATGGCACTAACATGATTAAAATTAGTGCAGATAATAGTGTAATTTTATACTTCATTTTTTTACCTCCTTCTTGATAGTATAATTTTACGGGTGTTTTATCGCCTCCTTTTTTTAACCCCTCATTATAATATCTCCAAAGTGAGGGCAAAAATTCCCCCCTGTGTCTGAATTATTACCATAGATTATACGATTATTACCAAAAAAAGTGTCAAATGAGTGTAAAGTAAGGCTATTTTTGATAAATTTAAATAAAAAACTACTTTGGTAAAAAAAGTAGTTTTAATGTTTTGCTTTAAAGAATAATGCGAGAATAAATGCCATTACAATTGCTACACTTATTCCTGCAGAAGTTAGATCAAATATTCCTAGGGTGAGTCCTAAAATTCCTTGATTGCTTGCTAAATCCATTGCCCCGTGGATTAATAAGTGTCCGAATGATGTTATTGGTACTAAGGCTCCTGCTCCAGCATATAATACAAACTTATCATATATTCCGAATATATCAAGGAAGGCTCCGATTACTACAAATAAACTAGTTACATGTCCGGGGGTTAATTTGGTGTTATCTAATATTATTTGGCTAATCATACATATGAGTCCACAAAATAGAAAAGCATTTATATATATCATAATTCCACCCTCTCTATGCTTATTGCATGGGCAATACTAGGAATTGATTCTTTTTGAAAACTCATTTGGGGAGAGAATATAGCTCCGGTTGGTACAAGTAAAATTTTATTTAATTTACCTGTTTTTAATTTATTTAAGATGTATGAGAATCCTACTAGAGCACTGGATACGGGGCCAGAGGCTCCTGCTAGTACTGGTTGTTTATTTACGTCATATAGTATTAAACCACAGTCATCATAATTTTTGTTTAAATTTATTTTATATTCTTCATTCATATAATCGATAAGTATTTGTTTTCCATATTTTCCTAAATCCCCAGTTAGTATTAAATCATAATAGCTTGGATCTCTTTTTAAGTCTTTTAAGTGTCTATAGATTGTATCTGCGGCAGCGGGAGCCATTATACTGCCCATATTATTTGCGTCTTTTTGATTTAAATCCATTACTTTACCAATTGTTACTGATTCTATTTTTAAGTTAGTTTTTGTGCTTGTTACAAGGATGGATACTGCTCCGGTAGAGGTAAATGTTGCAGTATGGGGTTTTGGTGTTCCATATTCATTTGGGTTTCTAAATTGTTTTTCACTTAATAGATTGTGAGAAGAGGTAGCTACTATAACATTAGAATTTTTTTTATGTTCTAAGTATATTGATGCAATTGCTAATCCTTCACCACATGTAGCACAAGCACTAAATATGCCTAAAAATGGAATATTTATATCCCTTAAAGCATAGTCAGAAGCTGCTAATTGGTTTTGAAGATCCCCAGAAATTACTAAATCGACTTTATCCTCTTGCAGATTACATTTATTTAGTAATGACTCTATTGCTTCTTTTAAAATATGGCTTTCTGCTTTTTCAAAGGATTTTTCTCCAAAATAGAAGTCGTTATTATAAACTTTATCAAAATATTTTGCTATTGGTCCTTCACTTTCATATATACCCCCGATGGTATATGCGTCTTTTATATATACATTATTAAATTTACTTGTCATGTTAACCCCCTAAAAATAGTAGTCTTATTAGTCCGAATAAATAGACTGCTACTACTCCATATAGTATTACTGTTCCTGCTAATTTAAAGATATTTGCTCCAATACCTAGTACGAGTCCTTCATTTTTATACTCCATAGCAGCACTTGTCATGGAATGGGCAAAGCCTGTTATAGGTATTATTAGAGCACTTTTTAACTTTGTAACTAATATATCAAAAATTCCAAAGGCAGTTAATAAAGATGATATTACTATTAAAGTTAATATTACTAAGACTCCTGATTCTTTTCGTGGTAGGTTAAACCAGATGGTATATGCCTCCAAAAGGACTTCACTTAGGGTACCTAAAATACCACCACAAATAAAAGTTGTTATGGCGTTTTTTATCCATGGAGGTTTTGGGGTATTTTTATCTACTATTTTTTGATATTTCTCTATATCCATATTATCACCATTATTATTATTATAATTTTTTATATATTTATACTTATTTTGTTATTTTTAGCATTGAATATATATTTATAATGGTTAAAAAGGCTACTAATAGATCTACTAAATTCCATATTATTGTTGGGGTCATTAGACAACCTAAAGTTATAATAATTAAAACAAATAGTTTAAATATTCTTTTTGGGGGTTTTTGAGAAAATATTTTTAAATTTATTTCTCCGAAGAAGTAACCTGATATAATGGTTGTATAGGCAAATAAAACAATTATTATTGTTAGTATGATTGTTCCAAAATCTTTTAAATGGTAGTTAAAGGCATATAGTGTTAGTTCTATACCGTTTAGGTTGGAAAAGGTAATATCAGTATAGTTTGTTGTTAATATTATGAAAGCTGTTGATAAGCATACAATAAAGGTTGTTATGTATACTGTTAATATTGCAGATAGTCCTTGTTTGTGGGGGTCTTCTTTTGTTAAAGAGGAAGCAATGGCTGTAGTTCCTAATCCAGATTCTGTTGCAAATAATGCTCTTTGGAGTCCAATTGTTATAGGATATATGAGTGCAGATAAACCTCCTTTTAATGTGAAAGCACTTGATATAATATTTGTTATTATTTGAGGTAGTTTTTCGATGTTAAAAATTACTATGATTAGTCCAATGGATAAGTAAGTTATAATCATGAATGGTACTAGGATAGAGCTTACGGTGGATACTTTTTTTATTCCTTTATATAAAATTAATACTATTGATAAAATTAATATTATAGTTATAATAATTGGATTTATATTGAAGGCGTAGTTAATGCTTTTGGTAATTGTATTTGCTTGGACTGCTAGAAAGATTCCACTGTAGGATATTATTATAAGAAATGCGTATAGTTTGCTTAATTTATTATTATGTAATGCTTTTTTTATATAGTATGATGGGCCACCATAAGATACATCTTTACTGTTTGATTGGTATTTGATTCCCAAATATGCTTCTACGTATGTATTTATAGAACATATTATTGTAAATAAACAGATCCAAAATATAGTACCGACTCCCCCGAGATAGATGGCGATTGCTATACCTGATATAGAACCTACTCCTATTTTTTCAGCCATTGACATGGTTAGTGCTTCAAAAGAGTTAATGCTATTTTTGGAGGTGTTATTTACTTTAAGCGATTTTATAATTTCTTTTAGGTGGATTTGTAAGAATTTAAATTTCTGTGTATAGTGAAGACCACTTATTAATACTACTATAGTGGTTAGTGCCCATATTATACTAAATAGTATTTTGAATAGAGGGCTATTTAATACTAAGAATAATACACTTAATATAAGCGATATAATTATAAAATAATAGATTTTCATAGTTAATTTTATGCAAATAACTATAATTATAGGTTATTGTTATGTATTTTTTTCAAAATTAGACATAATTTATATTGAAACAAATAAAGGGGTGGATTATATGTGTAATAATGTTGATCGTAATACTTGCGATAATTGTATTAGTGATATTCTTAAAGTAATACTTTTATTGCAACAAAGTGTATGTCAAAATGATTGCTGTTTAGAAACATGTGACAGAGGTTATTTAGGTCAGAATTGTTCTACTTTCTTTAATACAAGACCAGTAGTATTATATACTTGTGGTGGAGGAAATACTCCAATTGCAATGCCTATATCTAAAAGTCCAAGTGAAACTACTGTATCTAGTGTATGTAGATTAGAAAAATTAGATGATTGTTGTGCTACATTTAGAGTACTTGCTAACAATCCTGATACTGAATCTTTATATCCTTATATCAGCACTAATTCTTTCTTTACAGTTAATTTAAACTGTGTATGTATTATTAGATGTTTAGACGATACCTTTGTTGACACATTATAAAAAAGAGTATAATTAAAAAACTATGACATGAAATACTTAGTATTCCACATGTCATAGTTTTAATTTTCTTTAATAAACAAAGGTAATATTTTTTTTAGGTTAGCTTCTCCTAAAACTTCATTAAAGTATGATCTGTTATTATCATATGATATAGTCACTATTTTATAGTTATCTTTTATATCATTTTTTTCGTCATTGACTTCTGCTACATAATAATAATCTTTGTTATCACTTATAACTTTATCAATAACTAGATATTCATCTCCACTTGCTAATGTTATTATCTTATCTACTTCTACTTTCATATTTGTTCCTTTCTTATTCTTATTTAAAATGGAAAATCAGGTAATTCAAACTCTTTATTTAGGTTTACCGGATTTGTAGTGTAATTCCTACTGTTATTATTTGAAGGAAGTGAAGGCATTTCAAAAAATGGGTCTTCTATTTTTGGAGCATTTGTATTACTACTTACAAATATATCATCACTTTTTTCTTCAAATATAGGGATATTGTTTACGTTTTTAGGCATCTCTATGGGTCTTTCTTCCCTAATAGGAATTTCTGGTTCTGGGATAACTGGAGGTTTTACCTCTTCTTTTGGTTTATATACCTCCGGAGATACCGCACTATAATTAGTTGTTTTTATTTTTGGTTTATTTCCTATTCCTAGTAGTTTACTTACCCTAGACATAACTGCTACTGTTTTATTTTTAATGGTTAGTATGTCCATATCTGGGTATAGTGGTGAAACATTTATTATTGTGTTTGGTTTCATACGTGGTTTTTCTATTTTTACTTCTTCTTTTGGTGGTAATACTTCTGCCTCAACCTTTTTATTTTCTTCTTTAATAATACTGTATTCTACTAGAATTTTTCTAATTTCTTCTTCTTTTATTACTTCTTTGTATTCTTTTAATTTTTCTTCTTTGAATTTTATTTTCTCTTCTAATTTATTAATAATACTTATATTATCATATTGACTCTTAATTAATTCGTATTGTTTGTTTATTAAATTAGAAAGAGGTTCTAGAAATGAGTCTTCTTCTAGTGAAAAATCGTATCTTATTTTTGAAAGTTCGTTAATAAAACTTTTTATCTTATCTCTTTTGAAAAGCATTTCTTCATAGTTTAACTTTGCAGACACTTGCAAAACATCATATATTTTTAATATTACTATTTTCTTTTTAGCAATATAGTATGATTTTCTAAACTCTTTTCTATCTTGTTCATATCTTGATGTTTGTTCTATAGATATTCCAGAATGTTTTATTGTATCAAACGCTATATTAAATGCATCTAGAGCATTTTCTGCTTCTTTTACCTCTTCTTTTGCTTTTTTCATTAATTCCTGAGAATTATTTTCGTTTAAGTTTGTTAAAAAAGGTAAGGATGCAATTATGCTGTTTAATTTTACTTTTAGGTCTGTTTCGTAATTTTTATTATTTTGTAAATTAATTTCGTTTTCTTCTTGTGCTTTTTTTAAGTCACTTTGAAGAGTAGTTAATTCTTTTTCAAATGTTGTGATTTTTTCCCTGGCATCTAAATATCTAGAAATGTTGTTATATCTTTCTTTATATTCTTCTAATTTATCTTCAGCTTTTATACTATCTAGTGGTTCTAGTGAAGCACCAGTTCCCGTACTAAAATCTTCAAGTAATTTATTACGTTTGTCAATTCTTGATTCTATTAGTGATATTAATTCTTTTAACCTACTCTCTTCTTCTTCAATGGTTTTAGCCTTTTCAAATTTTGAAATTGTAGCAGCATTGTATGCTGTAGTGTCTATTTCATCTATTTTTCGAGCAGTCATCTCAAAACTTCTTATCATATCTATACCAATATTTTGTTTATCTAGGCTAAATGCCATTTTTTGAATATTGTATAGATTTCTTAACATTTTTTCGTTTTTATCTTCTAACATAGTATCACCTCAATTCTGCGGAATGTCTGGAAAAATAGAAGGAGATGTAAAAAATTCTTCATCCGTCTTTTTTTCGAAATTTTTCATATATGATTCATAATCTTCATCAGGAATTTTATTTGTCATTTTTTCTTTATTTATAGTATTGTTTCCAATAACTGGTATGTCATCAGACTCTAATACGTTTGCTTCTTCTACTGTCCAAAACTCATCTTCTTTAGTTTTAGGAACCGTTCTATTAAACTCTGCAAATAGTTCCTGTTCAATTTTACTAGGAGGATTTTCGTGGATCTCACTAGTTGGTTCTTCTTTATTAACTTTATTCTTAATTGTTTCAAAACTAAATAAGTTATTACTTGTTTCTTCTAATTTTTCTTTATTAAATACTGATTTTTCTTTTTCTTCAAGAAGTTGTTTAGTTCTTTGTTCTATTTCTTTTTTTCTGTTTTCTTGAGTTAATCTTTGTCTTTTTAGTAGTTCTTCTTGTCTACGTCTTTCTAATTCTTGTTTTCTCTCAAGAGCTTTTTCTATTTTCTTTTGTTCTTCTCTTATTTCTTCTTCTTTTTTTCTTTTTTCATTCGCTATTAGATCTTCTAGTACTTTTTTAAATTTATCACTGTTATTCTCGTTATCTATTTCCTTGATTATTTCTTCTTTTTCGTTCTTTTCAATTAATAAATAATTGTATGTGTTTATATCCTGTTTTTCTATTTTAATTGTATTATATTGTTTGTTTAACTCAGGAGATGTTATTTCATAAAATTTAGTGCCTTCAAGGGAAGTTAATAAGTCATTCATTTTTTCTCTTTTTGCAAGTAATTCGTCATAATTTTTAACTTTGGCATTAAATATTTCCATCAATCTTAAAATGACGTATTTTTCTTTATATTCTTCATAATCTTTTTTAACACTACTTACCATATTTTCACATTCTAATAATATTTCGTCATCTCTTTCTTTTGCCATTTTTACATTATCTTCTGCTAATCTTAATGAATATTTTAACTCTTTATATGCTTTCTCAATTTCATCACTGTTTTTGCTGTAATCATATAATTTAAGTTTTACAAAGGCATTTTGTAGTACTTCTTTCATTTTAGTTTCTAATTCTTTATTTAGTGTAGTGTTTATTTTAATTTTTTCTTCTGCAAGTGTTATTTTGTTATTTAAGTCTTCTAAACACTTTAATGCTTCTTCCTTAATCTTAATATTACTTGTATATTTATCTATTATCTTAATTCTATCTTCTAATTCTTCTAAAAGGTTTTCTCCTAAAGTGGAACCATAATTAATGGTATGGTTTGTCAAAAGCTTATGATTGTTTTTTCTTGTTTCTATGTAATTTAGTCTTTGATTAATTAAATCAATAAGTAATGTTATTCTTGTTTTTTCTTCATCTAATAAACTAGTTTTTCTATTTAATAGAGTAACATACTCTTCTTCATATATTTCGTTAGTTAGTCTGATGATTTTTTCTTCTAATTTATCTAACTGATGATATATATTTTCTTTATCTTTATTATTACTTATCATATCTAAACTACTGGCAAACATTTCATATTGTCTTAAGCATCCTACTATATCGTTATTTGTATAATCCATATAAGCAATCACCTCACTATTTTTATGAGTAATGGTTTGTCTTCCCTATTACTGTAATGATTATAACATAAATTTATTTATTTGTCTATTAAATTTTAAATTTAAATAAAGTTTTGTAGAATTTTGGTATTATTTTGTACTTTTTTTAAATTTTTTAAAAAAATATTAAAAAAGTACTTGTATTTTTATTTTTTTTAGTATATAATGTATTAGTCAGCACAAAAGTGCTTATGCCTGAGTGGCGGAATAGGTAGACGCACAGGACTTAAAATCCTGCGAGATTTAACCCTCGTGTCGGTTCAAGT
>CAKOLT010000017.1 GCA_934096315.1 uncultured Bacilli bacterium
ATGGTATAGATTGCAATCTAGAAAGAGTTAGAACAAATTATTTATCAGATGGAAGTATTACTGATATTCATCAAATCCCTACAGTCTGTGGCGGATTGTTTCCAACACACAAAAAACTTATTTAACAGCAAGAATATGCTTCATCCGAAACTCAAAATTTAGAGATTTCTGAAAATTCACATAAGCATAGATAAATTATATAAAAGTTGTAATTTATTCAAATTCGTTATTTTTAGATAAGTTTTTAGATAAGTTCTACTAGGTTTGCCGAGTGCTACGGAGTACTCTGGGGTGCAACCAAATGCCGAATTAACGAGTCAAGTGCTTTCAAAAGCTGCCAAAATTCTCAATACAAAAGGTCTTGTGGCAGCGGCAAGAAATATAAACAATGCTGTGGTAAATAGCTTGTTTTATAAGGGTTTGTGAGTTTGACAATAGTCAAAAAAAGGCAAAAAATTGTGCACATAAATGAAAAAACAATATTTCATTTACATAATAGCTGCTTAAATATTTTAAATTTTGCAAAAATTGTAATATAATTGATTGTATATTGTAAAAGATTAAACTTGTGACTATTTCTGACTACTTTAAAAATATAATGGTTGTTGTGTTAAATAAAGTAATTTGAGAAAGAAGGTTTACAAATGATAGATTATTACATTCATCAAATTGGTAATATTAATGATAAAAGAACTTATGAAAGATTAATCAACATTTTAAAAAGTAAAGCAATTTGTTCACGTGGCTTTCTTGAGAAAGAAGGTATTAACTTTGAATATGGAAATCCCTCTTTTAAACTTGATATACCGGAAGATAAAAAATGGATGTATTATGATGAAGATATTCACAAAAATAGAGTATCGTTATCTGATCCGGAAAATAGAATTATAAAGATATGTATTGATAAAAAAGATGAAGGAAATTATACCTGCTTCAATTATAATTATATAGCCTTTGCTATTTCAAGAGAGGTGCCGATTGTTCCCAAAGAACAAACTAAAGGCCTTGCGATAGGTGAAGTTCAGGTATCTAATAAAATTGATTCAGAATATATAGAAGGATTGATACTTCCATTTTCACAAGAACAACTACAGCATGAAGGAGTCAAATTGTTTGTTGATAAAATATATGAAATTTGTGAAAAAAATAATTTGCCTTTAAATATTTATAATTATGCAGGTGAGTTAATAAAACAGAAATCTTCGAAAAAAAGCAAATAATTTTATCGAAGCAACATTGTCGTTAAATTAATTGCACTTTTCATAATAGTAGTATGTACTTAGAGAACGAATGGTGTAATGATAACAATGTGTGCAATTTGTGTGCAAAAATTAAAAAATGTATAGTTCTATATGTACTATATATAGAACATAGTACCAATTCTTCCCAAACCTGTTTTTCCTTGAAAACTTATAATACTATATATATCGTATAGTCTATATATACTAAAAAAGGACGAACTTGCGGCAGCGGAAAAAAATATAAACAATGCTGTGGTAAATAAGCCTACAAACCCGCATAAAATAAGGGATTGCGGGTTTTTTTTATCAAAAAATTACCAAAATAGAGTCTGAAGCCACTTTAGAGTCATTTTAATTTAGTTATTTGGCTATATAAGTAAGAATTTATTATGATTTCATGGTATAATTATGTATGAAAGTTGGTGATAAGATGAGCAAAATAGATTTAATTAAATTTACTGATAAAAAAGATAATTATGAATTAATGTATAAATGGTGTAGTCAGGAATTTATTTATGAATGGTTTGAGCAAAGAAAACTTTCATATGAAGAAATAGAAAATAAATATAAGAATAAATTATTAGCAAATCAGCAACAGTTATTTTTAATAAATTATAATGAAAATAAAATAGGATTTGTTCAAATATATAAATATGACGATAAGAAAAGTAAAACGTTAATAAAATATGATAATATATATGAATATGATATATTCATTGGAGAGTCGGAATTCTTATCTAAAGGATTCGGAGTAAAAATCGTTAATTATATTAATAATTACATTTATGAAAATTACTTATGTGACTGTATTGTTCTAAGACCTTTTAAAAGAAACGAAAGGGCAGTTAAATGCTATGAAAAATCTGGATTTGAAAAAGTGGATGAGTATGTAGGGTCAGACACATTAGGTAATAAAGAAAAAAAGATAGTTTTATTAAATAAACCCGATAGATGGACTTTTGGAATTGATATAGCAAGACTTGTTAATCTTGTATTGGATGGTAAAAAGGCAGCTACTACATCTCTATATGAGCTGGATAATGTTTCAGAAGTTGTTAGTTGTGATTATGATGGGTTATTTGAATATAGTTTAACTACCCCGATTGATGATAATACTAATGTAAAGATTACTTCTAATGTTCCTAGTAGTTTTATCTATGAAACTAGGAGGATAACTTCGCCGCATAATGGAGAGTTGTCATTACTTACTTTTAATAATGCTATATCTTTTGTAATGTCTCCTTTTTCTACTAGTCCTTTATTACTTCCGAGAGACAAAGCTTTAGAGATATTAGTAGTAGATAGTAGGGTAATAAGATCTAACTTTCGTATACTTGCTTATATAAATTCACCATTAAAATCTACGAGTGGCTTTATTATGGAAAATGCACTTGTATATAAGAATTTTGATGATGAGATTGTGGTATTGGATAATACACCGAGAGTAGTTTTTACTAGTGTAAATGATGATGAGAGTGTTTTTCTTACAAGAATTACTTGGTCTAAAGAAAAGGGTCCATTAATTGATCTTAGTAATAATGCACTGGAAATTAACGAAGAATATTTTGCTGTAATTTATTTTGTTTTGGAGTAATAAGTATGCTAAATTATTATTATTGATAATAATTATTTATAGATTTTAAAGTATTGACTAAGATGTTAATACTTTTTATTTTTTTTACTATAATTTAATGTAAAGTAGATAATTATAGTATGTATATGGATTATCTTATGTTATAATGAAATAGATAGGTAGTGTTGTTATGAAAAATGAATATTATAAAAAAATTGATATTTTAAGAGTACTTCTTTGTCTTGCAATTTTGTTATTTCATCTTAATATATTAAAGGGTGGTTTTCTTGCAGTTTGTGCTTTTTTTACCTTAAGTGGGTTCTTAATTACAAAATCTGCTTATGATAAAGAAAAGTTTTCATTAATTAGATATTATAAGAATAGATTTGCTAAAATTTACTTACCACTTTTAGTAGTAGTTTTTGCTACTATCTCAGTTATTTCGTTTTGTCCTGATGTATTTTGGTTAAACTTAAAACCAGAGACTACCTCGGTAATATTTGGATATAATAATTTTTGGCAAATAAATTCTAATTTAGATTATTTCTCACGGAGTATAAATTCTCCCTTTATACATCTTTGGTATATTGCAATTTACCTACAGTTTGAATTAATCTTTCCTATTATATTTTTATGTTTAAAGAAAATAGGGGATAAGCTTCATAAGTCTATACCATGTATAATTATGGGTTTATTATCTATTTTAGGAATACTTTATTTTTATTATATTAGTAAAAGTGGTAATATGGTACTTCTTTATTATAGTACTTTTACAAGAGTTTTTTCTCTACTTCTTGGGGTTACTTTGGGATTAATTGTAAATTACTACGGTAATAGGTTTGTATTTAAAAATAATATATTATCTAGTTGTATTTTTTATTTGTATTTGATTATATTAATTTTTATGTTTATTTATATAGATAATAGTTCTAAATATTTTACTTTGAGTATGTTATTGTCTAGTCTTATTACATGGAGAATAATTAAATTCTCTTTATTAGATACTTCTAGTTTGAATAAGTGTGATAAGGTAATTAAGTCAGCATCAAGTCTTAGTTACTTTATATATTTAGTGCAGTATCCTGTTATATTTTTATTTCAGTATGTAGTATTAGATAAGTCGTTAAAGTTAGTTTTAATATTTTTATTAACAATATTTATATCTATTATTATTAATTTTTGTATAAATAATAAAAATAGAAAGCTTAGAGTATTAAAATATTTACTTTCTATACTTATTTTAGGTGTATCTATTTATGGATTTATTATATATTATACTACTAAAGATCATACGGAAGAGATGACTAAACTTAAAGAGCAGTTAGTAGAAAATCAAAAAACTGTAAGTGATAATCAAGATAAATATAAAGAGAAGATGATTAAGGAAAATGAGGACTGGAACTCTAAATTGCAGGAGTTAAATGATGAAAAGAATAATTTAGGAGATGTTATTAAGAGTTTAAATGTTGTTGGTATTGGGGACTCAGTTATGCTTGGAGCAGCGGATAATTTATATGGTATGTTTCCAAATGGGTATTTTGATGCTAAAATTAGTAGGACTGCTTGGGAGGTCTCTGGTATTTTAGGAGACTTAGTTAGTAAGAATATGGTAAATGGTCCAATAATAATTAATCTAGGATCTAATGGAGATTGTTCTAAAGCTTGTAAAGATAATATTGTTAAAATGAGTGGGGATAAAGACATCTTTTGGATTAATACAACTAATTTACCTACGGTTAATGATAGTTTACTTCTTCTTTCTAAGGAATATAGTAATGTGCATTTGATTGATTGGTATACTTTATCAAGGGGTCATGAAGAGTATTTTTATTCTGATGGTATACACTTAACCGGGGTAGGGAGAAGGGTTTATACTAAAGTTATTTATGATTCAATATATGATGTTTATTTAGATAGATATAGAGTTAAACAAGAAGAGGCTATTAAAAATCATGAGATTGAAGAGAAGTATAAGACAGTTTTTTATGGAAATGATATTTTATTGAATGCTTATTTATATATAGAAAAAGATTTTGAGGATGCTAATTTTATAATAGATAATGGTTTTAATTATAATAGTTTAAAGAATAAAATACTAGAAGATAAAAATAATAATATGCTTACTCATAATGTAGTTTTAGTATTTGATAGTACTTTTAAAATTAACTTTTCTGAGTATGAAGATATTATTAATTTATGTGAGGATCGTAATATAATTATAGTCTCTTCGAATAAAGATATTAAAGAGTTAAATAGTCTTAAAAGAGATAATGTAGTTGTTATTGATATGTACAATGAGATACAAAGTAATAATAATTATTTAATGGCTGATAGAATTCATTTAACAGAAAAAGGTAATCAAAAAATGGCTGATTTAATTAAGAAAGAGTATAATTTAAAAATGGGTAAATAAAAAGCTTTCACATTTGTTATGAAAGCTTTTCTTTATTTGTTTTTATGTCCATGATAATAGGAAGTATTATAGGTACTCTTCCTGTTTTTTCTGATAGGATGGGTACTAAGATATTAATTATTTCTGTTTTTAAGTCATTGAAGTTAAAGTTTTTATGTTTAATCTTTTTAGAAATAATAGTATTTACAACTTTTTGTACTTCTTTTATTAGGGCTTCATTTTCATTAACTAAGATGTACCCTCTAGTGGTAATTATTGGCATACCTAATATTTTTTTGTTAGTCATATCCATGTTAACAACGACTGCTAGAACACCATTATTGGACATAAGTATTCTATCTTTAATTATTACATTACTTATATCTCCAATTCTAGAACCATCTACATATATGTCTCCGGAATGGACTTTACCACTTTTCTTTATTTCTTTTTTAGTAAGGCTAACTACATCACCATTTTCAAGTACGAATGTATTTCTTTTGTCTATACCACATTCAATTGCTAGATCAGCATGTCTTTTAAGCATTCTATATTCACCGTGGTAAGGAATAAAATATTTTGGCTTGAATAATCTAATCATTAATTTTAATTCTTCTGAATTACCGTGTCCTGATGAATGGATATTAACTTCAGCACCATGGGTATATACTTTGACACCTTTCATATATAGGTTATTAATAGTTTTAGATACACTAGAAGCATTGCCTGGTATTGGGGAAGAAGAGAATACTACTATATCATCTGGTATTAGTTTAATTTGTTTATGTGTTCCACTTGCTATTCTTGAAAGAGCTGCTAGTGGTTCTCCCTGACTTCCTGTACAAAGAAGACATACATCAGAGGGTTTAAGTCTATTTGCTTCTTCTGCAGATATAATAATCTTTTTATCTTTAATATAACCACATTTTATGGCAATTTCTATTGATGTATCCATACTTCTTCCAAATAAGGCTACTTTTCTTTTGTTTTTCTTACATGTTTCTATGATATGTTTTAATCTATATATATTAGATGCAAATGTAGCGATAATAATTCTATTATTTTTATGATTATTAAAAATTTCTCCTAAATTTTCATCTACTTTTGATTCACTTACAGATATACCTTCATTTAAGGCATTAGTTGAATCACTCATTAATACCATAACACCTTTTTTACCTATTTCAGCCATTTTGTGAATATCAGCCATAGGTCCAATTGGAGTGAAGTCAAACTTAAAGTCTCCGGTCATTACAATTACTCCGTTAGGAGTTCCAATACTTATTCCATGTGAATCAGGTATTGAGTGAGTTGTTCTAAAGAATCCTATATTAAAGTATTTAGTTTTAACAGTGGTTTTCTCATCATATATATTTATTTTATATTTTATATTTTTTTCTTCTAATTTTTTTTCTATAAGTTCTTTGGCAACACTTGGAGCATATATTTTAGGTATTTTAACACTTCCTAAGAGAAATGGTATACCTCCGATATGGTCTTCATGTCCATGGGTAATTAATAAACATTTAATTTTGTTTTCATTTTCTTTTAAAAAACTATAATCTTGTAAGACATAGTCTATTCCAAGTAGATTATCATCAGGAAACATAATTCCAGAGTCTACTATTATTATTTCATTATTATGCATTACACAATACATATTTTTTCCAACTTCTCCTAGTCCACCTAGGGCGAAGATTTTTGTATCTATTTCTTTCATTTTCCTTCCTTTCTTTTTACCGTTAAAAAAAATAATAATATAAAATTAATTAAAGTTCTCACTTGCTTAATAATTATATCATTATTTATCTAAACTGTCAAATGATAGGATTAAAAAAAGACTTTGGTTTAAGTCTTACTTTTGTTTATACCAATCATACCCCCGAGAGTACTTGATGCTATTATTATTAAAAAGTATATAAAGTCTTTAACTTTGATAGAGAATCTAAATATAAGATAAGCAAATATTATAGATATAAAGACATATATAATAGATAAGATGAGTCCTTTTTGGTATCCTTTACTACTGCTGTTTTTGGCTAGAAAGAAGCTAACTGTAAAGAAGGTTATAACCATCATAATAAGCTCCATTATATTTAACGCGTTTCCTTTTAAGATATTAAAATATTCTAGTAGTGTTATTATGAATGTAAATATAATTATACTTATAAATATGTATATAAATGATTTTAAATAATTTTTTAACAATTTAATCACCTAATAATTTATATGTGTTGTATAAAAAAATATGTTTTAATACATAATAAAAAGGGTGAAAATATGGATTTATTTATTGTGTTTATTAGAACTGCATTTTTTTATTTCTTTGTGTTTTTTATATATAGGCTTCTTGGAAAGAGGGAAGTTGGGCAACTTGGTATTATTGATTTAATAGTTTCTATTTTAATAGCAGAGCTAGTAGCAATATCTATTGAAGATGTGGATATATCTATTTTCTATTCAATTATTCCTATTTTAACTTTAACTTTCTTGGAGATGATTTTAGCAAACCTTTCTTTAAAGAAACCAGTTGTTAGGAAGTTTATTGATGGGAGTCCTTCGGTTATAATTAAAAATGGGAAAGTTAATTATAAAGAGATGATTAATCAAAAGTATAATCTTGATGATTTGTTATCTCAGATAAGGGAGAAAGGATACCGTAATATTGAAGAGATAGAGTATGCTATTTTGGAGAATAATGGATGTCTTTCTATATTTGAGTATGCTGGTAAAAAGAGTCCCTTTCCTATGCCTATTATATTAGATGGTAAAGTGCAGGTTGATGCTTTAAAGCATTTGAATAAGAATACTTCTTGGGTTAATGTAATTCTTAAAAGAAGAAATATTGAGCTTAAGGATGTGTTTTATGCCTTCTATAAGGATAGGAATGTGTTTATTATAAAAAATAGTGATTTGTTATAAGATATTGGTACTTTTTTTCTATTTCTATCATACATTAAAGTAGGGGTGATACTTAATGGCATATAAGGAAATAGTAACAAAGGCTGTTATAGGTAAAGGTAAAAAGTATTATAAGAATACTTATGAAGTTAGTGTAGATAATAATGTTGATAATGTTTTAGGATGCTGGATTATTAATCATAGTTTTAAAGGGTTTGAAGAATCAGGTCATATTGTGATTGAAGGATCCTTTGATGCTAATGTGTGGTATTCTTATGATAATGATTCTAAGACTACGGTTATCACCAAAACTATTAATTATAAAGAAGTAGTATTGGTTAACCAAAAAGAGTCTACGGATAGTAAAAATAAGGATATAATAGTTAGGAGTTTGAAACAACCTACTTGTAGTAATGCTACTTTAAATGGTAAGAAGATTAAACTTGAAATTGAGAAAGAACTTGGAGTTGAGATAGTAGGAGATGCAAAGGTTAAAATAGCTATTGAAGAGGATGAGGAACCATGGGATATTATAATAGATGAAAAGGATGAAGAAGATATTAATAAGGAAATTGATAATATAAAAGAAGATTATATTGATAAGGAAAAAAAATAATCTTCTTTTTTTTTGAAAAAAAGTATTGCTTTTTTTTTTCTTTTTTGGTATCATTTTATTGTAAGAATAGGAGGACATGAAATGAAGGGTAATACTAAAAGTGAAAATAGAGAGAATAGTCAAGGAATATTTTTTGGAGTTATAGGTGTAGCTACACTTATAGTGGCAATGATTGGGGCTACTATGGCGTACTTTACAGCATCACAATCTGGAAAGGAGAATGCTGTAACTGCTAAAGCTAGTCAGGTTATTATTAATTATACTGATGGTGATACTATGACTGGTGCAGAGGAATTAATTCCAGCATCTGCTAATGTTGCTACAGCGGGATATATGTTTGGTTATGGTGATGATGATTCAAAAAGTCAGTGTATAGATGATAAGGGTAAGGGTGTTTGTAGTATTTATCATTTTGAAGTAGAAAATAAGGGAGATCAAAGTATAGATATTACGGGAAAGATTACCGTATCAGAAAATGGGTTTGAGAATTTAAGATATATGGTATATGATGTAAGTGATTATGTTGGAGCAAAACCATTTACTCCTGCATCAGTATTTACTGGTAGTTTGTCTTTACCAGCTCCTAGTGATGATGTTGCTAATCCAGTATCTTCAGTATTTGGGTATGATTCAACTGAATATAAGCCAGTTACTATTGGTTCTAATCAAACAAAAAAATATGATTTAGTAGTATTTTTAAATAATCTTGATGTTGATCAGACTCCGAAAGAATCTGGAAAAACATTTAAAGCAACCGTTTCTGTTAACCTTGTTGGAGCTCAAGATAAGATTCAAGGTACTATCGAAGGCGTTGAGTAAAAAAATAAGCAATTTATATTGCTTTTTTTTATATTATAGTATATAATTTTAACAGAGGTGTTAAAAAATGAGACAATGTCAATTTGAGATAACTGATTTTAAGGAATTAATAAATTCAGAGAACTATTATGTTGATAAAACTCTTTTAATTGGGGAGTTACTTGATAATGATGGTAATAAAATAATATTTACAAGACCAAGTGGTTATGGTAAGACTATAAATTCTTCTATGCTTTATTACTTTTTTAGTAATAGGGAGGAGTCTAGAGAATTATTTAGTAATTTGGAAGTGGGTGTGGCTTTAGATGGTAAATATTTAAAGTATTTAAATAAGTATCCCTTTATATATATGTCTTTTAAAGATTGTGCTAATTTTAATTCATATGAAGAGTTTCTTGAGAGAATTAGTGTTAAGATAAGTAATTTATTTAAAAAGCATTGCTATTTACTTAAAGAGTTTAAACTTATGGATGATGAGTTAGAGAAGTTTAATGAAGTTTTAAATGGTAAATGTAATAATTTAGATAACTATTTTATGTTTTTAGTTACTTTACTTAATAAGTATTACAAACAAAATGTTTTTGTAGTTCTTGAAGACTATGATAGAGTCATTATTCAGAGTCTTGTTTATAAGTGTTTTTCTAAAGTAATGAGGGATATTAATACGTTATTTAATTCTTTAGTTAAGTGTTCTTTCTTAAAGTATTTTATTGTAACTGCAGTAGTTAGATGTGGTGATTTAGAATGTATTAATAATTTTAAAAAAATGCATCGTTTTGATATTAATAAAATAGCATATAGTAAATATTTTGGATATAGTTATGCAGAATTAGAAAAACTGCTAAAGTATTATGGTAAAAATAGTTCTATTATTTCTGTTAATAAGTGGTGTGGTAATTATTTAATCGGGGAGTTATTAACTTGTAATCCGAGATACTTTCTACATCATATTTATAAAAAAGATGAGATAACTAAAGATGATGATTCTTTCTTTAAAAAAATAATATATTTATTTCAAACAAGTGGGGTAGATACTTCAATTTCTTTGAAAGATGAAATTATTATTAAAAATGATTTTTATGGAGATTTTGTTTTACCTGACGTTTTTAGTAATTCTGATTATTTTATGTATTTTTTACTTACTCTGGGAGTTCTTACTAAAAAAGATTATACACCCTTAAAAAAGAGTGTCAGGGTAACTTTATCTAATTCTAGTTTAAGGGTTTATCTTTCTTTAAATCATATTTTCTTATAGTCCTGCATACATTTTACTGGTGAAGATAATGAATAAGAAAGAGTTAGAGAAGTATATAAGTAAAATAAATGGTAATAAATCTAAAAAATTTAGTATTAAAAAATTATTTTCTAAGTTAATGGTTTGTATAGTACTTTTTTTGTTAGTATCTATATTATATAAATCAAATACATCTTTTAATAACTTTGTAAATAAACATTTTTACAATAATACTTTTAATTTTACTAAAGTAAAGAGTTTATATAATAAATATCTTGGGGGAATATTTCCTTTAGATAAGGTAACTAATAATGCAGAAGTTGTTTTTAATGAAAAACTTAAATATTTTTCTTTTTCAAAATATAAAGATGGGGTAAAACTTGATGTTGATGATAATTATTTAGTCCCTAATGTCTCTAGTGGGTTAGTTGTTTTTATCGGAGAGAAAGAGGGATATGGTAATGTTATTATTGTTAAGACAGAAGATGATATTGATATATGGTATGGTAATATAAATAATTCTGTAGTTAAACTTTATGATTATGTTGAGAAGGGTTCTTTTCTCGGAGAAGCTAAGGGTAATTATTTGTATTTAGTTTATTGTCAGGATGGAAAATTTTTAGATTATGAAAAAATGCTTAATTAGATTTCATCCCTCTTTTTTATTTGTAGCTTTAGGTTTTATATTAACGGGATATTTTCTTAATTTAATTATATTTACAAGTATTATTATTGTCCATGAACTAGGTCACTATCTTATATGTAAATTAAAGAAATTTAAAGTTATAGAAATAGTAATTTATCCTTATGGGGGAATTACTAAGTTAGAAGAGTTTATTAATAGAGATATTGATGATGAGTTATTACTTGCTACTTTTGGGGTTATCTTTCAGTCTTTATACTTTTTAATTATATATATTTTATTTACCCATGGATTAATTAGGGGTTATGCTTTTAATATATTTTCTGATTACCACTATAGTATTCTTTTTTTTAATTTACTGCCTATATATCCTTTGGATGGGTTTAAAATTCTTAATTTATTTTTAGCTAAAAAGATTAGTTATAAGAAGTCTAATGATATTACTTTGTATTTTTCTATATTACTTTTAGGATATTTATTTATTCAGAATTATTATACGTTTAATTATGCATATATAATTGTTTTAAGTACGCTTATTTCTAATATTATTAGTTTTTATAAAAGTAGAAAGTATTTATTTAATAGATTTTTACTAGAAAGATATCTTTATAATATATATTTTAATAATGTTAAAGTTATTGCAAATATGGATAAAATGCATAAAAATTCTATACATATTATTAAAGATGGAGATAAATTTTTACCAGAAAAACTTTTTTTAAAGAAAATATTTGACAAACGTTATTAATTATGGTAGAATTTTATATGTTTGTAAGACCTCTTGTTGTTCTACAACCGCACTAGAAAGGTTAAAAACTTAGGTACCTTGAGGGCGAGTCTTATAATAAATGTAAGGAGGTAAGAAATGAAAGCAATATTTGAAACTGGTGGAAAACAATACTACGTAAGTGAAGGAGATACTATTTATGTTGAAAAGTTAGATCTTGAAGAAGGCAAAGAAGTTATTTTTGATAAAGTTCTTATGTCTAATGGTGTAGTAGGTAATCCATATGTTAAGGGTGCTAAAGTAGTAGGTACTTGTGTTAAACAAGGTAAGAATAAGAAAATTACTATCTTTAGATATAAACAAAAACAAAGAAGTACCAGAAAAAAACAAGGGCACCGTCAACCTTATACAAAAGTTGTAATTAATTCTATTAAGTAGGTAGACAATGATTAAGGTTATAGTTAATAATAATAAAAAAAATATTACTATTAAGGGACACGCTAATTATAGTGATTTTGGAACTGATATAGTATGTGCCTCTGTAAGTAGTACAGTACTTTGTACAATAAATGCTATTTATTCTATTTCTGGTAATACTATTAATGTAGATTATGGTAGTGGGTATTTAGTTATTGATATTGTCAAAGAAGATGAGGTAGTTATTAAACTTATTGAAAATATGATAAGATGTCTTAAAGATTTGGAAAGACAGTATAAAAATAATATTATGATTAAGGAGGAATAATATGGTTAAATTTTTAGAATTTAATATCCAGTTATTTGCTCATAAAAAGGGACAATCTTCTACTAGTAATGGAAGAGATTCAGCTGGTCGTAGACTTGGAGCAAAAGCAGGAGATGGTGAATATATAACTAGTGGTAGTATTATATATCGTCAAAGAGGAACTAAAATACATCCTGGAGAAAACGTTGGAAGAGGAACAGATGATACTTTATATGCTACAATGAGTGGATATGTTAAATATGAACGTTTTGGTAAAGATAGAAAAAAAGTTAGTGTATATGCTAATAAATAATCTATCTTTTTCTTTACTTTTATCACTATATAGTGTATACTTAATATAAGTTTAGGAGGAATTATGATAGATTTTTTAACGACTATAGGTCCGTGTCAACAACCTGATATATTAAAAATAGTTAGATTAATTAAGGTTATTATTCAAGTTTTATTTACACTTATACCAATCGGGGTTATTGTATTTGTATCTATTGATTTTTTTAAGAATGTTATAGCTCAAAATACTGATGATATAAAGAAGAATAATAAGATAGCTATTAAAAGGATTTTATATGGTGTAGCTGCTTTCTTTGTGCCCACTATAGTTTTGGCTGTTAATAATATGCTTGGTTCTCTAGGAGTTCCATATTCTGCATGTTTAGCTAATGCTACTAGTGATGGGATTGCTAAATATAAGATAATATATGATCAGGAGAAAGAGAGATTAAATAGTCAGATAAGTAGTAATAATAACAATAATAGTAGTAGTAATACTGGTTCTAATACTGATAGTAACAGGGGTAATGGATTTAGTAATATAAAGGGTAATAAGGATAATAGTAAAGATTTTAATAATGATAATACTGGTGGTAGTGGTAATACTGGTAATAATAATGATAATACTACTAGTGGTGATAATCAAGGTAATAATCAGGATGATAATACGACAGACGTTAAAACTAATAAGAAGGTTTTATTTGTAGGAGACTCTAGGACAGTTGGGATGTGTAATGCTGTTAATATTAATGGTGATTGTATAGCAGAAGTAGGTAAGGGTTATAATTGGCTTTCTAATACTGCTAGTAAGAAGGTTAAGAGTAAGGTTAGTAAAAAGAATGGTTATAATGTTGTCGTGTTTAGTCTTGGGGTTAATGATTTAGGTAATGTATCAAAGTATATTCAATTTTATAATAATTTAAGTATTAAAAATAATCCAAAGATAGTTGTTACATCGGTTACACAGGTTTTGGATGATAAAGCAAGGGCTAATGATTATAAGGTTACTAATCAGCAGGTTATAACATTTAATGAGAAGTTAAAGAATGGATTAAATAAGAATATTAAGTTTTGTGATATATATACTTCTACTTATGGGAAGTTAACTGGTAAAGATGGTCTTCATTATGATATTAAGCCGTATGAACTTATTTATAATGAGATAAATAAATGTTTATAATTAAAAAACTATTTAATGTTTTGTTAAATAGTTTTTTTATGTAAAAAAATAAAATCACATAAGTGATTTTAATTAGATAAGTTTTTCAAATACATATTTAAAATGGCGGAGTAGGAGAGATTTGAACTCTCGCACCAGTTTCCCAGTCTACACCCTTAGCAGGGGCGCCTCTTCAGCCTCTTGAGTACTACTCCGAAACGCTTACATAATAATTTTAAACTAAAAATATTGCTTTGTCAACCTTTATTCTTTTATTTTTTAAAAAAGTTATGGTTATATGTTATAATTAGTTATATATGTGAGGTGAATTATGGATTTATTTGATATACTTTCTTCTTCTGATGTTAAGGGAAAGATCGAAGATAATTTAGATTATGTTTTAAATCTTATTCCAGAGATTAAACCTTGTATTGGGTTTGAACATAAGCATCCCCATCATCATCTTGATGTATGGGAGCATACTTTACTTGCTTTAAGTCTTTCTCCGAATGATTATATTATAAGGTTAGCTCTTCTTCTTCATGATATTGGTAAACCTTTTTCTTATCAGGAGGGTCCTGTTAGACATTTCTATGGTCATAATATTAAGTCTATGGAAATAGCTAAAACTGTTTTAAAGAGGCTTGGTATAAGTTATGATAATAGTAAGTTAATTTGTTATTTAATTAAGTATCATGATACTAAGATTGATGTAGATAAAATTAATAAAGATAATTATAAGTTTTATAAAATGCTTTTTATAATTCAAAAGTGTGATGCTCTTAGTCATAATCCTTTAAAACTGCAAAAAAGAAAAGAATACATTTTAAAAATGGATTCCTATTTTAAACAGAAATAGTAATTTAAACTTCTACTAGAGGGGGATCAAAGTTAGTTATTGCATCCACTAGCTTGGGATGTTTAATAATAAAATGTATATTTGGGCTTTCTATCTTTGATATTACTACATAGTTATCTTTAACTATAGTGATGGTTATATTTTTAAATGTACTATTTTTTTCGTATATTATTTTATAGTTTTTGTTGTAATATTCCTTAGTATTTTTTAAGTGTTTTTTGTATTCTTCGTATGTGTATTTTATTTTCTTGTTATAAAATGTACTTTCAAGAGATAAATATATTTCATCTTTTTGTTTTTGAATGCAGATGTGGTCTTCAATCTTACTATGAGTTAGTATGTTCTCAATTATCTCTTTTTCCCTTTTCTTAGAGGTCATAATTATTTCGATATCTTCAATAGAAAGTTTATTTCTTTTTAATATTTGTAATAATAGGGTATCATCAATTGTAAATAATGGTAGAGAAGATATTGTTCTTTTTCTGTTTGTTATTATTTTTGTATCTTTAGTAATAAATTCTTTGTACATGCTTTTATTTTCTTCTGTAAATATTTCCATAAGGGGAGTTGCTTTTTTAAGTAATATATCTCTTTTTTCTTTATAATATAATAGTTCTTTGCTATTAGAAGTTATATAGTATTTACCTTTATTATGGTATCCTTTTAAACATTCTCCGGTTAGAGCTACTTGGGATGATACATAGTTTAAGTGCATATAAGGGTTATTTTTTATATCCTTTAGGTAGTATGGGGATACTTGTCCAGTCATATATATGGGTATCCAACTTTCTAGTCCGAGCATCATTTCATTAAATGGTCTGTTAATATTATGAATAATGTTTAAGTGTAGTCCCTTTTTTAAAAGAATTGCAATACCAAACATCCATTTTTTAGCAAAGTCGGTATCAACTGCCATATCTTCCATAGGCATGTCACTACACATGAATACATCTTCTTTTCCTTTGAAAAAGGTGGTAGCTTTTAAGAAATCAATTTCTGCTTTTTTCATTTCTTCAAGTCCGTAATAGTTTTTATTACGAAGTTTATAAAATGGGATACTTGGTACTTTTATTTCATCAAACTTGATTGATTTAATATAATTATTTATATTGAAGTTATCTACGCTATTTAAGAAATTATTTACTTCATTTGGAGATATTTCATTACTTTTAATTAGCCAGTTATATATAGTTTTATTATTTATTTTATTATAATCTTTTTCTATGATGGTAGATAATTTTTTCTTATCTTCGTTAGTGTTATATTTAGAAGTAATATAGTTACATATTTTTAAGCTAAAATTTAAGGGGTCGGATGGTCTTGTTTTACCGTTTCTAATTCTAGAGATGTGAGAAGCATCAAAAGCAATATTTTTTGCCATTTCACTTATGTTAATATTTAATACTTTGATTAATTGATTAAACTTGTTACTGAAATCTTTATAATTAAAGTTATCTTTATTGTTAATGGAATTAGTTAGAACTTCTTTTATATATTCTCTTGTGTAATTATTTTTTTGTTTCTCTATACTTATATTATATAATGTATCAATTATTTTTTTAAGTTGTTTACTTTCAATACTTGGAGTTCTTGTACCACTTCTATATCTACTTATAACGGACTGTGATATACCTGACTTATGTGATAGTTCTTTAGGAGTGCATGATAGTTCGTTTAAAAGTTTGTTTAAAGTTTCATTAAATTGCATGTTTAACACCTCAAAAAAATTATACTATAATCATTCGTTAATTGCAATATTTATTATTTTAAATATTATAAATAAATTTATTTAGAATAATAAAATTAATAAACTGGAGACAAACAAGCACTATTTTTGAATTTTGGTAAAAAACTTAGAAAAATATTTGATATTTGACATAAATTGTATTGAAAAAGTGTTCTAAGTATGTTATTATATTTATGGCTTTTCAAAAATAGCACGAATATTGACTTAAAAACCTAGTGCCATGTGGTGGAGTTTAAGGTAGAAATATTCGGAAGAAAAAACAAAAGGAGGAAAAAAATATGTCAGTAGTTGCAATGAATTACTTATTAGAAGCTGGTGTTCAGTTTGGACATCAGACAAAAAGATGGAATCCTAAAATGAAAGAATATATTTTCTCTACAAGAGATGATATATACATTATGGATTTACAAAAGACTGTTACAAAGTTAGAAGAAGCTTACGAACAACTTAAAAAAATCGTTTCAGATGGTGGAAAGGTACTTTATGTAGGTACAAAGAAACAAGCTGGAGAAGTATGCAAGGAAGAAGCTGCAAGAGTTGGTATGTATTATATGACTGAAAGATGGCTTGGAGGTACACTTACTAATTTTAAAACTATTAGAAAAAGAGTATACCGTTTAAGTCAAATTGAAGAGATGGAAAAGAATGGTACATTTGATAAATTACCTAAGAAAGAAGTAGTAGGTCTTAAAAAAGAATATGATAAATTAAATAAAAATTTATGTGGTATTAGGGATATGGATAAATTACCTAAGGCTGTTATTATAATAGATTCTACTAAGGAATATAATGCCATTAGAGAGGCTAATAAATTAGGTATTCCTGTATTTGGACTTATAGATACTAACTGTGACCCGGATGGAATAGATTATGTAATACCAGGAAATGATGATGCAGTAAAATCAGTTAAAGTAGTTATTGGTGCTTTAACAAATGCTATTGCAGAAGCTGTTGGAGCAGATGTTGTTGACTATGTATCAGAAGAAGAAACTAAAAAAATACCAAAATTTCTTGAAAAGAAAAGCAAAGAAGTTAGTGAAGATATAGTTACACCAGAAAAGCCAGAATCAGTTAAAAAAGAAACTAAAATAGATTTAACTATTTTAACTGTATCAGAACTAAGAGAATTAGCAAAGAAAAAAGAAATTAAAGGTTATTCTAAAATGAAAAAAGAAGAATTAATAGAAGCCTTAAAATAAAGGAGAGAAGAATATGATTAGTGCAAGTATGGTTAAAGAACTTAGAGAACTTACTGGGGCAGGTATGCTTGATTGTAAGAAAGCTTTAGAAGAAGTAAAAGGTAATATGGAAGAAGCTATTACTTATCTTAGAGAAAAAGGTATTTCTAAGGCTGCAAAAAAGTCTACTCGTATTGCTAGTGAAGGTCTTGCAATATCAAAAGTAGAAGGAAATAAAGCTGTTATAGTAGAAGTTAATTCAGAGACTGATTTCGTTGCTAAGAATGAAGAATTTATTTATCTTATTAACACTATAGCAGATGCACTTCTTCATAATGATGTTAAAGATGTAAACGAAGCTTTAGAAATTAAATTATTTTCTGGTGAGACAATTAATGATTTAATTACTCATAAAATTAGTATTATTGGGGAAAAATTATCTTTAAGAAGATTTAATATAGTTACTAAAAATGATGATGAAGTATTTGGTACTTATAGTCATATGAATGGTAAAATAGTTACAGTAGTTGTTCTTTCTAAAGATGAGGATCTTGCTAAAGATATTGCTATGCAAACGGCTGCTATGAGACCATTATATCTATCTAAAGAAGATGTTCCAAGTGATGTAGTAGAAAAAGAAAGAAATATCTTAAAGGAAACTGCTATTAATGAGGGATTAGATGAAAAGAAAATTGACATGATTGTTAATGGTAGACTTAATAAGTTTTATGAAGAAGTATGTTTAATAGAACAAGGTTTCATTAAAGAAAATAAAATGAAAGTTGGAAAATACGTCGCAGATAAGGGTAGTAAAGTATTATCATTTGTTCGTTATGAAGTTGGTGAGGGAATGGAGAAAAAAGAAGAAAACTTTGCTGATGAAGTAATGAAACAAATGGGGAACTAATGTTCTTGTTTAATGGGTATTTGACACAAAAAAGTGTCAAATATTCATTTTTTTTGTAGAAATTTTAAATTTATAGGGGAATTTTCATTTTTTTCCGTAATAATATTAGTGGAGGGATATAAAATGCTTAAATTAAAAAAAGTAAATAAAAGTTATAAAAGTGGGAGCCTTGTACATCATGCATTAATTGATATTGATTTAGAATTACAAAGGGGAGAGTTCGTTTCTATTTTAGGTCCATCAGGTAGTGGTAAGACTACACTTCTTAATGTAATCGGAGGATTAGATAGGTATGATAGTGGAGACTTAATCATTAATGATAAGTCTACTAAAGATTTTAAAGATAAACACTGGGACTATTATCGTAATAATTTAGTGGGATTTATTTTTCAAAATTATAATTTAATAAATCATATTAGTGTTTTGGATAATGTAATGTTATCACTTACTCTAAGTGGACTTAGTGGTAAAAAAAGACGGAGAAAGGCTATTAGTGCCTTAGATAAAGTAGGTTTAAAAGAACATATTCATAAGAAACCTAATCAGCTTTCTGGAGGACAAATGCAAAGAGTTGCTATTGCTAGATGTATTGTAAATGATCCAGATATAATACTAGCAGACGAGCCTACCGGAGCTTTAGATTCAAAGACAAGTATTCAGATAATGAAATTAATTAAAGAAATAAGTAAAGATAAATTAGTAATTATGGTTACTCATAATAGTAGTTTAGCTAAAGAATATTCTACTAGAATACTTGAGTTATCAGATGGTAAAATAGTTAAAGATAGTGGATATAAAAAGAAGGATTTAGATAAAAAAGAATTTAAAATAAAGAAAACTTCAATGAATTTTTTAGAAGCCCTTAAATTATCTTTTAATAATATTATTACTAAAAAGGGAAGAACATTTCTTACTTCCTTTGCTTCTTCAGTAGGTATAATAGGGATTGCTCTTATTTTATCTCTTTCAAATGGATTTGATAAACAGATTGATATATTTGAGAAAGATACTTTATCTAGTATGCCTATTATAATATCTACGAGTAGTAGTGATGTTAGTATGGATAGTTTAAAAGATAATAATGATAAGAAGAAATTATATCCGAGTGATAGTTATGTTTATTTAAAAGATGAGAGTCAAGATAAGTTTTCTCATGTAAATAATATTAAGAGTGAATATATAGATTATGTTAAGAATATAGATACTACATTACTTGGATCTTATACATATTTTTACTCTTATAATATGAATGTTTTTAGTAGGGTTAATGATAGTATAAAAAAGTTAGACATAACAAAGTTTATGCCTATACCAGTAGATGTTAATGGTAAGAGTTTTTTAAAGGATAATTATGATTTATTATATGGATCATTTCCTCGTAATAATAATGAAATATTACTTCTTGTTAATAATAAGAATGAAGTAGATAAGAGTATATTATCTATGTTTGGATATGATAATATGGAGAAAGTATCTTTTGATAAAATAATTAATAAAGAGTTTAAAGTAGTTAATAATAATGATTATTATATTAATAATGGTACTTATTTTAATTCTAGTTTTGAGTATGATAAGTTATATAATTCTATAAATAATAGAGTATTAAATGTTGTAGGTATTGTTAGGGTTAAGAGTGATAATAGTACCTTTGATATGGGCAGTTTAATATTATATAATAATAACTTAATGGAAGATATAATTAATGATAATAGTTCTAGTGATATAGTAGTTAAACAAAGGGAAGTTAATTATAATGTTTTAACTGGGGAACTATTTACAGATGATTTGGCTAAGGAAGAGGTGTTATCCCTTCTTGGGGGAACTAAGACTCCTAATATGATATATTTGTATCCGAATGATTTTGATAGTAAAGATAAGTTAGTTAGTTATTTAGATAAATATAATGATGGTAAGAGTATAGAAGAAAAGATAGTTTATACTGATTTAGCAAAGACTATATCTAGCTTATCTAGTAATATTATGGGATCTATTACTATTGTTCTTATATGTTTTAGTGGTATTAGTTTAGTAGTGTCTTCAATTATGATAGGAATTATTACATATATTAGTGTGTTAGAGAGAACTAAGGAGATAGGTATTTTAAGAAGTTTAGGGGCTAGAAAGAAAGATATTACGAGAGTGTTTACTGCAGAAGTATTTTTAATTGGACTATTTAGTGGGGTTATGGGAATACTTATTACTTATTTATTACTTGTACCAGTTAATAGTATTATATATTCTTTAACAAACCTTAAGGGTGTAGCAGTTCTTAGTGTAGTGCATGCTATTATATTGGTGGTTATTAGTATTATATTAACTTTAATCGGGGGTATAATACCATCTAAGATGGCTAGTAAGAAGGATCCGGTTAAGGCTTTAAGAAGTAATTAATAGTCAATATTTTTTTGAAAAAAGTTACAAAAGTACGTGAAGAGTAAAGAAATATATAGTATAACGATTATTGTAAAGAAAGTAATATATTTTGACAGAGTCAAAATATATTAAGATAGGAGCCCCTCATGAATAAATATTTTAAAGGAAAATTGTGGACTCTTATTCTTATTTACACAAAAAAACATAAAAAAATATCTGCTGTAAAGTTAGTTGGAGAATTAACCAAAGCTATTGAAGAGTACGAGAATACTCTAAACTTTGGTTATTTGCAGTGTTTAGATTGTCATTCAGATGAATTAATTAGTTACGGTACTTACGAAAGAAATGTAGTTGTAAATAATATCTTTATAGAATAATAGGTAGTATTTATGATGAGTTAGAGGGGATTAATAAACTTAAAGTTATTAAGGCTACAACCCTTAAAGTAGGAGATGGTAGTACTGGGGAAATAACAGAGTTTGCCTGGAACCTGACAACATCTACGGATGATATAAACAATAGTCATAGTCAAAATATATGGGCACCAGTAACAGATAGTACTACAGGATATTCTAATGCTAAGGAATTACCTAGTACAGGGAGAGATAATTCAGGAAGTACTATAATGGAGATGCTAAATTCAGAAGGAGATAATGGTCTATGGTGGGGAGGGAAAAGCGGAATTATGTACTATTATCCCCTCGACGGAAGCTCGAAAACTATAACCGTGGATTTCTCTGGAGATGAATATAAAATGGAATCTGATGTTCTTAATATGATTTCAAACTCCAGATATTATTTAGCGGGACATGATGTTTCAAATATTGCAACGACTGCAATGTATATATACGAAAGAACAAATACTGGATACAATAATGGAAGATACGATACTAGCAGGCCATATTATTGGGATGGAAAGGTAGCCTTAATGTATCCATCAGATTATGGTTATTCTGCAGGAGAGGCTTGTGCAACAAAAACTGATTTATTTGAGTACTACAATGGTTGTGGGAATACATTTTTGTTAATATTTTATGGAGGAGAATGGATATTATCGCCAGATTCTCGTACTTCTCACTATTCGTTTGATATCAACGGTTCTGGTATGGTTAATACTGTCAGATACCGATACACATATCTTGGACGTTCGGTTCGTCCAGTCTTCTATCTAACCCCAGACGTAATAATAACCGGAGGCACCGGAGAAGAATCAAACCCATACCAAGTAAGCAGATAATATAACAAAAGAACTTCTTCTATTACGAGGAGGTTCTTTTATTATACTACCATATATAACTTTACTAAATATAACTAAGATAATGTAAAGTTTTGTAAAATGTATTTACAAATAGAAAAAAATGATATAGAATATATACATAGAGTGGCAGAAAGTGGTAGAAAGTGGGGGATAGTATGTTAATGGGAGAGTTTCGTCATAATATAGATGAAAAGAAACGATTAATAATACCTTCTAAATTTAGAGAAGAACTTGGAGATAAAGTTATTATAACAAGGGGATTAGATGGATGTTTATTTGTTTATTCCTTAGAAGAATGGGATAAAATAGTTTTATCTTTAAAGAACCTACCTTTTACTAAAAAGGATACTAGAATATTTACTAGATTCTTCTTGTCTGGTGCTACTATATGTGAATTTGATAAGCAAGGCAGAGTGGTTATACCATCTTCTTTAACTGATTATGCAGAAATTAAAAAAGAATGTACAATCATTGGGGTTAATGATCGTCTGGAAGTTTGGGCATTAGATAAATTTATTGGTCTAATGGATGAAAACTATGATATACTAGATGAAGTTGCAGAAAACTTATTTGAGGGGGGAAATAATGCATAAGAGTGTTTTGTTAAACGAATGTATTTTAATGCTTAATCTTAAAGAAGATGGTTGTTATGTTGATGCTACACTAGGTTATGGTGGGCATACTTCAGAAATATTAAAAAGAGTTAAAAAGGGTAAAGTGTTTTGCTTTGATATGGATGACTATGCTTGTAAGTGTAGTTATGATAAACTTAGTAAAGATTTTAATAATTTTGAGATAATTAATTCTAATTTTGTTAATTTAAAAGAAGAACTTAATAAGCGTGGTGTTTATGAAATAGATGGTATTTTATTTGATTTAGGTGTTTCTTCTGTACAGTTAGATGAAAAAGATAGAGGGTTTAGTTTTCATAAGGATGCTAAACTTGATATGAGGATGGACAGGAGTAATAAGTTATCTGCATATTCTGTAGTTAATGAATATAGTTTAGATGAGTTAACTAGGATATTTAGAGAATATGGGGAAGAGAAGTATGCTCATAGTATTGCAAATAAAATAGTTAAATATAGATCTAATAAGAATATAGAGACTACGTTAGAACTAGTTGATATAATTAGAAGTGGAATGCCTTATAGTGCTTTTAGAGATCATCATCCGGCGAGAAGGGTATTTCAAGCTATTAGAATAGAAGTTAATAAAGAGTTAGATAATTTAGATAAGGCACTTAGAGATAGTTTGGATATGCTTAAAGTAGGAGGAAGATGCTTAGTTATTACATTTCATTCTCTAGAAGATAGAATTGTTAAAGATATATTTAAAGAGTATTCATATATGGATCCTAATTTAAAGAATTTACCATATATACCCACAGGGTGCACTCCAGAATATAAGATTATTAGTAATAAGATAGTGCCTAGCCGTGAAGAAGTAGAAGAAAATAATAGAGCTCGAAGTAGTAAACTTAGAGTAATAGAGAGAATGATAGTGTGAAAAGTTTTATGGAAAACTAGTCATACTTGATAAAAATGATATTAAGATGAAGATCTTAATATAA
>CAKOLT010000018.1 GCA_934096315.1 uncultured Bacilli bacterium
ACTGGTTGATAGGCTAGAAGTGGAAGTGTAGCGATACATTGAGCGGACTAGTACTAATAGATTGAGGATTTAATCCCAGATTAAACCTAGTTTGATGACACATTATCTTGTTTTCAGAGAACTATAAATATAAATGAAAAAAGTATATTGGTAATTTTTGCGAAGTGGATCCACCTGTTCCCATCCCGAACACAGAAGTTAAGCACTTCAGCGCCGACGATAGTATTAGCAAAAATAGGACGTTGCCAATATTTTTTTTATTATAAAATGAAGTAAATATTAAAGTAGAAAGTCATAATTATTTTAAGTTTTGGACATGATAACCTTTGTGTAATTATGACTTTTTATTATAGCATAAAAAATTAGTCTTTATTTTTTGTATAAAATCTTGGAATTATTATCATTATTAACATAGAATAAGTATGAAAGGACGATTATATGATTGGAAATTTTAGTGAAGAAACACAAAATGTTTTAACGAGAGCAAAAATTGAAATGATGGAATTAAAACATCCATATATTGGTACAGAACACTTAATTTTAGCAATATTATATGGTGAGAATGAGATATGTGAAAAATTAAAAGCATATAATTTAACTTATAAAAAATTTAAAGATGAAATTGTTAAAGTAGTTGGCATTGGTAATGAAAAAAGTGAAATATATATATATACGCCTTTATTAAAGAAGGTTATAGAAAATGCTACTCTTAGTAGTAAGGATGATGGTAAGGGAGAAATTACTATTAATCATTTATTTATTAGTTTGCTTGATATTGGAGAAGGAATAGCAATTAGAACTTTAACTAATATGAATATTAATGTTGATAGCATTTATAAAGAATTTATGACTTTTTCTTTAAATAGCAAACGTAATAAAAAAAATAGTAAAATGTTAATATATGATTTTGGTATTGATTTAACTGAGAGAGCAAAAAAAGGAGAAGTGGATCCTGTTATTGGAAGAGAAAAAGAGGTTGAAAGACTATTAGAGGTTTTATGCCGTAGAAGTAAGAATAATCCTATTTTAATTGGAGAAGCTGGGGTTGGTAAGACTGCAATTGTGGAGGAATTAAGTAGATTAATTTCATGTCATAAGGTACCACTTAAACTTTCTAATAAGAGGATAATTTCTGTTGATATGGCTTCTTTAGTTGCAGGTACTAAATATCGTGGTGAGTTTGAGGAGAGAATGAAAAAACTTATTAAAGAAGTTGAGGAAGATGAAGATGTTATTTTATTTATTGATGAAGTCCATACTTTAGTAGGGGCAGGTGGTGCAGAAGGTGCAATAGATGCTTCTAATATTTTAAAACCTGCTCTTGCGAGGGGAAAAATTAGGTGTATCGGGGCTACTACCACGGAAGAGTATAAAAAATTTATTAGAAATGATGGTGCTCTTGAAAGAAGATTTCAAAAAATTAATGTTGTAGAACCTTCAAAAGAAGAAATGATAAATATTCTTTCAAAAATTAAACCTATTTATGAAAAATATCATTCAGTAAAGGTTAGTGATGAAGTTATTAAAATGATAGTTATGCTTACTGATAAATATATATATGATAGATTTTTTCCAGATAAGGCTATAGATGTTTTGGATGAATCGTGTGCGATGGTTTCTATAAAAAAAGAAAGTGATATAGAAGAGATAGGTAATATAAAAAATGAACTTGAAAAAATTAATATAAATAAAAATACCTTTATTTTAGATAATGAACTTGAAAAGGCTTTAAGTTTGTTAAAAAAAGAAAAAGTTTTGGAGGAGGAACTTAATAATTTATTTGTAAATAGAAATAATATTCAAAAAGAAGTCCAAATATGTGATGTAGCAAAGGTTATTCATACTAAAACGGGCATTCCGGTTTATGAAATAATGAAGGATGAAATAAAAATTATTAGTGTTATTAAATCTAAACTTGAGGAAAAAGTTATTGGTCAGGATAAAGCTATAAACTGTCTTTTAAATATTACTAAAAAGATAAAGTCTGGTTATAGGGATAATAGATGTTATTCTATATTATTTGCGGGACCTTCTGGAGTAGGAAAGACTGCTTTGGCAGGAGTTTATGCAAGTGCTTTGTCTTCAAATAATAATTTTATTAGGATTGATATGAGTGAGTATTCTGATGCTACTTGTGTTAATAAAATTATTGGGTCTTCACCAGGCTACGTTGGATATGATGATAATAAAACTATTCTTGAAGAAATTAAAGAGAAACCTAATTCTGTTATACTTTTAGATGAAATTGATAAAGCACACCCAAGTGTAATTAATTTATTTTATCAGGTACTGGATGATGGTATTTTAAAAGATAATAAGGGAAATGTTGTAAAATTTAATAATAATATTATTATAATGACTACTAATGCTTCTTTTGAAAAAGAAGAGGTGGGGTTTAATAAAAACTTTGGGGAGTATTCTGCTAATTCATTAAAGCAATTTTTTAGTTTAGCATTTTTAAATAGAATAGACTATGTTGTTCCTTTTAATTATTTAAATGAAACTGATATTATTAATATTATTGAAAAAGAATACAGTAGGTTACGTAAAAAATATAATAAAGTAAATCTTACTTTTAGAGAAGAACTTACGAGGGATATTATTAACAAGAGTTCTTATAGAGATTATGGTGCTAGAAATATAAAAAGAATAATTTCTAATGAGGTTGAAGAAATTATTTTGGATAAGTTATCTTTAGGAGAGGTTGATATTACTATTGAGGGTTTATCTATTAGTCTAAAATAAAAGCTAAGGAATATGTTTCCTTAGCTTTTATGGTGTGTAACCCCAACCTGTTACAATATATCTTCCTCCATAACTTTTTGCTTTAGGGGGATTGTTAATTAATTCGTTGTTAATTACTAGTGATGCTGAGGTTCCTCCATCTAGATTGGCAGCGTTGTATGCTCCATATTGGACTAATGTATCTACGACGTCGGTTAGACTTGCTCCAGAGATATAGTTTTCTCCATCAATTACAAGAAATAGTATTACACCGTCTTTTCTTTGAGCTATGGATACTCTTGGGGCTCTTCCCCATGGGTCTCCTACTATTTCCATGGACTTTCCATTTACTATAAGGAATGGTCCAAATTCTAGTCCGTGAATTATACCAGCATTTAATGCTTCTTGTCCAGTTCCCTCTAAAAGCATTAGTTTTCCTTCTTTTGTAAGTCCAATTATTTCTCCTGTTTTAGTGGCACTATCTCCATCTGTCCAGGTTATTTCTCCATCTTCAATTACGTATCCTAGAGGAATACCAGAACCATATCCATAGTCTACGAATCCTCCACCATTTATACATACTTTGGCGTTATATCTTTTACATATAGATTTTAGTTGTTCTCCTTTTTCTGTTCCTAATGTTTCTTTAGATACTAGTCTTACTTTTTTAGGCTCATATATGGCTACTAAATATGCATTAGCACTTCCAACTTTTAAATTTATTAATTTATATGTGTCATTTGGATTGTCTCTTTTTAATATTTGTTCGTCATATTTGTTTTTATAATGATCTTTTTCTCCGGTATCTATTACAATGTTATCAAGGTTAACTTTGTCATTAATTTTTATATAATAATTGCTGTTCATAACTTTTTCTATGGTTTTATCATTATAGAATATTTTTGCAAAGTACTGATGATTCATTGTTTTCATGGCTGTTGTTATATATAGATTTCTTAGGGTGTCAATTGGACCGTATGTAATGAAGAATCCAGTTGCTACTAATAGATCTAGTATTATACAAAATATAGTTAATTTATGTATTTTCTTTTTTTTGTTTTTGTTTTGAACCTTTTTCTTCATTTTTTTACTTCCTTTCATATGGATTATTTAATGTTCCATCTCCGCTTGTTAGTAAGTCTTTATCTATATTTATTATAGGTACTATATTATTTTCTTTTTTGGAATTGTCAGTATAGAATTCTCCAGAGTTATTTATTATATATATTAAATTTCCATTTTTATTAGATCCAGTCATTGTCATATAATCGTTACTGTCAGATTTAAAGATAACATCTCCGATTGTAGGAAGAGCTACTTTGGCTTTTATTTTTCCTGTCATTGTGTCCATGTAATTGTAGTCATTATCTTTGCCATAGTATCCATTACTGTAACTTTTCTCATTAATTATATCTTTATAACTTAGATTATTTAGGTAGGTTGTGTTTAGATAGCCTGCTACTGAACCTATTTTTGCTGTATCATATTTATATCCTGCTGATGCATAATTATATGTTTTCTTTAATGTGTCATATAACATTAAAGTTACACTATCATCATCTTCATTTGTTACTCTCCAGATGTCTTCATCTAGTTTGACATAACTTCCAAACTTGGTTGTTTCTTCTTCGATAATGTATGGATTTTCTTTACTTCCTTTACCACTTATTATTTTTTGATCCGCTTTTATATTAATAGTGGGTTTAATTCCATATATGTCTTCACCATCTGATTTTCCTAGTTTGTTTTCATAATTTATATACCATATTTCACCATCTTTGGTTGTATTACTTAGGTAGAAAGATTGATCATTATTTATAAAGCTTTTATCTGCTCCGGTATTTACATAATCTGTTATATCTAAAATGCCAAGTAGTTTGTCATTGTATTTATTTTTACAACTTTCATTGCTTACTTCATTTACAGAATCTTCACATACACTTATTTTTTCTAAATATTTTTCCTTGTCATTTATTAGATTTTCTAATATACCTGTGTATTTTTGATATGTTTCATCTTCATCATTGTTAAGCCATTTATTTATGTAACTTTCACTATATGTTTTATTTTTACCATATGCGAGGTCTGTTATTATGTCTTCGCTAATTAGAGTTACGGAATTATCACTATTTATTTTGACTATTCGCCATAGAATGTTTGAATATTGTAGATAGTTATTAGTTTGATCATTTGTAAAGTAGTAAGAACCATTAATGTTTATAAATTCTTTATTTGTTATATTGTCTTTTTTTATTGTCATTGCAATGTTTGTGTCAGATACTTTATCTTTTTTTGTATCTAAATATAAACTTATTGTTCTAGTGCCGTAAAATATTATACATCCAAGTGTAAACCCAATACTTAAGGCACAGAAAATACGTTGATAATTAAGTTTTATTGTCTTTTTTTTGTTATTATTTTTTTTCATTATACCACCTTTACATCTTTCTCATTTCCATAACATTATATCATTTTTGTTTTTTTTAATCAATACTATTGATGTAAAAAGAATTTTATAGTATAATTATAGTGTAAATATGAAAGAGGTGTATTATGCAGGCATATCAATATATAATTATAATTGCGGTTTTATTAGTTATAGCATTTGCTTTAGTTAAAAGTAATCGTAAAGATTTAAAACTTGAATTAAATAGGCTTGTTGATTTACTTGGTGGTATTGATAATATCGTGGAAACAGAGGCTCAGATGTCTAGGTTTAAGGTTACATTAAAGGATGTTTCAAAAGCTAATAAAGATGGTATACTTAAACTTGGGGCAAAGGGAGTTGTAGAGATTGATGATCAATTAAAGATTATATTTGAAAAGAATGCAAAACAACTTAAGAAATATATTGATGAAATAAAATAGACACGTTTGTGTCTTTTATAATAAGGACGTGTAAAGTGAAAAGAATAATATATATTTTTTTAGGGGTTTTATTTTTGTTTATTATGGCTATTATGGTTGTTACTTATAATAATGATAAATATGTTATAAATATAAAAAAAGATATTGTTAATAATAATAGTGATATTAAGTTATCTTCGATTGATAAGGTTAATAAATATAAAGAATATTATATTATAAGTAATTCTCATAAAATTTTTGTTTTAGATGATAAATATAATGAGGTTATTAGTTATAATACTTCCTCTTTATATAAAGAAGCGTTAAATCATGATATTATTTATGATGGAAATATTTTATATGTTATATCTAAAGTTTTAGATAATAGTGTAGTTTATGAGTATTATGATGTTTTTAGTGGAGAGGTTGTTAGTAGTTTAAAGGTGGGTAGGTAATATGAATGATAAGTTAATGTGTTTTATTAAGGAAAGGGATGTTGTAATTCCTAATGTAATATTTAAGAATTATATTACTCTTGGTATTACTTCGGAAGAACTTATTCTTCTTATTTATGTGTATAATTTGGGTGATAAAGTTTTGTATAATCCAGAAATTTATGCAAAAGAGTTTAATATGAGTAAATATAAGGTAATGGAGATTATTAATAGTCTTCTTGAGAAAAATATTATATCTCTTGATTTAGAAAAGGGTAAGAATGGCAAGATGGAGGAATATTTATCATTAGAACTTTTATATAATAAAGTTATGCGTCTTATTTTAGGGGAAGAGGAAGAGGATAAGCAGTCTTATAGTGATATTTTTAGTATGTTTGAAAGTGAGTTTGCTAGGACTTTGTCTCCGATGGAATATGAGATTATTAAGAGCTGGATTAATGAAAAAGTTCCGGAGGTTCTTATTAAGGAAGCGCTTAAGGAAGCTATATATAATGGGGTTAATAATTTAAGATATATTGAAAAAATTCTTCAGGATTGGAAAAAGAAAGGATATAGATCTAAGACAGATATTGCTAAAGATAAGGAAAGATATATGAAGAGTAAGGCTAAAGTGTCTGTTTTTGATTATAACTGGCTTGATGATGAATAATAATATTATAAGTTATTTGGATGAATTATTACCTGATTGTAAGTGTGAACTTAATTATAGTAAGGATTATGAATTACTTATTGCTATTATGCTTAGTGCTCAAAGTACTGATAAAAGGGTTAATGAGGTTACTAAGGTTCTTTTTTCTAAATATGATAGTTTGGAGAAGCTTTTTTCTGCAAGTCTAGATGATATTAAAAAAATTATTAGACCGGTTGGTTCTTTTAATAAGAAGAGTCTATATATAAAGGATATTGTTAATAAGATACTTGTTAATGGTGGTATATCATGTGATAGAAATTTTTTAGAGAGTATGAGTGGGGTAGGGAGAAAGAGTACTAATGTATATTTAGCTATTATGTATAATTATCCCCTTTTTGCAGTTGATACACATGTTTCTAGAGTTAGTAAAAGACTTGGTATTGCAGATGATGGTGATGATGTTTTAGTTATTGAAAAAAAACTTATGGATTATTTTCCTAAAGAAAAGTGGAATAGACTACATCTTCAGCTAGTTCTTTTTGGAAGGTATTATTGTAAGAGTAGAAAACCTTTATGTGAAGAGTGTAAATTAAGGGATATGTGTAAATTTAATAAAAAAGTGTAATACTATTTATTAGGGGGTGTTTATTTGAGAAATATTAAATTATTATTTTTTAATATATTTATAGTTAATTTTTTTGGGTTTATTTTTTCTTTAATTAGTAATCCTTCAAAAAATTTTCAGAATATAATTAAGCCTGATTTTGTTCCTAGTCCAATAGTTTTTATAATAGTTTGGATTATTATTTATAGTTTGCTTGGAGTTAGCTTTTATTTAGTAGAAAAAAATAAAAGAAATGTGGTTTTATTTCTTTTAAATTTAATTTTTAACTATTTATGGGTAATTCTATTCTTTAATTTTAAATTATATTTGCTTTCTTTTGTATGGCTTCTTACTTTAATTGGAATTACTATTATAATGATTTATTATTTTTATAAATCAGATAAACTAGCGGGAATTATTAATATTCCATATTTATTTTGGTTAGTGTTTGCTAGTATTCTTAATCTATCTATATTTTATTTAAATTAAAAAAGAGTATTATTCTTCAATAATAGCTCCAGTCGGGCAATATTTTATTGCCTCTTTTGTTACTTCTTCTTTTTCTTTTGGAATATTTTCGACGATGCATTCTGCTAATCCTTCATCGTTAAAGTCAAATATTTGTGTGTCTGTTAAAGAAACGCAGTTTCCGCATCCAATGCATTTATCTTTAATTACTTTTGCTTTCATGATTTCACCTGCCTTTACCATAATTATAAATGTAAATTTAAAAAAAATCAATAAAAATCTTTTATTAATATAAAAAATGTGTTATTATATTAGTAAATGAATAAGTAAAGGTGTTAGTTATGGAAAGTAGAATGAAAAAATATTATACAGAAAAACTTAAAGATGATGCCAGGAGGACTAAGAAGAATGAGCCCTTATATAGACAAATATATGGTGCTTATGATGAATTTGAGAATTTAAAATTACCTGTATCGGAAAATGAAATAGATATTACTGATTTAAAGACTACAGTTACTAGTAGGGAAGAATATCGTAAAATGAAAGAATATGGTAGTATTACGAATACTAATTGTAAAGTTGTTAAAGAAGAGGAAGAAGAAGTTAAACCTATAAAAGATAAAAAAGTATATAATATTAATGAAATGCTTGCTAATATAAAGCCTGAAAATAAAGTGCAAAATTTTCAAACTAATTCTAAGGATTATTTACACACTTTGCAGACAGATGAGGAGATTAAAACCGATTTAGAGAAAGTTAAAGAAATGTATGATAAACTTAGTGAAGAGTTTGATAATGAAGAGGAAGCTTTGAGTATGTCTACGGGAGCCTTGTCTTTAGATTTATTATCTGATTTAAAGAGTGATGGTGGAACAGAGGTTATGCCTGGATTTAAGGATGCTGATAGTCCTAAGGAAGGGGAGACTCCAAGTAATAAAGAGGAAGAAGATAAGACTTTTTATGGTGAATCTTTTAAATTTAGTAAAGATGACTTTAATGAGGATAATTTTTATGATGGGGATTTAGAAAAGAGTAAGGGTCATTATTTCTTGAAGGCACTTCTTGTTATATTTTTGATTGTTATAATTACAGGTGCTGTTTTGTATTTTCTTGATAAATATGGAGTTATAAATATTTTGAATCATTAGGAGGATATATGAATAATAAAGGATTTACTTTAATAGAACTACTTGCAGTTATAGTTTTACTTGGGGTTGTTACTTCAATTACTATTGTTGCGGTTAATGCTTCTTATAAGAAGGCTAAGGAAAAGGGTGAGGAAGTTTTTGTATCTAATGTAGTTAAGGCTACAGAATCTTATATTGCAGAATATAAGGGTGGTTTTGAGTGGACTGGATTTAAGGATAAATTTTCTTTTCTTGATAATACTGGTAGTTATTTTTTGTATGATAAATATGATAAGGGTGATGAATGTCAATCTTTTCATGAATTTTGTGATGTTTATTTAAATAATCCAAATAATTATGGCCATTACGTAGTTTGCGATCATGATGCTTATTATAACTATATTTCAAAATCATGTTATGTGAAAGTTTACATGGCACAACAAGTTCGTTTTAAAGAAGTTATAAATAGTGGACTTATGTCTGAAAAGGAAGTTGTAAATCCTAATAATGATAATAAGTGTTATAATGATAGTACAGTTATTAATGTATATAAGGATTCTGATCAGGTGTATTGTTATAGTTTAAAATTAGATTGTTATGATAAAGTTATTAATACATGTAATTTTAAACTATGTGATAGTTCTGAAGATTTTGATACTTATGGTGAAGACTGTTTGTTTGGTCCTGAGTCACAATAGGGGGGTATTATGAAGAAGTTAATATCTATTTCTTTATTAACTTTTGTTTTAGATGTAGTTATAAAGTTAATTATTACTAATAATTTAAGTTATAATCAAAGTGTAGTAGTTATTAATAATTTTTTTAATATTACTCTTGTTAAGAATACAGG
Organism: uncultured Bacilli bacterium; assembly: GCA_934096315.1. GTDB lineage: Bacteria > Bacillota_I > Bacilli_A > RF39 > UBA660 > UMGS2068. The sequence continues at coordinate 9,707 of CAKOLT010000018.1, forward strand.
AGGAGCTTTTAGTTTGTTTTCAGGTAAGGTTTTTTATCTTATAATTATATCTGTTTTTATTCTTTTTATGATTATTTATTATATATATAAGAATAAGATTAATGATAATCTTACTTTGATTGGGTTTGCTCTTTTACTTGGGGGAGCAATGGGAAATTTATTTGATCGTATTTATTATGGTTATGTTGTTGATTATTTAGATTTTAAATTTTTTGGAATGAATTTTCCTATATTTAATATGGCTGATGTTTGTATTGTTGTTAGTTGTTTATTATTATTTTTTTTGGGGGTGTTTTATGACAATTGAAAAGATTACTAAAGAATTTATAAAAGAAATTGATAATTCTGTATTAATTAAAGAACTTAAGTATTATCGCGATATTGTAAAGAGCGATGAAGAGATATTGTTTTTACTTGATAGAATTCATAATGAGGATAATGATTATGAAGTTATCAAATTACGTAAGGAAATTTATTCTTATGAGGCTTATAGAGAGTATATGAAAAGATATAGTGAAGTAATTTCTATGGTTAAAGAATTAAATAAGATGTTTAGAATGTTTTCTACGGAAAAGGTATGTGATTTATAATGAAAGTTATTAGTGGTAAATTTAAGGGAAGAGTTCTTGAGGGATATAATATTAAAGGGACAAGACCCACTATGGATAGGGTTCGGGAAAGTTTATTTGCAAGTATTAATCCTTATATTAAAGATAAGGTTTTTTTAGACCTTTTTGCGGGTTCGGGATCTCTTGGTATTGAGGCTATTAGTAATGGTTGTTCTTTTTGTTATTTTAATGATATTAATAGAGATATTTTTGTAATACTTAAAAATAATATTCAGAAGCTTGGTATTAATAATTGTAAGTTATTTAATAAAGATTATAAAGATGTTATATTAAGTTTAAAAAATAATGATATTAAAATAGATGTTATTTTACTTGATCCTCCATATGGTATGAATATTTTAAATTCTTTGGTACTTGATATAATTAATAATGATATTTTGAATGATGATGGTTTAATTGTAATAGAACATCAGGATAATTATACAGTATGTGATTATGATGGATATACTCTTTTTAAGAATAAGAAATATGGTGATAAATTTATAACAATTTTAAAAAAATGTATTGACAATTAAAGTGATTTTATGTTATGATTTATTTATCATAAGGAGGAGATAAATATTATGAAGAAATTAAATAATAAAGGATTTACATTAATAGAGTTACTTGCTGTTATTGTTATACTTGCTATTGTTGTGGCTATTACTATACCATCAGTACTTAGTAGTATTAATGGTGCTAGGAAGAAGGCTTATAAGACTTCACTTAATACAATGGCTGATTGGTTAGAAAGGGAATATCAGATGGTACAAGCTGGTGATACAGAGATTGCTCCAGTGGATACAAATTTTTCTTCTAAATGTAACCTTACACCTAATACTAGTGGGAATGTAACGTGTACTATTGATGCTGATTTGATTAAAGCTGCAGGTGGTAAGGGAGGTAATTATAACCTTACTGATACTAATAATAAAATATATATTAGTGCTTCTAATGGTAGGGCTTGTGTTCAATTAGCTTCTAGTACTAGTGGTGATTATGGTACGCAAACCACTACTCAAAGTGATGGATGTTAAAATATTGCCTTATTTAATGGCGTATATAATGTATAATTGAGGCGATGTTAATCGCCTTTTATTATTTTTGGGAGGTAAATATGGATAAATTATATATTGGGTCTCATGTTTCATTTAATAAAGATAAACAACTTTTAGGGTGTGTAGAAGAAACTCTTAGTTATGGTGGTAATTGTTTTATGTTTTATACTGGGGCTCCACAGAATACGAAGAGAATGGATATTATTGATGGTCTTACTATTGAGGCTTATAACTTAATGAAAGAAAATGATATGGATTTATCTAAGGTTGTTGTGCATGCTCCTTATATTGTTAATCTTTGTAATGAGGATAATTTTGATTTTAGTGTTTCTTTTTTAACTCAGGAGGTTATGAGATGTGATGAGTTAGGGATTAAATATATGGTTCTTCACCCAGGTTCTAGTGTGAATATGGAAAGGGATAGAGCTAGTTATAATATAAGTAAGGGTCTTTCTTATATTCTTGATAATACTAAAGATAAAGGTGTTATAATACTTCTTGAGACTATGGCTGGTAAGGGTAATGAGATGGGAAAGACTTTTGAAGAATTGAAAGATATTATAGATAATACTAGTAATAATAATAGATTAGGAGTTTGTATGGATACTTGTCATTTATGGGATGCTGGTTATGATGTTAGGAATTTTGATAAAGTTCTTGATTGTTTTGATAATCTTATTGGACTTAGTAAATTAAAATGTATTCATATAAATGATAGTAAAAATGATATAAATAGTCATAAGGATAGACATGATAATATTGGTTTTGGTAAGATTGGGTTTGATAATTTAATTAATATTATATATAATGATAGACTTAAGGATATTCCTAAGATATTAGAGACTCCTTATGTTACTCGTTTTGATGATAGTAAAGAAAGATTGTATGCTCCATATAAGTATGAAATTAGTATGATTATTTCAAGAAAATTTGATTCTAATATGATAAATGTTATAAGAGAGGATAATAAGTAGGGGAAATATACCTTTACATATTCTTGTTATATGAATAAAAAAATAGTTAATGATTTTCTAGAGTATATAAGAAATAATCGTCGTTATTCTTCTTATACCGTTAATAATTATAAAGTAGATTTAGAGGATTATGTTTTATTTCTTGGAGATATAAGTATTACCTCAGTTAGTTATGAGGTTTGTAAGGAGTATATAAATAAAATTTATAATAATTATTCGAATAAAAGTACTTTATCAAGAAAGATTAGTTGTCTCAGGAGTTTATATAATTACCTAGAGGAACATGGTTATGTTTTGGTTAACCATTTTAAAGAGTTTAAGATTCCTAAAAGAGGGAGAGTACTTCCTAATTATTTAAAAAAGAAAGAATCTTTGGATATTTTATCTAATAATTTAGATAGTGATAAAGTTTTAGATATTAGAAATAATTTAATATTAGAGTTATTGTATTCTACTGGAGTTAGAGTTAGTGAACTTGTTAATATTAAGATTAGTGATATTAATAGAGATGATAAAACTATTAAGATAATGGGGAAGGGTAGTAAAGAGAGAATTGTTATATATGGTAAGTATTGTGAAGATAAATTAAATAGATATTTAGAAGATAGTTACCATATTTTGAATAAAAATAATAGTCCTTATTTAATTCTTAATAATAGAGGTTTTCCTTTATCTTCAAGATATGTTAGAGATATAGTGGATAAAGTAAGAATTGATTTAGGAATATCAGAGAAAATATCTCCGCATACATTTAGACATACTTTTGCTACTGATATGTTATCTAATGGTGCTGATTTAATTTCTGTTAAAAAACTTTTAGGACATGAGTCTATTAATACTACTAGTGTTTATACTCATGTTACTAATGAACATATAAAAAATATATATAAAATGGCTCATCCGAGAGGGAAGATTTGATATGGAGGTATTATGGCGAAACTTTATTTTAGATATGGTGCAATGAGTTCTGGTAAGACACTTGATTTATTAAAAGTTTATTATAATTATAAAGAGAAGGGTATGAGTACGTTAGTTCTTAAGCCACTTGTTGATACGAAGGGTGATAGTGATGTTATATCGAGAGTTGGTAGTAGGCTTAGGGTTAATTTTTTAGTGGGTGATAATGATAATATTTATGATATTGTACAAAGTGAAATACTAAAAAAGAAGATATCTTGTATTTTGGTTGATGAAGCACAATTTCTTGTAAAAAAGCATGTTGATCAATTATCTGATGTTGTTGATTTACTTGATATACCTGTTATTTGTTATGGTCTTCGAGCAGACTTTCGAGGTAATTTATTTGAGGGTAGCAAAAGATTATTTGAAGTAGCAGATAGTATTGAAGAATTAAAAACTGTTTGTGATTGTGGTAAGAAAGCTATATGGAATGTTAGGTATGTTAATGATGTGATTACTTTTAAGGGTAGTCAAATAGCTATTGATAATACTGATAATGTTACATATAAGTCTATGTGTCGTAAGTGTATGAAAAAATTAAGGTAAAGGAAATGATATAATGAAATATGTTTATAATTTTAGTGATGGTAATAAGGATATGAGAGATTTACTTGGTGGTAAAGGTGCTAATCTTGCAGAAATGAAGTCTATGGGGCTTCCTGTTCCAGATGGTTTTACTGTTACAACTGAGGCGTGTAATTCTTATTATAAAGATGGTAAAATTAGTGATTATATAGTTAATGAGATTTATGATAGAATTAAAGATTTAGAAGAGAGAACAGGTAAGACTTTGGGGGGAGATAATCCACTTCTTCTTTCTGTTCGTAGTGGTGCTAGGTCTTCAATGCCTGGAATGATGGATACTATTCTTAATTTAGGGTTTAATGATAAAGTTTGTGAAGCTTTAATAAAGATAACTGATAATAAGAGGTTTGTATATGATTCTTATCGTAGATTTATTCAAATGTATAGTGATGTTGTTATGGGGTTATCTAAGAGTTCTTTTGAGAGAGTTATTGATGATTATAAGGCTAAAAAGAATGTTAAGTTTGATATTGATTTAGATTATGAAGATATGTTAAATATTACTAATGAGTTTAAAAATATGTATAAGAAGATTGCTAATGAGGATTTTCCTAGTGATCCTTTAGAACAAATTATTAGAGCAGTTACTGCAGTATTTAAAAGTTGGATGAATGAGAGGGCTATTGTTTATAGAAAAATGAATAATATTCCTGAAGAATGGGGGACTGCAGTTAATGTCCAAGAAATGGTATATGGTAATATGGGAGATAATTCTGGTACGGGTGTTGCGTTTACTAGGAATCCAGTTACTGGAGAAAAGATATTATATGGTGATTATTTAATTAATGCTCAAGGTGAGGATGTTGTTGCAGGGGTGAGAACTCCGAATGATATTAGTACTTTAAAAGAAGTTATGCCAGAAGTTTACAATGAATTTTTGGAGATTTCTGATAAATTAGAGAAACATTATAGAGATATGCAAGATATGGAATTTACTATAGAAAGAGGTAAGTTATATATTTTACAAACTAGAAGTGGTAAGAGGACTGCTAAGTCTGCTATTAAGATAGTAACTAGTCTTGTTAACGAGGGTATGATTGATAAGAAAGAGGCTGTTATGAGAGTAGAGCCTAATACTTTGGAACAGCTTTTACATCCTAATTTTGATGAGAATAGTTTAAAGAGTGCTAAAGTTATTGCTACTGGTGTTCCTGCTTCTCCAGGGGCTGCTACTGGTAAAATATATTTTGATCCTTCTAAGGTAGAGGATTATTGTAAAAAGGGAGAAAAGACTATACTTGTTAGATTAGAAACTAGTCCTGAGGATATTAAGGCTATGGTTAGTTCTGAGGGTATTCTTACAATTAGAGGAGGTAAGACTTCACATGCTGCGGTTGTAGCTAGAGGAATGGGTAAATGTTGTGTTAGTGGTTGTGAAGGACTTAGTATAAGTGATAATAAGTTGTTGTTTCCTGATGGGTTAGTTCTTAATGAAGGTGATTATATTTCATTAGATGGTAGTACTGGTAATGTTTATGAGGGTGAAGTAATGACTACTGAGGCAGAGATTTCTGATGAATTTAAGTTGTTTATGTCTTATGTTGATGAATTTAGACGTCTTGGTATTAGAGCTAATGCTGATAATGAAAGAGATTGTAAGGCTGCTAAAAGATTTGGAGCAGAAGGTATTGGTTTATGTAGGACAGAACATATGTTTTTTGAGAAAGAGAGAATTTTTAACTTTAGAAAAATGATTGTAGCGGATAGTCCTTCGAAAAGGGAAGAGGCTTTGGAAATGATTCTTCCTTATCAACAAGAAGATTTTGAGAAATTATTTAGGGTTATGGATGGTCTTCCTGTTATTATTAGGTATTTAGATCCTCCTCTTCATGAATTTTTACCTAAAAAAGAAGAAGAGATTAGAGAACTTGCTGATAGTTTAAATATTAGTTATGATGATTTAGTTAAGAGAATTGAATATCTTCGTGAGTTTAATCCAATGATGGGACACAGAGGTTGTAGATTACTTATTACTTATCCTGAAATTATTAAGATGCAGACAAAGGCTGTTATTAATGCTAGTATAAAGGTTAAGAAAGAGGGTATAGATGTTAAACCTGAAATTATGATTCCACTTATTATGGGTAGGGAGGAACTTCATTATATTAGAAGTATAGTTGATGAGGTTGCTAATTCGCTCTTTAAGAGTAGTGGAGTTAATATTGATTATAAGGTTGGTACTATGATTGAGGTTCCTAGAGCGGCACTTCTTACTGAGGAGATAGTGAAGGAAGCAGATTTCTTTAGTTATGGGACAAATGATTTAACACAGCTTACTTTTGGTTTTTCTAGGGATGATAGTGTTAAGTTCTTAAATGATTATTATGATAAGAAAATACTTAATTCTGATCCTTTTGCTAGTATTGATACTAGTGGTGTGGGCATGCTTGTTGAGATGTCAAGTTTGTGTGCTAAAAGGATAAAACCTGGAATTAGTTTAGGTATTTGTGGAGAACATGGTGGAGAAGAGAAGAGTATTGATTTTTGTAATTCTATTGGACTTGATTATGTTTCTTGTTCTCCTTATAGGGTTCCTTCTGCAAGGCTTGCGGCTGCAAGAAGTGAGATTATGAGGCTTAATTAGTTTTTAAATAAAAAAAGACTTTTAGTAAAAAATATTTATTTTTACTTAGTCTTTTTTTATTCAACCTTTTAAGTTTTTTTGGAAAAAGAAAACTAATCAATATAATTTGACTAGTTTTATAAATATAAGTCGTCGCCGACCAAATGACTGCATAAAAAGCATTGCTGCTCTCGTTGTCGTGTATAATATATCATTTTTTTTTATAAAAAGTCAAATATTTTTGTAATATTTTTTACTGTTGATTGACATAAATTTACATAGAGAACCCACAGAAGAACAGGTTAGGTTTTAATTTAGATAGTCCATTAACAAAACTAGTCGATAAATTGTGGAATTCAAAGGAAGATTGTATTCCCACTAACGAAGAAATAGAACATTTTAATAAAGAAATGGAAATATATTATAAAAATAAACATAGCATTCAAAAATAGAGTGCTTTTATTATGCAATCTTATAGGTAGCAAAAAAGTAACAATAATATTTGATAAAAATAATAAAAAAATATAATATTCAACAATCTATGTCTAGAAGAGGTAATTGTTGGGATAATGCTCCACAAGAATCTTATTTTGGCCATATGAAAGATGAATTAAATTTAGATACTTGTTTTACATTTAGAGATGTATGCAACGAAATAAAAGATTATATTGAATATTACAATAATTATAGATATCAATGGAATTTAAAAAAGATGACTCCTGTACAATACAGAAATCATCTATTTGCATCCATTGTTTAAATTCTCTCTTTTTTATTTAGTCCTTGACATTGGGTACATTTTAAATACTTGCTCTTTTTTTTATTTTTTTGAAAATCTGTACCTAAAATGTACCTAAACGTATTTTTTATTTTAAAACCCTCTTAAAATTGGGCTTTATTTTCATATTGGTGGAGCCGAGGGGAGTCGAACCCCTGTCCAAAAATACCGCGAATTAGATATCTACAAGTTTAGTCAATTAATATAATTCATAAATATTTCGCTAATTAACAAACTTAATATTTATTAGTCTGTAATATTCATTTAATAATCCAGACAATTATTAAATATAGCCCATATATATGAGTCCCTTTTACTTCCTATAGGCAAAGAAGTAAAGGAACCTGTAAACGCTAGATTAAGCGTATGCTACAGCATTATTATAGCTGTTTCCAGTTATATTTAGTTTAGTCTATAACGAAGACAATCCGACTTGCAATCTAATCTCAAGTACTCCTGTCGAAGCCAAAAGCGACCCCAGTACACTTACAATATACCACAATTAATCATATTTGTCAAATATACATATAATGTTATGAGGTGAGGTATAAGATGAAATATAAAGTATGTGTATATGCTATATCTAAGAATGAGGAAAAGTTTGTGGAAAGGTGGTATAACTCTGTAAAGGAAGCTGATTATGTTTGTGTATTAGATACTGGGAGTACAGATAATACAGTAGTTCTTTTGAGAGAGATGGGGGCTAGGGTAGAGGTAAAGACTATAACTCCATGGAGGTTTGATGTTGCAAGAAATGAGTCTATGAAGTTAATTCCTAGTGATACAGATATATGTGTATGTATAGATTTAGATGAGGTTTTGAATAAGGGGTGGAGAAATGCTTTAGAACAGAGTTGGACAAATATTACTACTAGAGGTAAATATCTTTATAACTGGAGTCTTGATGATAATGATAATCCTTTGGTTAGTTTTTATAGTGATAAGATACATAAGAATAAAGATTATGTGTGGACGCATCCTGTCCATGAGGTGCTTATGTGTACAAATGGTATAGAAGTGCAGACTCTACTATCAGGTATAACTTTAAATCATTATCCAGATAGTAGTAAAAGTCGTCAGGAGTACTTACCGTTATTGGAGTTATCAGTGAAGTTGGATCCTGAAGATGATAGAAATATGCATTATTTGGGTAGAGAATATATGTATTATGGAAGATATGAGGATGCTATTAGTACTTTAATTAGGCATTTATCATTGAAAAAGGCAACATGGAGGGATGAGAGATGTGCTTCAATGAGGTTTATTGCTAGGTGTTATAATTATTTGAAAGATTATAAACGTGCTAAAGTATGGTATGAGCTTGCTTTGATAGAGTCTCCATATTTAAGAGAACCATATATAGAATATGCTATTTATTTGTATGAGCAAAAGCATTATAATAAAGCACTAACATTTTTTAAAAAGGGTATAAAGATAACTAATGAAAATAAGACATATATAACGGAAAGTTTTTGTAATAATAATATTATATATGATTATATGGCTATATGTTATTATCAGAAAAAGAATTATAAAGAGGCGTATAAATATTGTGAGTTAGCTTATCAGGGTAATAGGGAAGAAGAGAGATTAAAAGAGAACCTGGAAATATTAAAAAAGTTAAAAGAGAGTTAATATTTTATTATAAACTACATACAATTAATTGGTGAATGCAATGTACAAAAAAGTTAATTTAAAGTATAAGTATGATGATTTAGAGCCATACATAGATAGAAATACTCTTTATGTCCACTACAACAACCATTATCTAAAATATTTGAGTAATCTTAATGAATTAGTAAAAGATGATTATAACAATTATACAAAAGAGCAGTTAGCCCTTAATATTGATGTTGTTCCAATAAATATTAGAGGAGAAGTTTTATATAATCTTGGAGGAGTTATAAATCATGAGATATATTTTAATACAATGAATAAACCTTCTGGTAGTAAGCCATATGGAGACGTGTTAAGAGAAATTAATAGCGTTTTTGGTAGTTATGAAAATTTTAAGAAAGAGTTTATAAGGGTAGCTAATAATTTAAAGGGTAGTGGTTATACGTTTTTGGTGTTAGATAGAAGGAATAATTTATTTATAATAAATACTTCTAATCAGGATACTCCATATTATTATGGGTTATATCCAATACTTGCTCTTGATCTTTGGGAACATGCATATTATCTTAAGTATAAATATAAAAGGGAAGATTATATAAATAATTGGTTTAATTTAATTGATTTTACTGCTGTTAATGATTTATATAAGAAAGCAAAAAATGATTACAAATCGTAATCATTTTTGTCTATTCAATAGTTATGTTTTTTGTTTTTGTATAACTTTTACCATTGTAAGTGATAACAAACTTAATTGTGTATTCACCTGGTGATAATTCATTAACAGCACTTTCTAATTCACTTTTAGAATCATAAGAGTTTTTGCCTACGATGTCATACTTAATATTACATTTAGAAGTAATGTCTTTACCTCCTTGGGTAACAGTAACACCAGATTCGGAATAAGATCCACGGCTAGCAGTAACATTGCTTTCTTTAACTTCTATATTAATACTGTTATCAGTATCATTACTGTTATTAGTACTTGCTGATACTTCTACACCACTGCTAGCATTAGCTTTAAAATTAGCATATTCTGCTTTAACGACAAATGTTAATTTATTATCTCTAAAGTTAGAAGTATTAACAGTATAATTAGTATCTGTAGTAAATGCGATTCTACTTAGATCTCCAGAACTATCTTTAACATATATACCGTATCCAAAACCTCCGAGAACTGAAGCATTGTAATTAAGTCTAGCACTTAACTGACTACTTGAGCCATTACCAAATACTGATTGACTAAAATATTCACTTAAGTATGCTTTATCAAGTACTTTTGGAGTATCATGTTTCCAGCTTAGGGTAACAGAGTTTTTGTTGGTTGTACTTTTTAAACTAGTAACTGCTTCTAATTTAGCAAATCTTTCAGATACTTCAGATGGTTGAGTACCTTTTTTAAAGTATTCAGTAAGAATTAAATCACTTGGTGTATATTCACTTGGAAGTTTTGCAGGCCATGAGCCTACTTCAACACTAGAAGATACAACTGATGCAGGCATCGTCCATCCAACAGTGTCTTTTGGAATATAACTCATAACTGCAGCCATTATTGTGCCTTTTGGTGAATTATTAGTATTATAATATTCACTAGTAGCTTTATCATATCCATACCAAAGAGCAACAGAGTACTTAGAAGTATAGGAAACAGTCCATAAATCATTAACTGCGGTATAAGGAAGTCCTCTTGCTTTTAAAGTAGCTTCGTCAAAGTTAGAAGTACCAGTTTTAGTAGCTACATGAGAACCATTAACTTTAGCACCTCCACTAAAACCATAATTAGTAGCGTACTCTAAAACATTATTCATAAGGTATGCTGTTGAATCAGACATAACCTTTGTTTTTTCATGATTAAATTCTACGACTTCTCCTGAAGAGCGGTATTCTATTTTTGTTACACTATATGGTTTAGTATAATAACCCATTGAAGCAAATGTACTATAGGCACCAGCCATTTGTAGAGGACTAACTCCGGTGAAACCACCAATAGCGTGTGCTTCATGTAAAACACCATCTTCATATTCTGGTTCTATTCCAATACTTGTAACAAATGTATTAATATTCTTTTTACTTATTTGTTGGAATGCTTTTAAAGCGGGAACGTTTCTTGATTGGGCAAGAGCAGTTCTTAGAGTGATTAGTCCCATGTAACTACCATCCCAGTTACCAACTTCATTACCTCCACTATAGCTCCAAGGTTCGTCATTAAATAGGGTGTATGTAGAGAAATTATTGTATTCAAATCCTGGACCGTAATCGAATAGTGGTTTTGCGGTAGAACCTGGTTGTCTTTTTGATTGTGTTGCATAGTTGTATGTACTTTTACCTTCACGGTTTCTACCTGCTCCGATTGCAGCAATTGCTCCTGTATCTACATTAACTACTGCAATACCAGATTGGACAACATCATTTTCCCAAGTAACAGCTTCTCCGGATAAAACAGCATTAATACCATCTTGAATACCTTTTTCCATAGTAGTATATATTTTCATTGGAACAACATAAGGATTCATTTTGGTTTCTTTTTCAATTTCTGCAACTACTGTATCAATATATCCTTGATAATCTATTTCTTCTTTCTTATCTACTAGTAAACTTTCTACGGGAATAGATGTTGCAATATCGGCTTCCTCTTTAGTGATATATCCATGTCTAACCATTAGGTTAAGTACGGTTTGTCTTCTTTTTTCTGCTTTATCTGGATATTTATATGGGTTATAACCGTTTGGTGATTGGAACATACCTGCTAGAAGTGATGCTTCTGGAAGACTAAGTTCTGAAACTGATTTTCCAAAATAATACTCACTAGCTTCTCCAACACCAAATACACTACCACCAAGAAGGCTATCATTTACATATAACTCAATTATTTCTTCTTTAGTGTATTTCTTTTCCATGTAAAATACTGATAAGTACATATCTTTGAATTTTCTTATAATAGATCTTTCTGTTGAGGTAAGATTGTTTTTAACAACTTGCATTGTTAAAGTGGAAGCTCCTCCAGCACCACTATTACCTCCTAGATGTCCGAATGTAGCTTTTAGGAATCTAGCAGTGTCAACACCGTTATGTTCGAAGAATCTTGAATCTTCTGTAGCTACGATGGCGTCTACTAAGACCTCAGGTAAATCATCATAGGTTACGCTTTCTCTTTTTTCACTACCTAGTGTAGCTATAACATCGCCTTTAATGTCATATACTACTGTTTGATCTTTAGAGACAAGAGCCTCGGGATCGAATTTAGCAGTACTAACTACGATATATATTAGAAAAGCTGTAATTGCAAATATACCTAAAATTATTAAACTGAGTAAAATAATAAGCAGTTTTTTTAATATACCTTTTTTCTTATCCTTACTTTTATCCTTTTTCTTATCTTTATTTTTACTATTATCCCTTTTTATCTTTTCTTTATTCTTAACTTTTTTATTATCTTTCTTCTTCTTTATGTCTTCGCCTTTAACACTATTTTTCTTTTTTTTCTTCATTATATCAACTTCCTTTTTTATTAATAATTTTATCTATAACACTAATATAATCTAACCTAGGGCTATACTTTAATATAATTTTTGGACAATTATCTTCAAAATAAGAAATAGGTATTGACTTCCTGCTACTTTTCTCAATATAACTAACTAATTTATCACCCATAAGTATGTAGGTTTTATTTAGACTAGAAAATCTTATTATTAAAAAGCAAATTCCTCCATGTTTAAGTATTTTCTCTATATGATTTAATTGGTGTTTGTGAATATTCAAAAGAGGAAAACTAGTCTTTGAAGACGTTTCTTTACAATCAAATTCAATATATTTGCCTTTATAAATACCATTATAATCAAGCGTAGAGGTCGTAGCAAAATATGCTTCATTAATTTTTGCTTTATTATAGTTAGTTTTAATAACTTTTATTGGGGTAGGTTTTTTATATATAACAGCAATGTCATGTATTAAATAATACTCATTAGTATGGTTAATATCCTCCTCCAAAGTCATTCCTCGGTTAGCATAGTTAACAAACTTAGTATTCAAAATAAATCACCACTCCAACTTATAATAATTATACTATAGATATAAATTTTTTGCTATAATTTTATGAAAATTTTCTAAAAAAAATAAAAATAGTAAATAAACTTTAAAATAACTCTTTACAAACTCCTTCACTTGGGGCATAAAAACAGTGATTCTTGTATCTGCCTGCTAATTTTTGATCCCACCATGTTGATGTACAACTAGTTCCTGTTTTGGGAGCATAGAACCATAATGCATTAGTTGCGGGATAATAGTATTCACCCCTTATAACTCTTAAGGCAAGACTTTTTTCTAGGGCGGTAGGGTTTCCATAGAATAGACTACTGCTGGTTCCAGAAAATCCGCCCGGGGACTGAAATACCATATCACTAATACTCCTAATATTTTTAAAAGTAAGACAGTCTGCGATAACTCTGTTAATACCGACGTTTCCTACCATAAGCATTCCTAAATTGCCTTCTCCAACAGCTTCTGCTCTCATTAGTCTGGCTAAAAGTTCTGCCTCTTTATCTGTAAATTTAACAATCATAATAACCTCCTTAGTAAAAATATATGATTTTCTAATTTTTTTTTGCAAAAATAGTTGCAATATGATAATATTTATGTTATATTTAAAGTGCATAGGGAATTAGTTCAGTTGGTAGAACGCAGGTCTCCAAAACCTGATGTCGTGAGTTCAAGTCTTACATTCCCTGCCA
>CAKOLT010000019.1 GCA_934096315.1 uncultured Bacilli bacterium
GGACAAGTATTATCACTATTTAACTTTAAACATATATAATTATCAGGGTTAGCCCCATAATATCTATAATCATCTACTGCAGGAATGATATTTCCAGTAACACTATCCGCACTACTTATTTCATCATGATGTACCTTATATACTCCACTACCTGAGTCTCCATTTGTTCCATCATCTAATTTTTCTATAAATTTATATGCTGGGGGTATTACCTCCTCTGGTATTAATACTTGTCCATCTTCTAAAGTAAGTTCTCCCCCCTTTAACATAACCTGCTACTGACCCTAGTTTAACAGTAACTGTCTCACTAGTATTATTAACTACTTCAATAGATAGTTGAATACTACTTTCTTTACTAACTACCCCACTAGATTTATCTCTACTTCTTTTCTTATACACTATATTGTAGTTATCCGGTTCTGTAGTAGGACTAACCATCTCATAATAAATAACATAACTTATCTTCGCAGGATTTGGATTATACATTACCACATCATAATACCTAGTCTCGTTAGGTTCTACTACTAACTGTTTAATACTACTGTTACCTATTTGAAATGTATAATCTAAATCCGTTGTACTTGGGGTATTCTCTACTACACTAGTATCATAAGCAAGTGTCCTATAAAGGGCAAATACTGTAAACGAAGTTATTACAATTAACAATACAATTACTACTCTTTTTATCATTATCTTACTCCCTTCAAGCATGTAAAAAGACTATGACAAACTAGAATACCATTGTATTCTTACTGTCATAGTCTTTTATTCTTATACTATTTTTATTATTTTTATTTAATTGGCTGTAAACAGCCCCCAAACAAATGTTCGTATTAATGATTTTCCTTTAAAATATTTATTCATGAGGGGCTCCTTTCTTAATATATTTTGACTTTGTCAAAATATATTACTTTCTTTACAATAAACATTATACTATATAATTTTGTGCTCTTCAAGTGTTTTTTTAATTTTTTTTGTAAAAAATATTGATATTATTTTAAATATCGAGTATAATATATACAGAAAGGAAGTCCTATAGCTAGGCTAGCCTTTAAGTTTATAGTTAACCTTAACTAATTAAATAGTTAAGGTTTTTATATTACCAAATTGCTATTATAGCAATTATTATGGTAATATTAATTAGAATAATAATTATTTTATTAAATATTTTTAATATAAATAATTTTTTATTCATAATATCACCTACCTTTCTGGGTTTCCCCAAAAATTGTAGGCTAGCCTTAACTATATTAGACTTCCTAATTAATAATATAATATTTTTAATTAATAGTCAATATTTTTTACGAAAAAGTTTATTTTTTTTACAAAAAATATTGACTTTATTTTAATATCTAGTATAATATATATTGAATGGTAGTTAGGCTAGCCTTTATGTTTGTGGTTGACCTTAACTAATTAAATAGCTAAAGATTTTATATTACCTAATTGCTATTATAGCAATTATAACGGTAATATTAATAAGAATAATTATTATTCTATTAAATAATTTTAATATAAATAATTTTTTAAAAGAAATACCTTTCTGGGTTTAAAAAAATAGACTAGCCTATACTATCAAAAGGACTATGACAAAACTGTCATAGTCTTTTATTATTCAGGTAAATTATTTACTAAATCTTTAAACTTAATTCCTCTATCTGCAAAATTTTTAAACATATCAAAGCTAGCAGATGCTGGACTAAATAATACTATATCCCCATGAGTACTATGCTTATATGCAGTATCTACTGCTTCTTTTAAACTATTACATTTATATATAGGCATATCTCTTCCTTCTTTTTTTAATTCATTACTTACAGCATTATATATTTTATCAGTGGTATTACCTATTAGTATTAATACTCTGACTTTTTCTACTATTGGTTTAGCAATTGGTTCGTAACTTATGTTTTTATCATAACCTCCGGCGATTAAGACAATGTTTTCATCATAGGAATATAGTCCTGCGATTGTTCTAGTGGGACTACTGCTAACACTATCATTATACCATTTAATACCATTTATTGTTCTAACTAATTCTAGTCTATGTTCTACACCTCCGAAGGATTTAATAACTTCTTTGGCTTTGTTTATATCTACTAAATCAGATATGGCAGTTAACATGGCTGCGATGTTTTCATAATTGTGGTGTCCTCTTAGTTTTATATCTTCTTTTTGTAAAAAGATATTACCTTCTTTATCATATATGGTATCTTCTAGGGTATAAAATCCATCTGTTATTTTTTTATGACCACTAAAGTGTCTAGTTATACCATTTGTTATAAATTTATTTGTGATATCATTATCACTATTTACTACGAGAATACCGGTTTTATCTTGGTATTTATATATATTTTGTTTACTAGTTATATATTCGTTAAAGTCTTTATGGATATCTAAATGGTTTTCACTTATATTAGTTATAATACTAATATCTGGGGATACTTCCATACCCATAAGCTGAAAACTTGATAATTCTAAGACTACTATGTCTTCTTTTTTCATATCTTTAATACTAGTAAATAAGGGATAGCCAATGTTTCCTCCGAGAAATGTTTTATAACCACATTTTTTTAATACTTCGTTTATTAAAGTAGTGGTTGTAGTTTTTCCATCGCTTCCTGTTACTCCGATTACTTTAGAGGTGGTTAATTTAATTACTTCTTCTATTTCTGAAGTTATAATAGTTCCACTTTCTTTAGCTTTAATTAAAGAACTTCTAGTAGGGAGGATACTAGGGGATCTGAATATGTAGTCATATCCTTCTAGGTTATCCATACATCCTTTACCAGTGTAGATATTTAAGTTATAAGGGTTATCATATTCTAATTCTTTTTCATTATATATATCTATATCACATGATAAATCGTATAAGTATTTTACTAGGGGTTTATTGCTGACTCCGAGTCCTAAGATAGCAACCTTTTTCCCCTTAATATTATTATTAAATTCTTCTAACATTATTTTACCTCCTTAAATTTATTTTCTAATATAGAATACAAATATGTATTTACTTTTTTTCCACTTTTTTTAGTTATATATTTTTTATACCCGAGTAGTTGTTTATTGTAACCAGCATCTTCTATATTATTTAGTTTATAATCTATTATATCAATATAATCTTCATACTCTATCATTAAATCTATTATACCATGTTTTCTGGTGTTATCATCATCATATATGAATTCATATTCTTTATATATTTTAGAGTTATTTATATTCTTAAATATTTCATGAGATAATAGTTTTTTTACTATTTCTTCGTTATTATCTTCTTTAAAATTACTAACTTCAAGTAAGTAATGGGCATATTTACCATAATCTATATTTTTTAATTCTCTATTTGTGAGAAGTTTATTTACACTCTTTGAATAGCTTTCTTCCTTTACTAATTTATATTCTTTATCTAACTGTTTAATTTCTAAAATATCTTTACTTATAGGTATTATATCTTTATAACTAGTAGATTTTACTTTGTCATAGTCATGAGATAGTGAAATAGAATCTAGGTTAATGTTTTTTACATAACCCTCCATTACGTTTTTTATAGAAAGAAGGATGTCTCTAAAACTACGGTAATTTATTTTATTACTGCTTACCTCATCCGCTATGTTAGGTAGAAGCATAATCATTTTTTCTTTGCAGCGGGTTACTGCTACATAAAAGAGTCTTATTTTCTCACTTATTTCTTCTTTTATATAGTCTTCTTTTAATAAGCTTTTGTATATGCTTGGGGTTATTCCTTCATTAAAATATGGTACAATGAAACCGTATTTACGATCAAATATAAATTTTTCTTTAATATCTCCGATGTTGAATTTTTTGTAGAGATTGGCAAAGTAACATAGGTGATATTCTAATCCTTTAGATTTATGGATAGTCATTATTTTAACAGCGTCGGTTGAGGATAATTTAGTAGAATAACTTATATCATAGCCTTTTTCTATTAAAGTGTTTAAATAGTCTATAAAATCGTTTAGGGTATAATTTATATCACTTATGTTTTTAGCTACTTCAGATAATTTATCTAATTTAATTAATCCTTCATTTATATTACCAATAGTAATTAGTTTGTTATAATAGTCGAATGTGGTAATTATTCTTTCTATGACTTCGTATATGGACATCTTTTTTAAATCTTTAAAATTATCTTTAATAGTTATGTATAACTGTGTATCTTTATACTTTTTGTTTAAAACTATATTATATATTTCTTCATCGGTTAATTTATAGAGAAAACTTCGAGTAATGCTAACGTATAGGTATTCGAACTCTTTGTCTAAAGTGTTGTTGTTTATTTTGAGGATTAATGAGAGTAAATTTTTAATGGTAATTATGTCCATATCATTAATCATTTTTTCGTCTTTATATAAGTTGATGGGGATGTTATTATAGATAAATACTTTTTTGAATAAATCAAAATTGGTACTTCGATCTAATAAGATAACTATATCGCTGTATTTGATATCTCTTACTATTTTGTCATCTTTATCAAATACTTTGAATTTATTATTTATTTTGTCTTTGATGTCTTTAGCAATTATAAAGGCTTCTATCTCGTCTTTAGAGTACTCTTCATCCTTATCATAAAGGTAGTTGTATATGTCTAGGTTGTAATTTTCTTTAGTACTTCCCTCATTTATATAAGAGGTATTTCCGAATACCATTTGATGGCTACTTATGTAATCGGCTCCTCCGACTTCATCGTCCATAACTAAGTTAAATATGGTATTGATGTTCTCAATTACTTCCTTTCTAGAACGGAAGTTTTTATTTAAATCTATTTTTAAGCCTCCGTTATTTTGGCTATAGTTATCGTATTTGTTTTTAAATATATATGGGTTGGCATTTCTAAAGCGGTATATGGATTGTTTTATATCTCCGACCATATATACGTTATTGTTACTAATTAGGGAAATGAACTCCTCCTGGATATCATTGGTGTCCTGATACTCATCGAGTAGTATTTCTTTAAAGCCATCTTTTACTTCTTCTTTGATATCATGGTTTGTGCGGAGTAAATTTATAGCCATCATTTCTATATCATTAAATTCGTATACATCATATTCGTTTTTATATGTATTTATCATTTCATCTAATTCTAGTAGTAATTTAATGATGATTTTTACAGTACTTGAAGTTGATAAAATAGAGTTATATATTTCATCATAAGATTCATAAGTACATAAAGATTTAATTTCTTTAATGGTACTAGATATCTCTTCTTTTATTTTTTTGGCTTCTTCTGATTCTTCTCTAAGACTAGGTAGTCTAACGTTTAGGCAGTTAGATATTTCATCATAGGTATTACTGTTAAAAAGATATGTTAAACACTTTTCTAATTTTTCGTAATAGTCACTTGAAACGTAATTTCTTATATCTTGTAATAGATATTTGATATTATCTATTTTATTTTTAATTAAATCTATATATTTATTAATATCTGATTTAATGTTATCAGGATTAAATTTATTATCCATATAATTTTTTAAATATTCTTCCTTATCCATGATCATATCAGTTTTAGAAGATAATTCTAGAATATAGTTAAATATTTCTTTATCATCTTTTACACAGAATGTATCAATAAAATTTAAGAACTCTTTGTCTTCTAGGGCGTAATATTTATTAAAAATATCTTCAAGAAATTTATTCTTTTTTATATTTATTACCCCTTCAGGAGCAATGCTTATATTTTTACTTACATTAAGTAGATAATGATATTTTTTAACTAAGGATAAGGCATAACTATCAAATGTAGTAATATAAGAAGAGTCTATTTTATCTAGTTGCTCCTTTAGGTGAGGAAGTTTACTTATTTTCTTTCTTATTCTTTCTTTCATTTCTCCTGCGGCAGCTTTAGTAAAAGTTAATATTAATAATTCATTAATATTTATACCTTGTTCTAACTTCTTTATAACTCTTTCACTAAGTACTGCAGTTTTACCAGAACCAGCCCCCGCTGATACAATAATATTAAGGCCACTTTCATTAATGGCCTTTTCTTGTTCTTTTGTCCACATATTTAACCCCTTTCTTGTTTTATTTTACAAGGTGTTTACTTCTTTTCTTATGATGAGAGTTAACGATATCTTCATCTAACTGGTCAGATAGAATACCTAATATATTTATAAGCATATTAGCATCTCTTTTGGCATGTCTTGAAATTCTTTCAGACCTATTAATTAGATCTATTTTAAGTCTTGCTAAATACATTATTTCTCTTTTTTCTCTGATAGAATATTTACTAATAGAACTTGCAAATACTCCATTTTTATAATCTTGTTTTAATTCTTTTAGTGTGTATACTAGTTCTGTTGCATTAGATAATCTTTCTAACATTTTAACGTCTCCGGTTTCCCACATTCTAAAATTTAGATACTCTAATGTTTCTTTATCATATGATATAATTCTAACTGCTATTTCTTCTTTTGATTTATCACTAGTTCTTATTACATCAATAAGTGCAGAATAACAATCTATTAATTTATCTGCCATATCTTTTCCTAATTCTTCCCCAAGTAATTCTTTACTCTTTTTAATTAAATTTACTTCATATTCATTATAACTTCTTCTTAATCTCATTTCCTACTCCCTTATTAATAATAAAATAGATGCGAGTGCACCTATTTTCTTGATACATATTTACCATCTTTGGTAGATACTATGATTTCTTCACCATTCTCAATGAAAAGAGGTACTTTTACTAGTAATCCTGTTTCAATTATTGCATCTTTAGTAGCTCCTGTTACGGTATTACCTTTAACAGCTGGCTCTGTCTGTGTTACTTTGTAATCTATTTTTTCAGGTAGTTCTATACCTAATAGTTCACTTTCATAAAAGAATAGTAAAACTTCTAACCCCTCTTTTAAATATTTTATTTCATTTTCAATCTGACTCTTATTTACGTCTACTTGCTCATAAGTATTCATATTCATAAAACTATAGTTATCACCATCAGCATATAAAAATTGCATTTTAGTTTTTTCAACATGAGCAGTAGGTATTTTAATACCAGCATTAAAAGTCTGCTCCATAGTAGAGCCAGTTCTTAAGTTCTTAAGTTTTGCTTTTACAATAGCGGCACCCTTACCAGGTTTTACGTGTTGAAAGTCAATTACTTGATATAAATTACCTTCGTAAGAAATGGTCATACCAGTTTTAAAATCATTAACGTTTATCATACTTTAACCTCCCTATTTTTTTTCTTTATGATTCGTATTTTTACGACATTTTGGACAATATTTATTTAATTCCAAACGTTCAGTAGTATTTTTTTTGTTTTTACTAACTGTATAATTCATATTTTTACATTCTTCACATACTAATGTAACTAATACTCTATTTTCATTCTTTTTAGCCATAATATTCCCTCCTTTAAATAAATCTATTACAATTATATCACACTTTCTTTAAAATAGGCAAGGAAATTGTGATATTTATATTAAAAACGTTATTTATTTTCTTAAAAAAAGAAACTTAGACCTATTGTCTAAGCAGACTTCTTTTCAAGTTTATTTTCTCCCTTATAAAATCCACATTTATCACATACTCTATGTGGTCTAATCATTTCACCACAATTAGAACATTTTACTAATCCATTAGCACTAATTTTATAATGAGTTCTTCTCATATCTCTTCTAGTTTTACTAACTTTTCTAAATGGAACTGCCATAACTATCTCTCCTTCCCTAATAATTTATCTAAATCTTGAAACGGATGATTACTACTTTGACTACTTGCTAGCTCATCTTCCGTAATAACTCTCCATCCATCCCCTTCAATTCTTTTAGAAGATGTTTCACTACTTCTAACCTTTGAAGGAATTTCTACTAATATATTCTCCCACAAAATTGGTAAAATATCAAGTGTATTTTGCATATTTTCTAAATTTTCTTCAATTTTTATATCAAAATCGTGTTTAACTTCCTCTAAAGTTATATCATCTGGTAGTATCATTCTTCCATTTAATGTTCCTGATAATTCTAAAGAATCGTCTATTAACTTCTTAATTAATCCTTTAAAACTTACATTTTCTAATCTAATTATACTGCTTCCAGTTAAATCAAATGTTATATTTTCTTCGTTTATGTCTATTTGTTTTTTTAAGTTATTATTTACTGGTGTTACATCAATTATCATAAGTATCCTCCTTAAATCTATCAAAAGTTACCTTACCAAGGTATCCTTCCCGTAAGTCTCTTAATATTATACCATAAACTCTGTCATAATCAACCTCATTATTTCTAACTATCCCATATTTTTTGCCAATTTTATCTAATGTAAGAATTATATCATCTTCTTTATTAATGCCATATCTTTCTGTGATATTACTTGGATAATAATTTAGCATAGTGTTAAGTATGTATATTGCTACATTTTCAAGGTTTAGGACTTCTTCTTTTATTGCGGTCATACTGGCAAGATTAAGTGCTACAGTATCATTGTCTAATCTTGGCCATAATATACCAGGGGTATCAAGTAGTTCTAATTTGTCATTTATTCTAATCCATTCTAAGTTTTTAGTTATACCAGGTTTATTGCCGACTTTTGTGGCTTTTTTTCCTACTAGTCTATTGATTAGAGTGCTTTTTCCTACGTTAGGGACTCCGAGTATTAGAGCTCTGACTCTTCTTTCTTTGAGACCTTTGTCCTTTCTTTTTTTGTTTATGTCTACCATTAAATCGTCTGTTAATTTAAATATTTCTTTAACATTTATATTGTTTAGTAAATCAGTTAGGACAACGGTATAGCCTTTTTTTTCGTAGTATTGTTTCCATTTTGATGTAATATCCATATCACAAAGATCTATTTTTGTTATAATAAGTATTCTTTTTTTATTTTTGGTAATTTCTTCAATGTCTTTGTTTTTGGAAGAATATGGTATCCTCCCGTCGATTACTTCAAATACTATATCTATTAAGTCTATTTTTTCCTTTACTTCTCTTTTGGTTTTAGCCATGTGGCCGGGATACCAATTTATATTAGATTTACTATTTTCTTCTTTTTTTTCGTTTTTTGCTTTGTCTTGTCGCATTTTTCTTTTTTGGTACATATCCATTATTTATCACTTCCATTCTCTATCATTCTTGTTTTATTTAAAAACTTATCAAAGTCTGATTTATATAATTTATCTTGTTTAACTTTAAATTTATCATACTCTTTATAAGCTAATTCTTTTGCAACACTAGCTGATATTTTCCCTGCACTATGTAATATTTCTTTACTATTAAATTGCAAAAATGCATTCAATTTTTCTACCCCATCTTTCATCATCCATAACTACATCCTTTATCATATATTCTTTTAATATTTTAGTAGCCCAAATTCTAAAGTTTGTTGCTTTTTTTGAATTTACTCTGTATCCAACTGTAAGAATCATATCAAGGTTATATATCTTTACAGTTTTTTTAGAATTATTAACGTCGGTTTTTCCGACGGTGTTATTTTCATCAAGTTCACCACTATTTAATATATTATTAATATGTTCTGTTATTGTGCTTCTTCCTACACCAAACAATTCTGCAATTAAATTTTGCGTAAGCCATATATCATTATTTATTAACATTACGCTACCCCTAACATCATTGTTTAAATCCCTATATATTTAAAAATCATGATTAGTTATTTGTAAGTTTTTATTGTCCATTTGTTATTCTCCTTTCTATTAGATTTTTTATTTATAATTTCAATTAGTAAAAATTGTGCTCTCAATGTAATTAGGCAACAACTTGTTGCCATTTTTTCATCATTAGCATATTCTTCATAGAATGATCTCACTAACCTTATATTTCTTTCAGAAATTATTATATAGTTTTATTATTTTATATCTTTACTTTCATTTAAATATTTATTATAAAATTCATCCATTGAAGATATGTATTTTTGGTCTTGTATAACTCTAAATTTTTCATATTCTTTTTCTGCTTTTTCTACAGTCTCTTTATGAGATATACTGCCACTATTATTTAATACTTTTTTTCTTCTGAATTTTAATAAATCATCAGTTGCATTTATCCAATCTTTCATTGTCATTACATGTCTTTGTTTTGCTTCATCCTCTGCAAATACTAAAAACATATTTGTTAAATCTTTTAAATTATTCATTTCTTCTTCATTTAAATAATTTTTAGCAATAACTACATCATACTTATATATTAAACCATCAGGAGAATTTTTCCAGGTCGTTAGTCCCATATGTTCTTTCTTTGAACTTGCTCTATTATATATTAATTCAGCCGCTGTATGTCCACTAATTGCATAATGAAGTTTATTTTGGACTATTTTAAAGAAAGTATAAGCTTCTTCTGTCTTTGGGTTGTAATCTGCTGCGGTTGCAATAAATAAATCTGTAATCTTTTGATATGCCATTCTTTCACTAACTCTAATTGTCTTGATACGTTCTAATAATTCATCAAAATACTTTGTATCATATTTATTTCCTTTTATAAAACGTTCGTCATTTAAAGCAAAGCCTTTTGTCATATACTCTTTTAAAATTTTTGTAGCCCATATTCTAAATTCTGTTGCTTTTTTAGAATTTATTCTATAACCCACGGCAATTATAGCGTCCAAACTGTAAACTTCAGTATTATAATTTTTTCCATCATCCGCAGTTATTTCCATTTTGGAAACAACTGAATTTCTATCTAATTCTTTTTCTTCAAATATATTTTTTAAATGTTTAGATATTGCTGGTATACCTACATTAAAAACTTTTGACATTCCTTTTTGAGATAACCATAAAGTTTCGTCTTTATAAATAGCGTCTACTATAATATTTCCTTCACTATTTTTATATATAATTAATTTATTATCATCCATTAATATTCTCCTTTCTTTTAGTTTTTCATAATTTTCTACTTACCAGTTAATACTCATAGATGGTAAACTTTTACCACTATCATTATTCCTCTTTTCTTCCTCTTTCATTTTTTTCATAAGTACAATATTGTGTCTCCATGGAACTTGTGCAACAAGCTGTTGCATAAGTTCATCATCTTTATACTCTAAATAAAATTTTTTCATATATTTTAAATTTCTTACAGAAAATCCTGTTGAATTTGGAAATTCTATTTTTAAATCTTTTGAAACTTCATCAATAAATTTATTTCCGTATTTATAATTATCATTTAAAATTTTCCCAAGTCTAAAATACATTGAAATCAAACTTATATTGCTTTGTACTGCAACTTTATATTGTGTAGTTTTAATTTCGTCTTTAATATGATTAAGTATCACTTTAAAATCATTCTTTTGCATTGTTATTACTCCTCCTTATTTATTATTTTAATATAAATTTTCATAATCATTAGCAATATCTATTTTATTTTTATAATCATATACTCTATCCTTAAAATATTAATCTTGTTATATAAAATTTTCTTTAAATCATTCTTATCTAATTTTCATATATCCTGCATTATTCTACTCTGCCATATTTTTAACACCTGCAGAGACGGCAACTTTCTGAAGATTATAGTTACCTTTTTTTGTATCTTGATAGTTTATAATCTTTTATATTGACAATAGCATTATTGTTTCTTTTTGACAACTTGTTGAAGTCAACAAGTTGTTAATTCATATTAAATCCAGAATTTTCGCAAGATTCTTTTGCTTTATCTATTACCTTTTTAAAATTTCTCCAATCTTTGTATTCTAGTACTTTTTGTAATTCACGTGCATACCAAAATTCATTACCATATTCATTTGTGTGTTTTATATTTTCAAAAATATTATTAGTATATTTGTTTTCAATTTCGTTCTTTGTAACCTCTATTTCTATTAGTTTTATTAATGTTTTTTATAAGTCATTATTTTAATCATTAAATCTCAATAAATATCCATCGGGGTCCTGAATCAAGAATTCTTTGTCACTATATTCCATTTCATCAACTTTATAATTGTGGACTTCTAAATCTAGAAAAAACTCGAAGTTTTTATTTTTTAAATCATTATACATTTTTTCTACATCAGATACAGACATGCTTATATTTATACCTCTACCAAATGGGTATTCCATATTTCCCGCATTCCAATTATTGTTTTGTTCTTCTAACATTATTTGATTCTTTTCTAATTCTAGAAAGACAAACTTATTTTCTGGTCTTTCATATTTGATTTTAAAACCTAATTCTAAATAGAATTGTTTACTTTTATCAATATTTGATACTGATAATTCTGGTATTAAACTATTAAATTCCATACTTGATATCACCTCAATAAATTAATGTTTCTCTTGTTTAATTTATATTTTAACCAAGGCACCTTACATATAAATGATATCATGAGAATAAAATATTGTAAATACTTGTTGTGCATTTTTGTTAATTTTTGTATCAATATCTTTTTCTAACACTAACCTTTCTAAAGGCTGGGTTCCTATTATATAAATAGAAAAAAGAAAATATATTAAATACTTTCTTATTTACTAATTGATTCTAATTTTTTATTATTTATATCATATCTATAAGTTTTAATTAAGTTATTATTGCTTAAACACTCATATTTATCTGTAATATCTCCGTCACATATGCTGAATTCTAAAATGTTATTTTTTACTTCAATACTGAATTCTTCATTAAATGTAGGTTTAACAAAGGCAGGATTTAATTTAGTAGTTTTAATAACATTATCATCTATTTTTTTGCCATTATAGTCTACAAAATATATTTCATTGTTATTATATATCATTACAACTTTATCACTTATTAAAATTATCTCATCATATGGTGTATCTATTACATTCTTTTTATTCGCTAAATCATATAAATACCATTTATTGTTTAATTTTAACTTAACATATTTTAACTTCTCATAATAAGTTTTTCCATCATTATCCATTTTAGTTCCTGTTTCAGCACTACTTTTAACAAATTTATTTGAATCATTGAATGCTATATCTTCATAAATATTATCTAGTATTACTTCATCACTAGTTAATTTTTCTATTCCATACTTATTATTATTAACGGTTACAATGTAATCACTATCAATATCATAATAACCATCCTCTATGTAACAGCCTTCATAGCAAGTTAAAACAAAATTTTTATTTTTAGCACTCTTAATTATTTCACCTGAATAATTTACAATTAGATCTTTTGATTTATCCTCAGAACTTCCTAAATAAATATAACTATCGCCCATCTTACGTATGCTAACTAAATAATTCATATAAGTATTTAGTACTCCTTTATCAATATCAAAAAATACTATTTTTTTACCACTGTCTGAAGAAGAGTTTGTTAAAATATCATCATAAATAACTATTTTATTAGCGTATGTATCGCTATCAAGAACGTTGCATCCGTTTCCATCACAACTATATTTATTTGCCTCTACTCCATCTTTATAGAAATAAATTACTTTATCTTTCTTTTCGTAAGTAACTTTATATTTTGCATCTGCTACTTTAATACCATCAAATTTATTTTGATTTTCAACTACTTGACTTTTGTTTTCGTCTTTATTATCTTCTTTTTTGTTATCAAATTTTAAGTAATAAAATACTCCCACTAGTATGAGAAGAAATAAAATAACTGAAATTGTTAAAACTATTTTTTTCTTATTCATTATTTACACCTCAGTTTAAAGATAACATAATTCCGTAAATAAGTAAATATTAAATAAAAAGTTTACAGATTTTTAATTTACCTGTAAACTTAATTTAATTATAGTAATATTTTATAAGTGGATAACAAAGCCATCCTTATAATTCTTTAACGCTTTTAATATTTTGTAACTCGAATCTGTATTTTTGTTTTATATCTGGATACTTTTCATGATCAACTTCTGATAAAAACATTTTTAATGGTCTTATATATAACTTATTCTCACCATAAAGTGCTCTATAAACTACGTATTCTTCTAAAGTTTCACTATTAAGTGCTACATCCAAAACTAAATATAAATCCCCTTTAAAATGCTTATAGATAGAATTAATTTTAATTTCCCTCACAAAATCATCTCACTTTTCTATAATCAAACTATACTTCTTTACTATTCTTTAAATTATTAATAGTTAAATTGTGGATCTCATCGGACTTGACAAGGGAAATACCCTTATCGTTATCACAGAAAACAACGATTGAATCACCAGTTTTAATATTAAACATATTTCTAACTGCTTTAGGGATAACAATCTGTCCCTTACTTCCTACTCTACTAATATCAATAAATTTACCTCTATCCATAACATTTCCTCCTTCATAATAGAATAAACTAATGTACATAATAATTATACTTGATAAATAGCTTAAAAGCAATATTTTTTAAAAAATATCGCTTAAATTATGAATAAATAATCAACTATGTAGTCTTTTTAGTAACAAATTTACATCAGATACCTTTACTTGGGATGTTCCTTCGTCCCCTAGAATGGTTGCAACACTCTGTAGTGTAGTGGTTTCTTCAAACCTAAATATAATAGTTTGGGAGAAATGTGCTTGCTTTCCATTTCCTTGTGTTAAATTAAAAGTGAAATCTTTAATGGCAGATCCATTCTCATCCTTTAGATAAAGGACAGCTCCATGGTTATCATCAGCTCCCTCGATTAAACCAGAAAAAGTTATTTCATATATTCCAGGAAAAACCACTACATCTGTAGTTCCTGATACGCTAAAGTATTCTGATGGATTAGGTATAAACCAAGGATCTGTAATATCCATTGTTACACTACTACTTGCGTCATTAAAGCCTGCAAAAAATAATCCTTCACTTGTTGTTGGGGTAACTGGTCCCATAGGTCCAGTGGGTCCGGTTGGACCTTCTAAACCCATTGGTCCGGTCGGACCAGCTAAACCAGTGGGACCTGTCGGACCTGTGGGTCCAAATGGACCGGTTGGGCCCATTATTTGACACCCAATACCAAGTCTTAATAATTTATTTTTAAGTTGTAAATCTTTTTTTAAATCACATAATTCTTTTGAAGACATAATAACCCTCCTCAAAATAATATATGTGGTAGAAAATAGAATGGAAAGTACAAATAACATTATGTATTAAATATATTATATGTGGTTTTTGATAAACTCAATGACACCGTCTTCGTTATCTTTGATTAACTCTAAATCTTTTTCCGTTACCTCTGAAAAATATTTATTAATACCTTTATATTTGGATATAGAATTTAAGGGATAACCCTCATTGATTATATCTGACATAACATCAACCATATAAAAATTATCTTTTTCATAAGTATATGTGCTCTCTTCTCCATTTTCATTAATAATTGCCACTCCATATACCCATTTGCAGTTTAGTTTTCCATTGCTTCCATATTTTTTAACTAAACCAATATAATGTTTAATCATCTCTTCATCTGTCAATACTTTGCCATTTACTCTTCTTACAAATAGACCTGGTTGTAAATCATCAGAGACTCCTTCTAAATATAATGTATCATCCATTCCTATTACATTTTTACCTGTTAATTTATAACAGTTTCTTGCTTTTAGTAGAGCATTAGAAATTGCACTGGATCCGGTTTCTTCTACATCTAGTTTTATACCAAGATCTCTTAAAGTGTTAACTTTAATGTTATATTTAAGTAAGTTTTTAGTAAATCTTTTTCCTTTACTTTGATTATTAGTGGCAAATATTATCTCTTTCATTACTTCCTCCTTATTCTATTTCTTTTTTTAACTCTAGACTTTTATGACCGTAGATTTTATAATAATAATCGCTCGGAATATCTTCTTCTTTAAAGCTTTCCTTATTTAAATTAACTACCATATCCATTTGAGGAGTAAATACAACATCCCCGTGGACTAGTTCTTTTTTCATGTCATTCCAAACTAGTTGGAAACTACCACACCATATGCTATCTTTATTTATTTTATCCATAAATGTTGGTACTACAGTAATATTTGTTAAAGTATCTTTTTGATGCTTATATTTATATAGTACAAAGAAAATGGTAATTAAAATAATAATACAAATTGAAATATAAATTATAATCTTTTTTTTATTCATATCTTCTAACTTTATAAGCCTTTCTACTGTTTTCTATATTAAATCTTTTAGTTAAATACTCTGTATAAGTATTAATGAGTTCTTCTCTATTATTAACTTTCCATAAATCAAGTTCTAAATATATATTACCACAGTTTGTTCCCCCTTTACTCCAGTTATTTACACTAAAGCAAAATCTGATGGCATGATCGTTATAATAAAACTCTTTTAGACTTCTGTTATCTTGGAGAAAATAATTTATTATCTCTCCGATTTCTTCTTTTCTAGGAAAGCCTGTGAATACTACAAAATCTTTTGCTGCTTTTTTACAAAAATAGTTACCTTTTAGAAAATTAACTATAGTGTTATGTTCGTTAAATGTAAATACAACATCACACTCTATTGCCTCGTCATTCATAATTTTAATGTGATTTCTTGATCTTACTAGAGGTAAATTCTTTACTAATGCTTTTTTTATATTGTCTATATTATTATTCATAACTACTTTATAACTATACAGAAATAACAACAAGAGGCACAAGAACTTCATCATCTAAGAAACCAGAATGCTGAGATATTAAAATAGAATCTCCGACTCCGATAAGGGCTTTATTACTTTTACTTACTGATATGAAGTCTCCGATAGCATCTCTAAAGATAGTGTTTTCTTCTCCTGGTCCAAATAATTTATTGTTAATAACTTCTTCTTTAGTGTATAAAGTAAACCATTCTCCGAAGTATTTATTAAATAACTCTGGGAATATTTTCTTTTTGTCTTCTTTTATAAAAAAGCAGGTAGCTCTAGGTTCTAGAGAAGTGTTTCTCTCCATGCATTCTATAATATCTGGATAATCTTGTAAAAATATATTGTCTACTAGTAAATGTCCATGATCTGCTACTACAAAGATAATGGTATCTTTAAGTTTTTCACTTAATTTTTGGACCATAATATTTCTGTATCTTACTAGGTCTTTGACTTCTTTTGAATATGGTCCTAAATCATGCATTAAATGATCTGGTTCGTCATCATAAGCATATATATATTTTTTTTCATCAGTGTTACATAGTGTAACTATTCTATCAATCATATCATCTAAATCAGTGTAAGCATCATCTCCGAAAGGAAAAAGACAGTATGATTTATATTTGCCTATTTCGTTTATTTCTTCATTTATTGTTTTAGTCTTCATGTGCTTATTTTTATATTCTTTGGCTTCTGGTAATACAGTTTTTGTGTCGTCTGATTTTTCAGTGTTTTTAAATACTGTGATAATTTTGTTAATATCTTTATAATACATATTCCATCCTAGCATACCACTTTCTACAGGGTTTAGTCCTGTTCTAATAGAAGTAGTGGCTGCTACTGTTGTAGCGGGAAATACAGAACTTATATTTTTTAGTTTATTCTTTGTAAGGAAAGAATCTTTACCCAGAATATTGTCTAAGATATTTGCTCCGAGTCCATCAAATAAAATGGTTACAACATTTTTGGGTTTAGTGTCTTCAAGAATTTTGTCAACGTATTCTAAAGTATTGTGTTTATAATCTAACTCAAAATACTTTCTAATACTACATGCTAAATTAGTTAAGCATTCATTATAATTAGTCTTCATATTTTTTTACACCTCTACGTTATTATATCATAAAAAATAAAGAAAAACACCCTTATATGGATGTTTTTATTTAATTTATTATGATATTCTAACTATGTTTAGATATGCACTTGTACCTGATGAGGGAGTTATAGTAACTGCACTAGTAGACTCTAAGGCGAGTCCTATTTGGTCATTAGCTTTAAAATTATTTATAGTGCTACCTACAAAGTCAGCATCTACATTTGCAGTGATGTTTTTGCTAACTGTTGTACTACCAATTGGGGTATTATTTTGTTTTACGTTTAAGGTAACTTCTGCATTAGCACTAGAACTACCAGAGAAATAATAATCTACTTTATACATACCATCTGCAGGAATAGTTAATTTGTTTTGGTTATTTAGTGTTATACCGTTTGATGGTCCATTACTTCCAAGAGGGACATCCTGGGAGATATTGGTCTCTAGAGTTATGGTATTCTCTGTTGTATCATATTTACGTCCGTATGTATTTGTTACAACAGTTGCTGATGGGCCAGTGGGTCCGGTTGGTCCAGTTGGGCCGACTTCTCCGGATGGTCCTGCAGGACCGGCTATTCCTTGAGGTCCTGCTGGGCCTGTTGGTCCGGTTGCTCCGACTGCTCCAGATGGGCCTGCGGGTCCAATGTTTCCTTGGGGTCCAGTGGGTCCGGTGGGTCCAGTTGGGCCAGTTAATCCAGTAGCTCCTCTTGGAATGGTAAAGTTTAATACAGCGTTTTGATTACTTCCTACGTTTGTAACTATGGCATTAGTACCCGGATCTCCTGTAGTGGTAGCTCCTACTGTTATAGTAGCAGGTCCAGTGGGTCCAGTTGGGCCAGTGGGTCCTACAACTATACATGTTCTATTACAACAATTTTGATTATTTTTTATAATATCTTTTATTCTATTAGAGTTTTCATTATTCATAGTTTACCTCCATTTCATTATTATATTATGAAATAAAGAATAGCCTAGTAATGTAATATAACTAAAAAATAGATAATTAATATCTATTTTACAGTTCCTAACTTATTAAAAGGATATAATCTAAATATAGCTTTTCCTTTAATATAATCTTTATCAACGAGTCCAATAACTCTACTGTCTTTAGATATACCACGGTTATCTCCGAGTACTAAGTATTTATTATCTGGAATTTTATTACACCCACATATATCATCTAAATCGAAATCTATAGTAACATCTCTATCATAGTCTTCTTCTACTTTTTTGTTATTTACATAAAGTACATCATCTTTATAGGAGATGTTTTCTCCGGGCAAACCGATTATTCTTTTGATAATTAGTTTATCGTCCTGTGAATCTATTTTAGATTCATCTAATACTACTACATCGAATCTTTTAATATCTTGAAATTTATAATTAATTTTACTTAGAATTAACATTTCTCCATCTTTTAAGTTAGGAACCATGGAAGAACCTTTAACAATAACGGGAGTTGCTATAAAGCTTCTGAATAAAACAACTACTACTAGTATAATTATATATGGAATAAGTTCTTTGATAAATTTCTTCATTTTTCACCTCTTTGTAAAAAGATAATAAACAAAAGGTTGTTTATTATCTTCTTTCTTTAATCTTATAAGTGTTATTAATTCTTCTTAAGAAATATAGTTTTGCTCTTCTAACTTTACCTTTTTTAACCACTTTTAAATAATCCATTTTAGGGCTATGTACAGGGAATATTCTTTCAACTCCAACACCAGAAGCAATTCTTCTAACTGTAAAAGTTTCTGATACTCCTTCACCTTTACGAGCAATAACTACACCCTCAAAATCTTGGGTTCTTTCTCTTTTACCCTCTTTAACTCTCCATCCTACTACTACAGTATCTCCAACACGAAATTCTGGAATATTTGGATTAAGTTGTTTTTGAGTAATCTTATCGATTAAATTCACGTCTATTCACTCTCCTTTACTAACTAGCAATCATAATTATATAACAAGCGGATTGCCTCACATCAAATAATTTTATCATAAAATGGTAAATAATACAAGTAATTTTTTGCTTTTTTTGGATATATATAATAAATATGCTTAAAAATTACTTTTTATTTACATATCTATTAATAAATTCCCTCTTATATTCCTCGAATCTATCTTCTTTAATACTGGTTCTAATATTTTCCATTATTCTAATTAGGAATCTTAAATTGTGTATTGAAAGTAATCTTTGTCCAAGGGTTTCATTTGCTACTAGTAAATGTCTAATATATGCTTTAGTGTAATTCTTACAGCATTCACAATCACATGAAGCATCTACACAGGTAAAATCTTCTTTATATTTAGCATTTTTCATATTTATTTTACCATCTAAGGTAAAGGCATGTCCATGTCTCGCAAGTCTTGTAGGATGGACGCAGTCAAACATATCTACTCCTCTTTCTACGCCCTCAAATAAGTCTATTGGGTCTCCTACTCCCATTAGGTATCTTGGTTTATCTTCTGGTAAATACTTAATAGCATAGTCTATCATTTTATACATGGTTTCTTTATTTTCTCCAACAGAGGTTCCTCCAATAGAGTAACCATCAAAATTCATTTTAACTGTTTCTAATGCACTATATTTTCTTAGATCTTCGAATTCTCCCCCTTGGACTATACCAAATAGGGACTGCCTACTATTGTTAAAAACATCTTTACCTCTTTTAGCCCATCTAAGTGTTCTTTCGACACTATTTTTCATATACTCATAACTAACGGGGTATGGGGGGCATTCATCAAAACTCATGGCAATATCACTATCTAGTAAATTTTGGATATGAATTGATTCTTCTGGAGTTAAGAATAGACTGGATCCATCTATGTGGCTTTTAAATTTAACGCCCTCTTCGGAAATGTCTTTCTTTTTAGCTAAAGAAAAGACTTGGAATCCCCCACTATCTGTTAGTATTGGTCCATCATAATTCATGAATTTATGTAATCCCCCAGCTTTATTTATAATATCTGCTCCTGGTCTAAGCCATAAATGGTATGTATTTGATAGAATAACTGCAGAGGATATTCCTTTTAAGTCTTTATAATCAAGTGTTTTTACTGTAGCCTGAGTTCCTACAGGCATAAACATTGGGGTTTCGTAACTACCGTAATTAGTATCTAATATACCATACCTAGCATTTTTATCCTTATGTATTAAATTATATTTTATCATCTTATGCACCTTCTTTCTACTTAACTTTCTTTAATGAAAACTTATTAAAGAGTGTATTTACAAATAAATATGTGATTATACTATAGACTATAGTCATTATTATATTAGAATATAGTACTCTAACTAAAACCATTATACTATATTTATCATACATAGTAACATTTAAAATAATAAATGACAGGATATTATAAGTAAATACTATTATTTGACTTTTTATAATACTGTTACCCATATTATGGGGTAGTATATAATCTAAGTATTTAATTATAAAATATAAAATAATAAATATAAATATGTTAATTAAAGCTATATTAGAAAAAACTAGATCAAAGAGTATACTTGTGCAAAAATAAATTACTAAATATTTACCCTTTTTGGAGAAATATGGATAAATGATTACAAGTGATACAAGGGAATATATTGTACAAAATAGTGACATATTGGGAAAAGTATATGCAATATAGGAGGAAGCAAATGATTCTAGTAAAAAAGAGATTATAACTGAGATAAGACAAACAACCACTAGTCATTACCCTTTCTTTTAAGAACTGCTACAAAGTTTAGATCGTTAAAATCTGCACTTATTGTAACTTCAATTATTTTAGCTAAATCATATGAATCTGTTTTTATATTTTTAACTTTTCCAATTAATATTCCGGAAGGAAAGACTCCTCCTAGACCAGAAGTGTATACTAAGTCATCTACTGTTACACTTTCTGTATTACTAATTCCCTCTACTGTTAATGTTTTATCATCGTAATCATAGCCATTAATGACACCATTTAATTTATTACCATTACTAAATACAGTAACAGATATTTTATTATTGGTATCATTAGTGGTAATAAGTTTAACATCACTAGTAAATGCTGTAACATTGGTAGTTCTTCCAATAAGACCACTAGCATTAACTACTGCCATACCTTCTTCTATACCGTTTGTACTTCCTTTATCTATTGTAATAGTGTTATACCAATATAATACGTTCCTACTTGTAACTGTGGCATTCATGTAGTCATAATCGCTTAATATGTTAGTTATTGATAATTCTTTTTTTAATGCTTCTAACTGTCTTCTTAATTCTTCATTTTCAGCATTTAGTGTATCTATTCTATTGATATTATTTTCTAATATATCATTTTCTTCTAAAACGTTATTTAGTTTTTTGTATTTTGTTATTTTATTTGTTAATCCTTTGAATGGTTTTGTTACAATTTTTTCTATGTATACAGTACCATCTTTGAATAATGATTCGAACTTATTTAAGTTTTTCTTATGATTAATAACATAGGATAAAACTCCGAATAATACTACTAGAATAATTATTATTATGAGTACTATATATCTTCCACTAATATTGTTTTTTCTCTTTCTTCTTCCCATAAGCATCCCTCTTTAATATTATAATACATTTTTTAGAAATTTAAAAGTATAACTTTATTATTAACAGGATAAAAATATAAATTTATTTTTAAATCGTTTAAATGCCAGATAATTAAAGGCTTTAAACGATTTTTTTAGCA
>CAKOLT010000020.1 GCA_934096315.1 uncultured Bacilli bacterium
ATTGATAAAAACATAGAAAATCACTTAAAAAATAAAGAAAAAGCAAGAGGTAGTGGATAAACTTTTCACACTACCGAGAGAATAAAGGGATGATTTTATGCCAAAAAAAAAGAAGAAAAGGGAATTTGAAAGAAAATTAAATAAAACATTTATGAGCTTGTCTATACTTTTAATTATGGGTATTCTCTTCGGTCAGATTACTCTTTCTAAAATGAATTTGGAAGTCCAGAACTTAGAGAAGAAGGTACAGACAAAGAGAGATGAAAACCAAAGTTTGGTTATGAAAATTAATGAAATTGCGTCTCTAGATAATATTCAAAATATAAGTAATGAAATGGGTCTTGCTTATAATAATGATAATATTAAAACGATTGAATAGGTGATTATAATGGAAAAGATAAATAATAATAAAATTAGATTTAATAAATTGGTTATATTATTTGTCTTTTTGTTTTTTCTTGGGTTAATTGGTAGGCTTGCTTATTTATGTTTAGTAGATCAGAGGGTAGGAGATTCTACTTTATCTTCTTTTATTCAAAAGAGAAATACTATTGAGGAAGTTATTTATCCCGATAGGGGAAGTATTTATGATAAAAATGGTAATATTCTTGCCCAGACGGTTTCTAGTTATACAGTAATTGCTTATTTGTCTCCTACTAGGAGTGAGAATAAAGAGAAGTCTATGCATGTTGTAGATAAAGAAATGACTGCAGAAAAGCTTGCTCCTTTACTTAATATGTCTAAAGAGACACTTGTTAATTTACTTAGTAAGGATGCTTATCAGGTAGAACTTGGTCCAGGAGGAAGGAATTTAAGTCAGTTAGAGAAAGAGAAGATAGAGAGTTTGGAACTTCCTGGGATAGATTTTATCAAAAGTTCTAAGAGGTATTATGCTAATGGGGATTTTGCTTCTTATATTTTAGGTTATACAGTATCTTCTAAGGAGAATGAGAAAGTTTTAGTGGGGGAACTTGGTATTGAAGAGTATTATAATGATGTTTTAACGGGTAAGGATGGTTATATTACTTATGAGAAAGATAGATATGGTTATAAGATAGCTAATGGTAGAGAGTATAAGATAGATGCTAAAAATGGGGATAATGTTTATTTAACTATAGATAATAATATAGAGTTATTTATTCAAAATGCTGTAAAGAGTGCTAATCAGAAGGCAGATAGTGAATGGTCTTTTATGGTAGTAGCTGATGCTAAGAGTGGGGCTATTTTGGGTTATTCTTCGACTCCTAGTTTTGATCCTAATTTAAAGAATATGACTTCTTATTTGGATCCTGTTGTTAATTATGCTTATGAACCTGGTTCTACTATGAAGATATTTAGTTATATGTGTGCAATTGATAAGGGTACTTATAAGGGGGATGAGACTTATTTATCTGGGACAATGAGTTATGCTTCTAAAAATGATCCTAGTGATGTGGTTACTATTAGTGACTGGAATAAAGTGGGATGGGGTACAATAACTTATGATAAAGGGTTTGCTCTTTCTTCTAATATAGCAGTTGCTAATATTTTACAGAATTATATTACTAAGAAGGATTTAAAGGATTGTTATGAGAAATATGGGTTTGGTAAGAAGACTGGGTTTACTTTAGCTAGAGAGTTATCTGGGGATATTAATTTTAAGTATGATATTGAGGCTGCTACAGCAGGTTATGGACAAGGTATTATGATAACTCCTATCCAGATGATACAAGCATTAACTAGTATTGGTAATAATGGGGATATGGTTAAACCTTATATTGTAGATAAGATAGTGGATTCTTCTAGTGGAGAGGTTATATATACTGGTAAGAGAAAAGTTGTTAGTAATATTGCTAGTAGTGATACTATATCTAAGATTAAAGATTTAATGAAGAGTGTGGTTAGTCCTGATCCAGAGAGTGCTACAGGGTATTCTTATTATATGGAGGGGTATGATTTAATTGGTAAGACAGGTACAGCACAGATATATGATTATACAACGGGTAGTTATAAGAGTGGAGCTAGTGAGAATATATATTCTTTCGCAGGTTTATATCCTTATGATGATCCAGAGATAATTATATATATGGCAATGAAAGAACCTAAGAATACTTCTACATATATTTCTGATGCGGTTAAGGATGTTTTAATTAATGTTTCTAAGTATTTAAATATTAAAACTACTTTACCCCTTGATATTAGTTTTAAGGTTGGTAATTATTTAAATAAATCAGTTAATAGTGTAGTTAATAATTTTAATAATAATGATGTTAGTTATGTTTTACTTGGAAGTGGAGATAAGATAATAGATACGTATCCGAAAAAGGATGAAGTTATATCTAAGAAGGATAAGATATATTTACTTACTAATAATTATGATAAGAAGATGATTAATCTTAGTAATATGAGTTATAAAGAAGTTATTAATGTTCTTAAACTTATGGGGGTTAATTATAATATTGAGGGTAATGGTTATGTTAAGAGTCAAAGTATACCTGAGGGGATGGTAGTTAATGATGGAGATGTTATTAATATAGAACTTGGACCATTATATTAGTATATTTATACTAAGTTGCAACCTAATATATACAAAATGACACGGATTATATATAGTGCAACTGACTATATTTATAATATAATTTTGGTGGAAGGAGAAAAAGAAATGAGATTTTGTGACAAATTACCAAAATTAAGAAAAGAAAATAATCTATCTCAGGAACAGTTAGCAGATCGCCTTGGTGTATCTAGGCAAGCTGTTAGTAAATGGGAGCAAGGATTATCTTATCCAGATATGGAAAAGATTTTAGAACTTTGCTCCATACTTAATTGTACTCTTGATAAGTTACTTGATGATGGGGTAGTAGGAGAAGTTAATAGTAATAAGATAAGTTTTAATGATTATTTAAATAATTTTTTAAAGTTTATTACTAATAGTACTAATATGTTTTTTAGTATGAGTTTTAAACAAAAGGTAGTATTTTTATTTGAAACATTTATTCTTACTTTAATACTTACTTTAATAGCTTATGTAACTTTTAATATAGTAACTGATATAATACATAGTATTTTATTCTTTATACCTCTTGGAGTTAGGTATAGTATTTATAGTATACTAGATAGTACTATATTTTTAGGACTTTTTATATTAGTAGTTATATCTTTAGTACATATTTTTAAGGTTAGGTATTTAGATTATTATGTTACGGTAGAGGATGCTAATACTAATGAGAAGACTTTAGAGAAAGAGGTTGATGAGACGCCCCATAAAAAAGAGAGAATTATAATAAGGGATCCTAAACATAATGCTGGGGGTATTACAAAGATGTTAGGTAAGACTGCTTTAATGTTGGTTAAGTTAATAGCAATATTTATTATTATGTTTTTTATACTATCATTTTTGTTTTTGTTAATTATTTTATCTCTTAGTATATTTCATATAAAGTATTCTATTATATTTTTATATACTTCTTTAGTTCTTTTGGGACTACTTTCTATAAGTTATTTATTTATAAAAGTATTATATAATTTTATCTTGAATTTAAAGTCAAACTTTAAGACTATATTTTATATATTTATTACTTCTTTAGTTGTTATTGGTTTATTTACTGGGTGTGTTATATATACTTATTTAGGGTTTGAGAAGGTTCCTAGTTCTTATGATAGAGATACTATAACAGAGGCTGTTGAACTTAATTATGAGAATAATATAGTTTTAGACTTTTTATATGATGATAATACAG
Source organism: uncultured Bacilli bacterium (assembly GCA_934096315.1). GTDB lineage: Bacteria > Bacillota_I > Bacilli_A > RF39 > UBA660 > UMGS2068. The sequence continues at coordinate 3,720 of CAKOLT010000020.1, forward strand.
AGTTAATAGTAGATAATTCTTTAGATAATATTAAGTTAGAAGTTATATATCCAGAAGATTATAAGTATCATTTATATCATTATAATGATAAGTATTATGGTAATGATTATTTATATTATGGTATTACATGTTATAATAATTCTAGTTTTTTAGGAGATGTTAGTATTCTTACTGATGATATACGTAAGAAGCAGAGAAGAGATTATTTATTTGCTAATAATTATGTGATTAAGGTATATACTTCTCTTGATTCACTTAATAAACTTAAAGAGAATTATAGTATATTATATTAATTATGATGTTATATTTATTATGGGTAATTTATATTATTTAAAGGAGGAATTATGATTAAATTAAAGAACGTATCAAAGTATTACTACAATAAGGGTATTATTGCTAGTGGATTTACTAAGATTAATTTAGAGTTTAATATTGGGGAGTTTATTGCAATAACTGGGGAGTCTGGTAGTGGTAAATCTACTTTACTTAATGTTATTAGTGGTCTTGATTCATATGAAGAAGGGGAGATGTATATTGGGAAAGAAGAAACTAGCCACTATACAGAAAAGGATTTTCAAGATTACCGAAGAAAATATATTGCTAATATTTTTCAAAACTTTAACTTAGTTAATAGTTATACAGTGTATCAAAATATTGAGTTAGTGCTTTTACTTAATGGGTTAAAAAAGAAGGATGTTAAGAAGAGAGTACTGGAGTTAATTAGAAAAGTTGATTTATATAAATTTAGAAATACTAAGGTTTCTAAGTTATCTGGGGGACAAAAACAAAGGGTTGCAATAGCTAGATGCCTTGCTAAGGACTGTCCAATTATTTTGGCAGATGAGCCTACGGGGAACTTGGATTCACGTAGTAGTAAGAGTATAATTAAGTTATTAAGTGAAATATCTAAGGATAAGCTTGTTATTATAGTTACTCATAATTATGAGCAAGTAGAAGAGTATGTTACTAGAAAGATTAAAATGCATGATGGAAGAGTTCTTGAGGATATAACTTTAAAGGATACTAAAAATGAGGATGAAAAGCAGGTTCTTAATGAATATAAAGATATTACTTTTTTAAATAAAGTAAGACTAGGGTTTAGGAATGCTTTTAATATAATTCCAAAGTTCTTATTAGTTCTTGGGGTTTATCTATTTATTACTTTTGCACTTTTAGGGGAATATTCTTATTTTCAGAAAGATGAATATATAGAATCTAAGAGTGGTTATAATAATTATTTTATGAATACTAGTGATAAGAGAATAATTATTAAGAAAGATGATAGAACTTCGTTTACTAATGAAGCATTTGATAAAATATCTCATATTAATAATGTAGAATATGTTGTTAAAAATGATGTTTTACTTGATACTTTTGTTAATATTACTGATAATAATAATTTATGGTTAAATGGTATACCTAGTTCCCTTAGTAATTTTAATAAGAAGGTAGATTTGGGGAGAATGCCTGAGGGGGATAATGAGATACTTATTAGTGGTTATAAGGATGATTATTATCTAGGTTATCAAGTAGATACTATATTAAATAGTACTGTATATTTACAGAATTTACACTCTGGGGTAACTGATTATAGTAATCCTCTTACTATAGTGGGTATTCATTATAAGGGGGATGAAGCTTATAGTTATTATGATAATACTATTTATGTATCTGATAATTTAATGAATATACTCTCTTATGAGGTTAATCAAAATTATAGTGATTTAAAAGTATTTTATGCTGATAATTATTTTTCTGATGTATCTATTTTCTATAATGATAATGTTCCTGTAGGAGGAGTTTTTGTACCCGAGGATGTACGTGGGTTTTATAGTGATTTGAACCCGGTAAATAAGAAAATGGGTGTGTTTGCAAGTAATATTTATTATAATGAACAGTTAGATTTAACTATATCTAATGTTTATAATAATACTAACTCTAAAAAACTTCTTGGGGTAGATAATATAGATAATTATTATAATACGTTTTTTATAAATCCTTATGATTATAATAATTTATTTAATAAAGATAGTTATCAGGCTAGTGTTTTTGTTCGGGATGTTAATAAGACTAATGAAGTAATTGATACTTTAAATAATGAGGGGTATAATACTTTGTTAATTAAGGATACTTTAGTAAATTATGATTCTGCAGTTATACTTGGGATAATGAAGACAATAGTTACTATCTTCTTAGTAGTGGTTTTATTCTTTATTTCATATTTTGTAATTAGGATAATACTTAAGTCTAGAAATGTATATTTTGCTACGATAAGGATGCTCGGAGGTAGTAAAAGGGTACTTAGGAATTTACTTGTAATAGAACTCTTTATTGTGTCTTCTCTTGCTTATTTATTATTTATTTTGTTAATTATATTAAATTATAAGAATGTAATTGATTCTTCTTTCTTACATACTTGTCTTGAATATTTAATGTTAAAAGATTATATATTAATGTATTTTGTGGTAGTATTTTTATCATATATAATTAGTATTAGATTTTCTAGGAGATTATTTAAATATAGTGCTAATAAGACATTAAGGGAGGAGGTATAATATGTTAGAGATTAAGAATATAAATAAATATTTTAATAGACATAAGAAGAATGAAATTCATGTTATAGATAATACAACTCTTTCTTTAGATAGTACAGGGTTAGTAGCACTCTTAGGTCAGTCAGGTAGTGGTAAGACTACACTTCTTAATGTAATCGGGGGACTAGATAAAGTCTCTAGTGGGAAGATATATGTTAATAAAGAGAGGATTAGCTCAAGGTTTTCTTCTAGAGTAGATAAGATAAGAAATTTAAATATTGGGTATATATTTCAAGATTATAAATTAATAGATAATTTATCTGTATATGATAATGTTAAAATGCCCCTTGTTATGATTGGTTTAAAAGATAAGAAAGAGATTGATAAGAGGGTTTGTTATGTTTTAGAGAAGGTGGGAATGCTTCGCTACAAGAAAAGACCGTGCTCTATGCTTTCTGGGGGTGAAAGACAGAGGGTTGGTATTGCCCGGGCTATAGTTAAGAATCCTAATATTATTTTAGCAGATGAACCCACGGGTAACTTAGACTCTAAAAATTCTTTAGAGATTATGAAGATAATTAAGGCTATAAGTAAAGATAGATTAGTAATATTAGTTACTCATGAACAGAATTTAGCTAGATTTTATGCTTCTAGAATTATTGAACTTGAGGATGGTAAGATTGTTAGGGATTATCCTAATGATAATAATTTAGAACTTGATTATGAGGTTGATAATACTTTTTATTTAAAAGATTATAACTTAGATTCTTCTAGTAAGGGGATTAATATTTATAAGAAAAATAATGAAAAGATTAATCTTGATTTAGTTATTAAAGGGGATAATATATATATTAGAAGTAATAATAATTTTAAAGTTACTGTGGTAGACTCTAGTAGTAATATAGAGTTTATTGATGACTATTATAAGAAGGTTGTTAAAGAGGATATAGATAAGTATAAGTTTGATTTTAAGGATATTATTAATGATGATTTTAAGAAGAAATATACGGGTATATTAAATCCTTTTACTCTTCTTATATCAGGGTTTAAGAAAGTATTCGGGTATTCATTTTTGAAGAAAATGTTATTAATTGGGTTCTTTCTATCTGGGTTATTTATTATGTATTCGTGTAGTTCTATTGCAAGGATATATAAGATTGATGAAAGCTCTTTTATAACAATGAATAAGAATTATTTGATAGTTAATCAAAAGAATATAAAAGTAGATGATTATTTATCTTATGAAACAAGGGATAATGTTAATTATATACTTCCTTCTAATTCTATTACCTCCTTTAAAGTAAGTTATAGAGATTATTATCAGACAGTCTCTGCAAAAGATGTTTTATCTGGTAGTTTATCTAGTATAGATATGATTAGTAGTAATGATTTATTATATGGTAGTATGCCTAATAATAATCAGGAGATAGTAGTTGATAAACTTGCTTTAACTAAGATGTTTGAGGATACTAAGTATGCTAAGATGAGTGGGGTTATTAATGTAAATGATATGATAGGGAGAGTAGTAAATATAGATAATATGCCTGATTTTACAATAGTGGGTATTACAGATTTGGGTAGTCCTTCAATATATGTAGATAATAGTAATTTTATAAATATTTTAAGTTTAAGTGGTAAGGAAGAAAGTAGTATGTTAGATTATAATCTTTTTACTTCTGATGTTACTTTAAAAGAGGGAAGGGCTCCTAGTAATGATTATGAAGTTATTGTTAATATAAAGAATAAGGATGATATGAAACTTAATAAACCTATATCTACTAAAGTTAATGATACTGCCCTTACAGTAGTAGGGTATTATACAAGTTCTTATGATTATAATTATCTTCTTGTAAATAATAATACTATTAAATATGATTTAATTGGTAGTAGTGATGGATTTGTTATATATGCTAAAGATAAGAATAGTGTTTTAAATGATTTTAGGGGTATGAATTTAAATATTTCTGATAGTTATACTAGTAGTAGGGATAATTATAAAAAACAGATGGCAGAATATAATAAGAATACGTTAGTAGCGTCTATTATTATATTAGCAATTTCTTTAATAGAGATATTCTTAATGGTTAGATCTTCTTTCTTATCTAAGATTAAAGAGGTTGGAATTTATAGAGCTGTTGGATGTAAGAAGAGTGATATATATAAGATGTTTCTTGGGGAGATAGTAGCAGTAACTACGTTAGGTAGTGTTCCTGGGATTGCTATGATGGCTTATGTTTTATATAAGTTATCTTTAACTCCATACTTTAAATCATTTTGTTATGTTGATTCATTTGTGGTAATAATTGCTATTTTATGTGTATTTATATTTAACATAATAGTGGGTCTTCTTCCAGTATTTAATACAATTAGAAAAAGTCCTGCACAAATACTGGCAAGACATGATTTAGATTGACTTATATTAATTATAAGTCTTTTTTTAGTGCTAAATATTCTTCATAGGTTAAGTTTTTAGTCATTATTTCTTCTGCTATAACTCCGATATATCTATAGTGCCATGGTTCGTTTATGTATCCAGTTATATGTTCTTTATTTTCAGGATATCTTAGTATAAAACCATATTTATAGCAGTTACTTATAAGCCATGAGTACTCCATGCTATCTATTTTAATATAGGTATAGTCTTTATTTAGTATATCTACTGCTAAGGCTGTTTGGTGTTCGGAAAAGCCAGCTTTAGCGGAGTATGTTTCTGCTAGAGGACCATCTTTTAGAACATAGTTGTTATATAAGTTATTTTGGTAATCATATGATCTATATCCACTTCCAGCATAGAGTACTATATCTTCTTTTTTAGCGTCTTCAAGCATTTTTATAAAGGCTTCTTTAGCATCTTTTCTTAGTTTTTGGTTTTTAACAGAGTACTTTAAAGGAATTTCTTCTAGGTTCTCTGGGACAAAGTCTTTATTTAAATAGTTATATTTATTTACGAGTACTAATAGGTCGTTTGGATTATCTACTTCTTTAGTGTGGGTATAAAATTCATAATCTAAGTTTATATTTACATAGGTTATTGCTTTGTCTATATCTAATTCATTATTATTATGTAAGTAGGTTAAGTATCTTTCGAGATAATCTTTTTTATAATAATTTATTTTATATATTTTAAAGATATTTTCATCATAGTTAGTATTTATTATGTATTTAATATCATTATCACTATAATTATTATATATTTGATTAATTTCTTTACCTGTATATCCTTTATCTAATAGAGAGTTAATATTTATTATATAATCTTTGTTTTCTCTATAATCTATATCTAAATAGTCATTTAAGTATTTACTATTATAGAGGTCTTTTTTAATTATTTCTTCCAGTAATTTGGAGTATTTGTTAATGTTTTCAGTATCATTTAGAAAGGTGCTGATACTTTCTTTGGAGTAACCCATGTTTCTTAGTTCTATTTCTTTTAGGGTATTTGTTTTATATAAGTATATATAGATGGTAGTTACTATAATTAGGAGTATTAATATTATTATATATATTTTATTATTCTTTTTCATTTTCTTCACCTACTTATTATTATACTAGAAAAAGAAGTAAATATAAACTTTAATTTGTAATTAAATTTAAATATGTTTCATTTTTTGTTGAAATATTATGGAAATTATTATATAATGTCTTTGGTGATATAATGTTAGTTGTAGAGAATGTTAGAAAGAAATATGGTGAATTAGTTGCGGTTGATAACCTTAGTTTTACTGTAGGAGACGGGGAAATATTTGGACTTCTTGGACTTAATGGTGCGGGAAAGACTACTACATTTAGAATGATTCTTGGACTTTTAGATGATTATACTGGTAATATTTATTTGGATGGTAAGAAGATAGATTATTCTATAACTGATAATATTGGTTTTTTAACGGAAGAGAGAAGTCTTCTTACAAAGATGACTGTTTTAGAGCAGATAAAGTTTTATGGTGTTCTAAAGGGAATGAAAGAAGATAAAATAGAAAAAGAATTAGATAAGTGGTTAAAACGTTTCGGAGTCTTAGAATACAAAAATAAGAAGATAAAAGAGTTATCTAAGGGTAATCAACAAAAGATACAATTTATATCCGCGATTATACATAAACCAAAATTACTTATATTAGATGAACCCTTCTCAGGACTGGATCCTATTAATGTGGAATTATTTAAAGAGATTATATTAGAGTTAAAGGATAGTGGTACTAGTATTATATTCTCTTCTCACAGGATGGAACATGTAGAGTTATTTTGTGAGAAACTTGTGGTACTAGTTCGTGGTAAAAGTGTTCTGGAGGGGTATTTAAAGGATATTAAAGAGGAATATAAGAAGAAGAATATTATTGTTAAGGGAGATATTAATGTAGAAGAGATAAAGGCTTTACCTGGGGTTATTTCTCTAGAGCATGAGCAGGATAGTTATATTATAAAAATTAAAGATAATAGTTATGTAAATAAGATATTTAAACAAATAAGTAAGTATGATAATATTACTAACTTTAGTGTAAATGATGCTACCTTAAATGAGATATTTATTGAGAAAGTGGGGCAGGTTTATGAAAAATAAGTTAAAGTATTTAGTTAAGATGAGTATTAGAAAGAAGATGCATACTAAGTGGTTTTTAATAGCTAATGCAATATTTTTAGTACTAATAGTAGCCCTTGCTAATATTGATAATATAGTTAAATTCTTTGGGGGAGACTTTGAAAAGACTACGCAGATGCTTGTAATAGATAATGCTAATGTATATGAGGATTTTACAGAGGTATATGCAAGTAGTAATAAGTATTTTGAAGGTATATCTGAATTAAAAATAAGTAAGTATGATAAAGATTTAGAGACTGCTAAAAAGGAGGCTCTGGAGGACGAGGATAAGATAGTATTAGTTATAGATAATAGTGAAGAAGATTATTTAAAAGCAGAGTTAATTAGTTATAAGGGTGCTGATGTTTTAGTTAGTACATTTGTAACTAGTAGTCTAAATACTATTAAAAATAACTTAATAGTAAGTAAATATAATGTTCCACCATCAATGCTAGAAGATTTGAATAATTCTGTAATAGTAGATAATACTAGATTAGATGAAAAGGATTCTAATAAGTATAGTGAGGCAATAACTGGGGTTTTATTTCCTATTATAATATTACCATTCTTTATGCTTAGTATGTTTTTAATTGGAATGATTGGGGCAGAGGTTAATGAGGAGAAGACTAGTAAGAGTATGGAGATAATTATATCTAATGTCTCTCCGAAAGTACACTTTTTCTCTAAGGTAATTGCTGGTAATGCTTTTGTACTTGTGCAAGGGTTATTACTTCTTGTGTACTGTTTTATTGGGGTTATTATTAGAATAATAGTATCTGGACCTAATATTATAAGCTCAGTACCTACGGAAGCTCAGGATATATTTAAAGTAATTGGAGAAAGTGGTATTGCTTCTAAACTTGGAGTAGTACTTCCTTTAACACTAATACTTATGATAATTACTTTTGTTGGATATTCTTTAGTAGCTGGTATTCTAGCTTCAATGACTACTAATCAGGAAGATTATCAACAACTTCAGACACCGATTATTCTTATCTCTTTAGTAGGATACTATATATCTATGGTAGCATCTGTTTTTGAAGGATCAGTATTTATTAGGGTTATCTCTTATATACCATTTATATCTTCGGTATTATCTCCGGTACTTCTATTTTTAAATCAAATATCTATTTATGATGTATTAATTAGTATTGGACTTATGGTAGTTACTGTTTGGCTTCTTATTAAATATGGTCTTAGAATATATAAAGTAGGTATATTAAATTATTCTTCTACGGGATTATGGAAGAAGATGTTTAAGGCTGTTAAAAGCAAATAGTTGTTTAAATTTATAGGGGTTATTTATGAAAGTTACGTGAAAACGTAATTTTTTTGTGGTTAAAAAGGAGAAATAATATTTTTTTTAGTAATAATATTATATGAGGAGGAAGTTATGAAAGAAATGTTATTAAATTTAATTGATAAAATAGATAGTGATAAGGACTCTGATGATGACTCTTTATTTTTTACTAAAAAAGAACTTGAAGTTTTGAAAAATAATATGGAAGAGGAAGAAGTTTATACTAAGATATATATAGATATATAATTTTAAATATTTGTTTGCTTTTTTAGGATAATTGTGTTATAATTTATATCTGCGAGTGAAGGAGGAATTATAGTGAATAATAATAAGATTAGAAATGTAGCAATTATTGCCCATGTAGACCATGGTAAAACAACTTTTGTAGATAAGTTATTACAAAAATCTCATACATTTAGGGATAATGAGAATGTAGATGAAAGGGCAATGGATTCTAATGATATAGAAAGGGAAAGGGGTATTACAATATTAGCTAAGAATACTGCTATTAATTATGATGGTTATCGTATAAATATATTAGATACTCCTGGTCATGCTGATTTTGGGGGAGAAGTAGAGAGAATCATGAATATGGTTGATGGGGTAATGCTTTTAGTAGATGCTTATGAGGGGACAATGCCTCAAACTAGGTTTGTACTTAAAAAAGCTTTAGAAGCTGGTGTTAAACCAATCGTGGTTATTAATAAAGTAGACAAGCCTACAAGTAGGGTTAAAGAAGTTCTTGATGAAGTAATAGACTTGTTTATAGAACTTGGGGCTGATGATTCACAACTTGATTTTAAAGTATGTTATGTGTCTGCTCTTAACGGAACATGTAGTTTAGATGATGATATTTCTACACAAAAAGAAGATTATGATGATATATTTAAATTAATAATTAATGAAATACCTGCACCTGATACTGATGTTAATGCTCCACTTAAATTCCAACCAGCACTACTTGATTATAATGATTATGTAGGTAGAATTGGTATTGGAAGAATTAAATCTGGAGAAATGAAAGTTAATGAGATGGTATCTTGTGTTAGAATAGATGGAAGTATTAAACAGTTTAGAATTCAGAAGATATTTGGGTTTATTGGTCTAAAGAAAGTAGAGATAGAGAAAGCTTCAGCTGGTGATATAGTTGCTATAGCAGGATTATCTGATATATCAGTAGGAGAGACTATTTGTGATATTGGTAAAGAGGAAGCTCTTCCTATACTTAGAATAGATGAACCAACATTAAAGATGACATTTATGACTAATAATAGTCCTTTTGCAGGTAAAGAAGGTACTAAAATAACAGCTTCAAAAATAGAAGAGAGATTAAAAAGAGAAACAGAGAGAGATGTTAGTTTAAGAGTTGAGAAATCTGGTAATGAGTCATTTATTGTATCTGGAAGAGGGGAACTTCATTTATCAATATTAATAGAGAATTTACGTAGAGAGGGTTTTGAGTTACAAATATCTAAACCAGAAGTTATTATTAAAGAGATAGATGGTGTTAAGTGTGAGCCATATGAGGATTTACAAATAGAGGTTCCTGAGGAATCCGTCGGAGCAGTAATAGAGAATTTAGGACTTCGCGGAGCAGTTATGTCTAATATGACTAATATTAATAATTTAGTTAGATTAAATTATAGTATTCCTTCACGTGGATTAATAGGGTTTAGTACTGATTTTATGACTATGACTAAGGGTTATGGTATATTAAATCATACATTTAGTGAATTTAGAGAAGTAGAGAATGTTAATATTGGAGAAAGAAAGTTTGGAGTTTTAGTTTCAATGGATAATGGTAAAGCTACAGCATATAGTTTAGGTAATTTAGAGGATCGTGGTACTATGTTTATTACCCCTGGTACTGAAGTATATGAGGGTATGATAATTGGGGAATGTAATAGAGAGAATGATTTAGCAGTTAACCCCGTTAAGGGGAAACAATTAACTAATACAAGAGCAAGTGGGTCAGATCATACAGTGGTTTTAAAAAGACCTAGACAGATAACTTTGGAATATGCACTAGATTATATTAATAGAGATGAGTTTGTAGAGGTTACTCCTTTATCTATTAGACTTCGTAAAGAGATATTAAATACGGAAGCAAGGAAGAAAGTGCAAAATAAGAAGTAAATTGTTTACTTCTTTTTGAATGTGTGTTAAAATGTTTATATAAGGAGGATTAGTGTATATGAGAATATATGAGGCAAAAAAGATACTTGGACTAGGAGAAGGTATTTTTTCAATTGATTATTTAAATGATGTATATAAGAATTTAGAAAAGAATAAGGATGTAGAGTTAGCATATAAGACTTATTATGATTATATTAATGGTATGAAAAAACTTAATACTTATGATATTGAAGCGTATGTTAAAGGGTTTAATACTGATGTTAATACTTTAGATAGGAAGGATATTTCTTTAATGAGTATTAATATTAATAATAAGATAAGTTCTAGTTTACTTTTATTTGAAAGAGATGCTGATAAGACTAAGAATGCTTTAATTTTATATGATAGTATGTATACTTATATGGAAGGTGAAATTACAAAGTTATTAGATTTATTAATTGATACGTTTTATGATAAGAATAAAGAGTTAATTAATAGTTTACCATCTTTTGATATTTTAGATGAGAAGATATTAAAATTAAGGGAGGCTGTTGTTAGTAAATTTGTTAAGAATCCAAGTAATATTAATAATATTGTAAAAGTTATAGAAAGTGAACTTAATAATATTAAAGATAGTTTATATTTATTTAAGTTAGATTTTATTTCAAACAAGTGGGGAGATATTTTCTTAGTTAGTGAACTTAAGGATAAGTATTTAAAGGATTTTAAATCTTCAGGAGTGGATTTAAGTGATAAGTTTAAAGAAGAGGGGTTAAATATTTATAATAGATTTATAGAGCCCGCAAATAAGCTTAAGGAAGTGTTTACAGCAAATGGTATAAGAAGTAGTGTATATAATGTTTTTTATAGTTCTATGCTTAAATGTAAGGACATTAATGATTTTGAGAGATTTTATGAATGTTCAGTATCTGGTATTGATTTTAAGGATACTAAAGAAGTAGAGAGATCTAATAAGTATTTAGATTTATTATATCCAGATTATCTTAATGATAATGTTGAATTATTTGTAAAAAGAAGTGGGTTTAAATATGAGGTAGATCTTGTCCAAAAAAATAGGGTTTTAAATATAGATAATGATAGGTCAGATAATATTTTAGAGACTCTTCTTAGGTTAAATAATAAATATTTATTTTCGGGGGAGAAGTGTAGTTATAATATTCTTCTTGATGTTATAATGAGACTTTATAATGCTTATTTACATATAGTAAAGAAGGGGGATATTTATTATGCTGAGCTTCTAGAGAGAAATGGTAACAGTTTAGAGGTTATTAGTCGTACTGAAGCTCATAGTTTATCTGAGGTAATTAGATTAATGGATTTAAGTTATAGAATAAGGGGTAGTTTTGATAATATTGATTTTTGTTTTTCAAAAGATGAAGAATTAAAAAAAGCTGGTAGGGACAAGCATGTATGAAATTGATGATATGATTTTGGTGGTTCCTTCTGATATCAAGAGGCAGGTAATTAGAGAGAACTCTTTAAAGGGAATTAGTAATATAAAGTATATGACTTTAGATGAGGTTTATAAGCACTTTTATTTTGATTATGATAATAAGACTATATATAGTTTAATGAATAAGTATAATATTAAGTATGATGTTGCTATTACATATTTAAAGAATTTATATTATGTGTTTGAAGAGTCTAAAGGGAATAAAAAGTTATTAAAATTAATGGAGATTAGAAAATATCTTGATGATAATGATCTTCTTATATATGATGATTTATTTATAAAATTAATAACTAATAAAAAGATTGTTATATATGGATATTGTTATTTAAAAGAAGAAGATTATGTTTTAATTGATGGTCTTAAGAAGTATGCAGATGTTACTATTAAGAATTTTGATAAGGGAAATTATATTCATGATTATGTATATTATGGCTCTTTGATGGAAGAAGAGATTACATTTATTTGTGAGAATATTGTTAAATTAATTAATCAAGGAATTAGTATAAGTAATATTAAGTTAATGAATGTTTGTGATGATTATGTAAATGAAATTAAAAGAATTTCTTCTTTTTATAATTTAAAAGTGGATTTAGATAGTTCTACTAGTATATATGATACTTATTATGGGAAGAAGTTTTTAGAAGACTTTGATTTAGATAGGGTTTATGATAATGAAGTTAAGAATAAGATAATTAGTATTTTAAATAATTATACGTTTACTTCTAATTATAAGGATGTTAAATCTCTTCTTATTAATGATTTTAAAAATAGTTATTTAACTTCTTTAAAATATGAAGATATGATTCAGGTTGTAAAAATGGATAGTTATATACCAAATGATATGGATTATGTTTTTTGTTTGTCATTTAATGAAGGGGTAATTCCTTTGGTTCATAAGGATGAAGATTATATAACGGATAGTTTATGCAAGATAGTACATAAAAGTACTTCAATTAGTTTAAATAAATTAGATAAGGAATCTGTTATTAATAAGCTATCTTTAATTAAGAATCTTGTTATAACTTATAGGACAAGTGATGGGAAGGGTAGTCTTTATCCTTCGGATATTATAAATGTGCTTAATATGAAAAAAAGTAGTATAATTAGGGAGTATAAATATTCGGATATGTATAATAAAATACTTCTTACAAATAAACTTGATGATTTAATAAAGTATGGACAGCAGGATGATTTATTATCTATTTTATATAGTAAGTATAGAGATATTGGGTATTTATCTTATGATAATAAGTTTACTTCGCTTAAATCTGGTAAATTAGATAATATTTTGCTTTCTTATACTTCTATGGACTCCTACTACAAATGTTCTTTTAAATATTATATAAATTATATTTTAAAACTTAGTATATATGAGGATACTTTTTTGACTTATATTGGGAACTTGTTTCATTATGTATTATCTAAGGCATTTGATGATAATTTTGATTTTGATTATGTATATGAGGAATTTATTAAGGATAATGAGAGAGATTTTTCTTTTAAAGAGAAACATTTTATAAAGAAGTTAAAGAATGAGTTAGTGTTTATAATAGATACGATTAAGTATCAAAATTCTTACTCTACTTTTAGTGATGCTTTTTATGAGAAAGAGGTCCAGATAAAAATAAGTGATAGGGTTACTTTTACGGGAAAGATTGATAAAATATTATATAGGAAGTATAATGATAAGACTCTTGGGGTTATTATTGATTATAAGACTGGTAACTTGAAACTTAATTTAAATAATATTATACATGGTCTTGGTATGCAGCTTCCTATTTATTTATATTTGATGGAGAATATTTGTGAATTTAATAATTTAGTTGTAGTAGGGTTTTATCTTCAAAAGATACTGCCTGTAGTTATTAGTAGGGATCCTAAAAAGAGTTATGAGGAAGTTAGAAAAAGTAATCTTAAATTGGGAGGATATTCTATAGAGGATGAAGAGTATTTAGAACTATTTGATAATAGTTATTCTGATAGTAGGGTAATAGCGTCTTTGAAGAAAAGTAGTAATGGGTTTAGTTCTTATTCTAAAATAATTAGTCTTTCAGATATTGATAAAATAATAGATATTGCTGATGAGAAGATTAGAGAGTGTTCTAAAGATATTCTTGACTTAAAGTTTGATATAAATCCTAAAATGATAGGTAATGATAATTATGGGTGCGAATATTGTAAGTTTAAGGATATATGTTTTATGAAACAAAATGATATAGTTAGGCTAAAAGAATATAAAAAATTAGAGTTTTTACAAGAAAAAGTGTAAAAAAGTAAAAATATTGTTAATAACTACTTGCATTATTTAATAAAATGTGTTATAGTTAATTAGCAATGGACCCTTAGCTCAGTTGGTTAGAGCACGCGGCTCATAACCGTGCGGTCATAGGTTCGAGTCCTATAGGGTCCACCATTTATGCGGGTGTGGCGGAATTGGCAGACGCACTAGACTTAGGATCTAGCGGTTTATCCGTGGGGGTTCAAGTCCCTTCACCCGCACCAGATTGATAGGAAACTCGAACTTTTATAAATTCGAGAGTAATAAATTACTAACAGAAATGTTAGTTTTTTTGTTATTTAAGAAAGGAAAAGTGATGAGTTATGACAATAGAAACTAAAGAACTTGTAATAAGTGAAGAATTAAAAAGAAAGGTAGAAATGATTTGTAGGTTTGCTTATGTAGATTATGAATTTATTAATGGTAATATTAAATCAATTAAAAATACAAATATTGCTTATGTTAAGCCACATATATTAAAAGTTAAAAATAATGATTATTTGGTTTTTGAAGAATATGATGAAATTTTTGTAAATGGTTACGAAAAGAAAATTAAATTTAAAGACCTAGAAGAATATATCAAAGCACACTAAAACCTTGACAAATCAATAATAAAAGTTTATAGTATAGAACTAATAAAAGCAAGCAGTATCGCTTTTTAAGAGGAAAGAGAGGTACTTCTATGACTAAAAGCACATATAACATATTTAAAATTTATACTTATTTATTTAAGAGGAGTCAAAGGTATTAGTATTATCTAGTATTTTTGACCCCTCGTTTTTTGAAATTAGACTTCACTTTTTCCATTTAAAGTGCCAAACATATGAAAGGAAGTGTTAAAAATATGATTGAAGAAAAGAAAATTGCAGGCATTTATAAAAGAGTTTCTACACTCGACCAAAAACGAGAAGGATTTAGTTTACCAGAACAAGAAGAAAAATTAAAAGAGTTTTGTAAATTTAAAGGTTATGAAATTTACAAAGTTTATGAAGATGCAGGAATAAGTGCTAAAAATGATAAGAGACCAGCATATCAAGAAATGATGCGAGATGTTAAAGATAAGAAAATAAATGTTATTGTTGCTTTTAAACTAGATAGATTAACTAGAAGTGTTTATGATATTGAAAAATTAATGAAGTTTGTTAATGATTATGAGTGTGATATTGATTGTATGGCAGATGAATCTAATACCACTACTTCAAATGGTAGAATGGTTATGAGAATAATGACTAGCGTATCTCAAAATGAAATAGAAAAATGTAGCGAAAGAACTAAATTTGGTATGGTTGGTGCAATTAAATCAGGACATATCCCAAATCGTAGTCCATTAGGTTTTAAAAGAGATAATAAAAAGTTAGTGCCTGATCCCCTTAAAAAAAACATTATTGTAAGAGTATTTGATTTATATTTGGAGGGAAAATCTCATCAAACTATTGCTAATATATTTAATAAAGAACAAGTATTAGGAAAAACTAATTGGTATGACTCTACTATTCAAAAGGTTTTATCAAATGAACTTTATAAAGGTGATTTTATCAATGGTAAAAGAACTAAACACCCTACATATTATGAAAATGTTGTTGAACCAATAGTATCAAAAGAAAAATGGGAAAATTGCCAATATCAAAAACAAAGAAATGCTAGACATTATGAAAGAACAGCTACTTATCTTTTTACTAACAAACTTAAATGTGCTAATTGTGGTAAATTTCTAGGTGGATGTGCTACCACTAAAAAGAAAAGTGGAAAGAAATATTATTACTATAAATGTGAGAGTTGTAAAACTACTTACAAAGAATATGAAATAGAAAGTTTATTACTAGGTTTAATGTTGGAACTAGTTAAACAAGATGAACTTATAAATGATTATTACACACCATTTATTAAATCTAAATTGGATAACAAACAAGCAGATTATGAAAAAGAAATTAAGAATTTAGATAAGCAAATGGATAGAATTAAAACTGCTTATATCAAAGGTGTATTAAAACTTAATGATTTTGATAAAGAGATAAAACATATTGAATATCAAAGAACTGAATTAACTAATAAATTAAAAGAACAAAAACAATATGAGAATTTAAGTTTCACTATTGATGATTTATTGATTATACAAGATAAACAAGAAATAGAAACATATGTTAATCCAGAAAAATTTATTGAAAATATTTATAATTGGGTAAATGAAACAAGAGAAAAAAGACAAAAACTAGTTGCTACTTATATTGATAATATTGAAATTAAAAAAGTTAATGATAAAGTAGAAATGGTAGATGGAAATTTTAGGTCAGATTATATAATGGGTATGATTAGCAATCATAATAATTATGGACTACCATATAATCTTAAATGGTTTGTTGATGATTATGGTTGTAGTTTAAACATGAATAAAGAACATAAAACGCAAAAACAAGCACTTAAATACTTTAATAAATTACAAGAAACTATGGGAAGTGATTATAAACTAAACTATTATGAAGTTGATACTGATGATGATTTAAAAGATATCTCGTTTAGTTCAGATATTGAAGCCGAAAAAATAATAAGATTAATTTGTATTAAGAATGACAAAAACTATAAAAAGCAAAACTTTAGATTAGGTGTTATAACAATAGACTTATCTGATGTCAAAGATAAAAATGGCAATTCACTTTATAAAGAGGTTTTAGAAAAAGTAAAAGAGGTATATAAAAATGAGTTATGCAATATTTAGAGTTGAGCCAATAAATAAATTATCTGATCTCGCACAAATCGGATCACATAACAAACGAGAGAAAAAGGCATATAAATCTAATCCTGATATTGATATTACAAAAACTAAAAATAATATTGATTTAGTCCCACTTTCTGAAAAATATATTAAAGGATTCTATAACTTAACAAAAGAATATAAAAAAGAACACGATAAACGAATGGAAACTATGAGAGATGATAGAAAGAAAACATTTAAACAAATGGTAGATGATTCAAATAATGTAGTTGCAGATGAATTACTATTTACAAGTGATAATGATTTCTTTAAAGATATGAATAAAAGACAAATTAAAAAATGGGCTGATACTTGTATGGAATTTGTTTATGAAGATTTAGGTTATACAAAAGAACAAGTATTACACACTACACTGCACCTAGATGAAAAAACACCACATATCCATTGTGTAGTTGTACCTTTAATTAGAAAATATGATAAAAGAACTAATACTGAAAAATACACTATTTCAAAAAAGCAATATATCAAAGATAAAGCCTATTTAAGCCTACTTCAAGACAAATACTATCAAAGACTAATAGACAAAGGTTTTGACCTGGAAAGAGGCATTAAAAACAGCGATAACGAGCATATTTCAATAAAAGAATTTAAGAAAATAACTCGTAAACTAGATAACAGATTAGAAAAACAAAATTATCTTATGACTAAAGATTTTGAAGAACTACAAGAACAATTAAAAACTTCTAAACCTACAATAACAGGTAAAGAAGTTAAAATTGATAAAGATACTTATGATACTTTAAATAATTTTATGAATACTTCAAAAAGAGTTATTAAAGATATGCCTAGAAATCAAGCATTATTTAAAGAACTAACTGATTATACACAAAGTTATAAAGATTTAGAAAATCAAAAAAGAAATATTCAATATGAAGTTAAAAGATTAGAATATAAAAATAAAGAACTACAACAAGAAAATAATAAATTAAAAAGTTTATTAAATATAATAGTTCAATCATTAAAACAATTCTTTAGAAAATTACTTAAATTAGGAACTGAAAATGATAAAGATAAAGTTGTTGAAGAAATAACCAATTATCACAAATTAGATTTATACACAAATAAAGATTTACACGATATAGCAGATAAAACACCTAGAGAAGATGAAATAAATGATTATTTATACACAAAAAATTATGAAAAAGATGATAGAGATTTCAATATTTAAAAAACGAGCTACAGCTCGTGATAAAAGACTAAAATTCCATTTTAGTAACACACTACGCTATTGGCAAAGCCAATAACGGTGTGAAAAAGGGAATTTCCCTTTTTAAACCCTTTTAAGCATAATTTTAGCAAGGTATAAAGCCAAGCAAAAATATGTTTTTATTTTCAAAACTTCGTAATGAAAATAAAATAGAAAGCCTAATGCTAATTTAATTGAAACATGTCACGA
>CAKOLT010000021.1 GCA_934096315.1 uncultured Bacilli bacterium
ATCTAAGACAAAAGACACGCCTAAAATTACCTAAATATTGTAATAATAGAAAAACTCGCAATCCCTTATTTCATGCGAGTATGCGAGTTTATTTGCCACAACATTGCTTATATTTGCGTCCTGAGCCACAAGGGCACAATTGATTTCTCCCAACCTTATCACTTTTCTTCGGAGTCCTCTTTACATCCTTACTCTCATTTGTAACAGTCTTCTTAACAACTTCTTTTCTCTCTATATTATGTCTAATTTCACTCTTAAGTAAGTATACAGAAACATCCTTATTAATTTTAGCCAACATACTATCAAATAAATCATATCCCTCAAGTGTATAAGCATTAAGAGGATTCTCATTAGCATATCCACGTAACCCTATACCCTCACGTAGATGACTCATTGTACTAATATGTTCCATCCAGTAACTATCTATAACACGAAGTGTAATTGCTTTTTCAAACTCATTAACAACCTCTACTGGAATATCCTTAAGTTTCTCTTCATACTCTAAAACTATTCTATTATAAATTAAATCAATAATATCATTAGGCTTTTTATCCTTAATTTCAGATAATACTACTCTATTAGTCTTAAGTAAATTCTCATTAGTACTCTCTAATATCTCACTTAAATCATTATCAGTTAAACTATTAGAATCCACCAAATGATTATTAACTATATCAGAAACATGGTTTTTAAATAAATTTAAAGTACTTTCATGAATACTATCATTATCAAGTATTTCATTTCTCTTAGCATAAATAAGTTCTCTTTGATTATTCATAACATCATCATAATTAAGAAGTTGTTTTCTCATATCAAAGTTATTACCTTCAACTCTTTTTTGAGCAGATTCTACACTTTTAGCAAGCATTTTATTTTGAATAGCTTGTTCTCCGGTAAAACCAAGATTAGCTAGCATACCCCTATACTTATCAGAACCAAACCTTATCATTAAATCATCTTCAAAAGATACATAAAATTGAGTAAATCCGGGATCTCCTTGTCTTCCTGCACGACCTCTTAACTGATTATCAATTCTTCTAGACTCATGTCTTTCTGTACCTAAAACGCAAAGACCTCCAAGTTCTTTAACTCCCTCTCCAAGTTTAATATCAGTTCCACGGCCTGCCATATTAGTAGCTATAGTAACTGCACCTTTTTCTCCAGCATGAGCTATAATTTCTGCCTCTCTTGCATGATTTTTAGCATTAAGTACTTCATGTTTAATTCTCTTCTTAGTTAAAAGTTTACTAATTATCTCACTAGTTTCAATAGCAATCGTACCCACTAGAACGGGCTGTCCTAAATTATGTCTTTTCTCTATTTCCTTAACAATTGCAGAGTACTTACCTTCTTTACCAGAATAAAGTAAATCCGTAGCATCCTCTCTAATTACAGGTTTATTAGTAGGTATACTTATAACAAACATATTATAAATATTAATAAATTCTTCCTCTTCAGTTTTTGCAGTACCAGTCATACCAGACAATTTATTATACATTCTAAATAAATTTTGAAATGTAATCGTAGCAAGTGTCTTTGTCTCATTATTTATACTAACGCCTTCTTTAGCCTCAATTGCTTGATGTAATCCCTCAGAAAAAGCCCTACCTTTCATAAGTCTACCAGTAAACTGATCTACTATAATTACCTCATCATCTTGGACAACATAATCAACATCACGACTCATAAAATAATTAGCTCTTAAAGCTTGAGAAACATGATGTACTAAAGCCGTATTATTTATATCATATAAATTCTTAACATTAAAAGCTTCTTCACACTTACGACTACCTTCATCAGTTAAATTAATACTTCTAGTTTTTTCATCCTTAATATAATCAACATTTTCTTTAAGGGTCTTAACAAATAAATCACTACTAACATATAAATTATGTGATTGCATAACCCCCCCAGAAATTATAAGTGGTGTCCTAGCTTCATCAATTAATACAGAATCAACCTCATCCACAATACAGAAATTCAATTTTCGTTGTACTCTATTTTCTTTTTTAACTACCATATTATCTCTTAGATAATCAAATCCAAGTTCGTTATTAGTAGTATAAAGTATATCACAGTTATAAGCATCTCTCTTTTCCTGTGGAGATAATTCTCTTAAATTAAGACCTACAGTTAAACCTAAAAACTTAAAGATATTACCCATCCATTCAGAGTCTCTCGTAGATAAGAATTCATTTACTGTAACTATATGTACACCTTTTCCATCTAAAGCATTCAAGTACGCAGGTAATACCCCAGTTAAAGTTTTACCTTCACCAGTTTTCATCTCAGCAATATTACCATAGTGAATAGCAATACCCCCAAGAAGCTGACAATAAAATGGTTTCATACCTACTACTCTTTTTGCAGCCTCTCTTGCAGTAGCAAATGCCTCAATTAAGACATCATCTAAGCTCTCTCCATCTTCTATTCTCTTTTTAAATACAAGTGTTTTAGAAGATAACTCTTTATCAGATAGCTTACTATATTCCTCATCTAAACTATCAATAGCATCCGCTATTACTCTAAATTTTTTCAATTCTTTATATTCATTATCAAATAATTTCTTAATACTTTTAAACATATCATTCATCTCCTAAACAATATAATAACATTAAATAGCAAAAATTACTAGTATTTTAAGTAAATTTTCTTCTTATTTTGTACTTTTTTCATATATTTAACTATGAATAAATTAATTGCCCATCGTGGTCTAGTTACAAAACACATAAAAGAAAATACCTATTTAAGCATTAAAAATGCTTTATATAGTCCAAATTTTGCAGGAGCAGAGTTTGATATAAGACTAACCAAAGACAAAAACTTAGTACTAATGCATGACTCTAGTATATTAAGAGTAACAAACAACATGGGAAACATTGAAAACATGACTCTAGAAGAAATTAGAAAACATAACTACACAGGAAGTCTTAGACAAAAAATACCTACATTAAAACAAATACTGGATATAAACTCTAACAAAATTTTCTTAATTGAAATAAAAGTTAAAAATAATGCAAAGAAAATAGCAGAAGCTCTAATGACCACTATTAAACAGTATAATAAAAATATATATATAATTTCCTTCAATAAAAAAGTTTTAAACATCCTAAAAAGATACCCTAACCATCCCCCTCTTGGACTCATAAGTGTATTTAAATGGCAAATAACAAATAAGTTTGACTTCTACTGTATTAGACAGTTACATGCAAATACTAAACTACTAAATAAAAAGAAAAAAGTATTTATATGGGGTCTAATTAAAAACCCAAATAATAAATACTATACTATAATAGATTGCTAATCTCTTTTAATACTAACCCAAAACCTACTACCTTCATTCTCTTTAGTATCTACTCCATAATCAAACTTATGATTTTCACAAATAGTCTTAACTATAGAAAGACCTATACCACTTCCAACATGACTCCTTTTATACTTCTTATCAATCTTATAATACTTATCCCATATATGATTAACTTCTTCCTTCTTAATACCTATACCAGTATCTCTAACACTAAGTATAACATTCTTCTTATGAATTTCTAATTCAATATATATTTTCTTATCATTACCAGTATATATAATTGCATTATTTATTAAATTGTATATAACCTGTTGCATTCTTTTCTTATCTGCAAGTACCATAACAATCTTTTTATTATTATATATAAACGAATAACCATCATCTTTATAAATATCATACCTAGTAAGTATATTCTTAATTAAATCATCTAAATCAAAACTCTCTATTTCTAACTCTTCAGCACCCGCCTGAAGTCTAGATAAAGACAAAATATCATTAACTAAAACATTAAGACGATCAACTTCCATAATAATAACATTAAGATTAGCATTTCTCTTTTCAGGATTATTATAAGTAATATCTCTAACCATCTCAGCATAAGCCTTAATCATTGTAAGCGGAGTTTTAATATCATGACTAACATTAGCTAAAAATTCCCTCCTGATAGTCTCTGTTTTAGATAACTCTTTCGCTGTCTCATTCAAAGTATCCTCAAGCCTACATATTTCATAAATTCCATCATTACTAACAAAATCTATATCATAACATCCCTTTTTAAGAAGTTCTGCCTTTCTTGTAATATCAATAATAGGTTTCGATATCTTTCTATAAATAAAATAGCCCATAAATAAAGATAAAAGTAAAATAACAAGAGTAACTATTATAAGCTGATTATTAAGAATAACTAAAGTATTTTCTAATATCTCTAGAGAAGCACTAACAAAAACATAATTATTATCTAACTTAATAGCCTTAACTATTGTCTTATTCTTATACTTAGTATTAGTAAACTCAAAACTTGACTTATGGACATTATCCATAATAAAATCAGTCTTAAATTTATTATATAACTCCCCATAAGTACGACACCCTTTAGAAGTGTATCCTAAATTAAACGAACTACCACTTGTTACAAGTTCTATACAAACATCATTCTTATAAGCAATATCATCTATATAATTCTTTAAACTAGCAGTATCATATCCACTTATTTCTCTAACAGTATTATTTAAATTATGTTTAACCCCAATTTCATAATGAAATTTTAGAAAAAGCACCTGAAAAGCCCATAAAAATAGTAGTATAAGAAGGGAAAATATGGATAAATATATCCATATATTAACAGCTATCTTATTTGCCCTTGATTTCAAACTTATAACCTACCCTTCGAACTGTAACTATCAAATTCCTATACTTACCTAAACTATTTCTAAGCATTTTAATATGAGTATCAATAGTCCTGTCATCACCATAATAATCATATCCCCATACATTTCTTAAAAGTTGTTCCCTAGATAAAGCGATATTTTGATTAACTATGAAAAACTCCAGTAACTCATACTCTTTTGGGGTCATTTTAAGTTCCTTATCACCAATCTTAACAACATGACCAAGATAATCTACAGAAAGATCCTTATATTTAAATATATCCCTCTTATTATTATTCCTATTATAAACTGCTTTAATCCTTGCCATTAATTCTTTTGGGCTAAAAGGCTTAGTTACATAATCATCTATTCCTAAATCAAAACCAAGTAACTTATCATATTCTTCTCCTCTCGCCGACAGAACAATAATTGGAATATTCTTCTCTTCCCTAATCTCTTTAATAGCACTATACCCATCTAAACGAGGCATCATAATATCCATAATGATAACATCTACATCTTTATTTTTAACTATATCTAAAGCCTCTAACCCATTAGAAGCCTCCATAACATTATAACCCTCTAAACTACCATACTCCCTAATTACCTCTCTAATACATACTTCATCATCTACTATAAGTAAATTCATAACACCACCCACCTTAAAAATACATCATAATTGTGTGTAAATTGTGAAATTTATAAAATAACTTCAAATTTACCCCCAATTTCAATATCAAAATACTTCGGAGGAAGAATAATAGCCCTTGTAGCACTCTTATTTTCAACAACCGTATTAGGATGCATATCCAAAACATATTCTACAATAACATAATCATCATCAACAAGAGCAACATCCGTTCTCTGAAGAGCAAGTAATGAAGAATATCTATAACACTCATTAACAATAATCCCAAAATATAACTCTTCTACCCTATAACACATAGGCATTGAAAGATCTGTATCTCTAGCAGCTATTTCCTTACCATTATATATAAGTTTTATTTCTTCCACCTCCAAGATAATACCTCAGGTATATCTTTTCCATATTTAGATATATATGACTCATGAAGTTTAAGCTTATCCTTGCATAAATTAATAACAGCATCCCTACGTGAAGCAAGAAAATCAAGCCTCTCAAGAGTATCTATAACTAAATTATATCTATCAATCTTATTTTGAACTCTCATATCAAAAGCAGTAGTAATTGTTCCCTCTTCTAAATATCCGTGGACATGCATATCCTGATTATTTCTTTTATAAGTTAACTGATGAATTAAGTTAGGATAACCATGGAAAGCAAATATAATTGGTTTATCCTTAGTAAACAAACTATCATATTCAAAATCTGTAAGACCATGAGGATGTTTACTATTAGACTCTAACTTCATTAAATCTACAACATTAACTACTCTTATTCTAACTTCTGGAAAATACTCTCTAATAATACTAGTACATGCAAGAATCTCTATAGTAGGAGTATCCCCACAACAAGCAAGAACTACATCAACACCATCACTATCATTTGAAGCAAACTCCCACTTACCTATACCCTTTTCGCAGTGGATACTAGCTTCTTCAACACTAAGCCACTGGTAATGAGGATGTTTACTAGCTACAATTACATTAATATAATTCTTACTTTGTAAAATATGACTACCACAAGACAATAAACAATTAGCATCTGGTGGTAAATATATTCTAATAATATCTGCCTTCTTAGTAACTATATGATTAAGAAAACCTGGATCTTGATGGGTATAACCATTATGATCTTGCTGCCAAACATGAGAAGTTAAAAGAAAATTAAGTGAAGAAATAGGCTTCCTCCAAGATAACTCCTTAGTAACCTTAAGCCATTTAGCATGCTGACTAGCCATAGAATCAATAATCCTAATAAAAGCCTCATAACTACTAAAAATACCATGTCTACCTGATAAAATATAACCTTCAAGCATTCCCTCACATACATGCTCTGACAATACAGAATCAATAATCCTGCCAGAAGGAGAAAGATATTCATCAGTATTATATATTTCACAGTTCCACTGTCTACTTGTAGACTCAAATACAAAATTTAAACGATTAGATAACGCTTCATCTGGACAAAATATACGAAAATTATCTGGATTATTTACTACAACATCCCTTAAAAACTTTCCTAATTCCATGGTATCTTGACAAACTGTTTTACCACGAATAACATTTATACCATACTCTTTAAAATCTGGAACAACTAAATCCTTTAATAGCAAGCCCCCATTAGTAACTGGATTCTCACCCATTCTCCTACCTTCTTCAGGAATTAACTCTTGAAGTTCTTTTATTAAGGTACCATTTTCATCAAATAACTCTTCTGGTTTATAACTCCTAAGCCACTTTTCTAATAATTCCAAACTATTAACCGCTTCTGACATAACAATAGGAACTTGATGGCTCCTGAAAGATCCTTCAACAATTTTACCATTAAACTCTTTTGGACCCGTCCATCCCTTCTTTGTTTTAAGAATAATAAAGGGAAGTTTCTTATTAATTCCTCTTTTATAAGAAATAATATCATTAACAGCATTATCTAAAATTAAAGCCATCTTATTATGTAAAATATCCTCACTAATACCAGATACTACATATGGTTTATAACCACATCCCTTAAAATAACAAACAAGTTCCTCTTCACTTATTCTTGAAAGTATTGTAGGATTTGCAATTTTGTAACCATTTAAGTGAAGTATTGGAAGAACTACACCATCTTTCTTATGATTTAATATTTTATTAAGGTGTAAACTTGCACAAAGTGGTCCAGTCTCTGCTTCTCCATCCCCAATAACTGTAGCAGCTATCACATCTGGATTATCTAAAACAGCCCCATATGCATGTGAAAGACTATAACCAAGTTCTCCACCTTCATTTATAGAACCCGGAGTCTCCGGTGCAGCATGACTACTTATTCCTTTAGGAAAACTAAACTGTTTACAAAGTATTTTTAATCCCTTTTCATCATAACCAACATGAGGATATATCTTACTATATGTACCCTCAAGATAAGTATTTGCAACAACGGCATTACCACCATGACCTGGTCCAGAAATATAAAACATATTAAGATTATACTTTTTAATAATTCTATTTAAATGTAAATAAACAAAATTCTGTCCTGGAACCGTCCCAAAGTGTCCAACCACATGGGGCTTAATATCTGTAATCTCTAATTTTCTTCTTAAAAGAGGATTATCCATCAAATACATTTGTGCTGCTCCTAAATAATTTAAGGCTCTAAAGTATTTCTTCATTTTATCTAATTCATATTCATTAATATACATTCTACCAACCCTTTCCATTATCTATATTGTATCAAACTTTTAACAAAATGTCATTAAAATTTAAAAAACTTAAAATTTTTTTAAAAAATTTCAAAAAACATCTTGATATTTTTAAAAATAACTGGTATAATGTACTTGTACATATGATTAAATTTCCTAAAAATTTCTCGCCTGCGGATTAGTGCGAGTAATAAATTATTCCGCAAAAAGACTTTGAAATCAATTTTCAAAGTCTTTTATTATATTAAATCAATAATTAAACCACTAGTAAATCCTATTAAAAACAAAATAAGAATTATCCCAATATTTTCTTTAAATCTTTTATTTTCTTTAAAAAGAACAAGTAGTGAAGCCCCACTTCCACATAATAAACCAGCCATCATACTACCAAAACTAATTACATCATTAAAATAAAACTCACACATTAAAACACTAGCAGAACAATTAGGTATCATCCCAATAACAGAAGAAAGCATAACCCCAAATACTTTATTATTCATAAATATATTAGAAAGTACTTCATTACCTTTAGCATACATTATAACATTAAGAGCAAAAGAAATAACAAGTATAAAAGCAAATATTTTTAAAGTATGTACTAAACTCTCTACAAAAATTCCCCTATGGCAGTGCTCTTCCTGCAATTTTTCCATATCTACACTATCACTACTTTTTATAGTAATTATCCTATCAATAATAAATCCCCACACAGTACCAATTATAAACTTAATTAAAAGAATCTTTAAAATAATTCCCACACTAGCTTCATGAGATATAAATATAGGTATCATCTCATCACTAGTAGCCAAATATACACTAATCAAAGTTCCTAAAGTAATAACCCTACTAACATATAAATTAGTAGCCATTACTGAAAATCCACACTGAGGTATTAACCCAAAAAGTCCCCCCAATAAAGGACCAACCTTTTTACTACTCTTTAGTATACCCTCACTCCTACCATCCATCTTATGGGAAGTTAACTGGATAATAAAAAGAGTTATAAATAAAAAAGGAAGTAACTTTAAACTATCAACAATTGTATCTAAGATAACATCTTTCATCTCATTATCCCCTTTCAAAATTAGTAATATTATATCATTTAAAACATATATATGCAAGTAACATATTTACATTAAAGAAATATTATGATAAAATATCATTTAAAAAGAGGTGAAACTATGAAAGAATTTATAATATTCATGAGTTTAGCTTTCCCAATAACAGGTATTATTTTAGGGTTTATAGCCATTAATAATAAAATAAATAAAATTAAAGTTAATAAAAAAAATAGACAAACACAATATAAGAGGTTTGATGATACTCCAAAAAGTGTTACGTTAGAAGAACTAATTACTAGAAATAATATTAAACCCAAAATAAATATACAAGAAAGGGAAATGAAACCCAAAAAGAAAATTAAAGGAATTAATAAATAAAATCCTTTAATTTTTTTTCATCCATAAATCCAATATGTTTTTTAACTTCCTTCCCATTTTCAAATAAAATCAAAGTGGGAATAGACATAACTTTATACTCTCTAGCAAGCTTTTCAAACTTATCAACATCAACTTTAACTATTGGAATATCAATATCTTTATGTACACTCTCAAATACTTCTCCAAGCATCTTACAAGGACCACACCATGTAGCATAAAAATCTACAAGCACCCTATCCTTAATAACATCCTCAAAATTCTCTTTTTCTAAATATTTTATCATAATATCCTCACCTTTCTATTTATCTAAACTCTCTATATAATCATCATGTACTACTGAAACCTTACCTTTTCTAATTAATCTATCTGCACTATCTTTCGTAATAACATCCTTATTAATAAGTATAGTAAGAATCTCTTCATTTAACTGTTTATCACTTTTATCATTCTTTTCATGTAATAAATCATATACTTGCATATAAGTATCTGCAGTATCTCTAGTAAAGTTAGAAATTATTGGAGTCCTCTCTAAAATAATACCAGCTAATTTTGCCTCATTTAAATCTATAATATTAAATACAGGCATAGTTAATACAAAGAGTCCTAAAAAGACATATACATAAGACTCCAAGGCTCCAACAAATATACCAAGTATTTTCGAAGGTATACTTAAAAATATTGTAGCCTTTAAAATCCTCTCCACTAGTCCCGTAACTACCAAAAACATCCTCAAAATACAAAGAAGTGCTACAAATATAACAAAGAAAGCAACAACCTCATATATAAGAATATTAATTACGGAAGCCCCTCTAATTAATCCACCAAAATTAAAAAATGGCAAATATTCATAAAAGAAAGACGAAACATAGTTCTTTAAAATAAAAGATAAGATAACCACTATAAAAAGTCCTAAAAAACTTGTAGTCTTCTTAATAACTCCCTGTTTAAATCCAACTAATCCCCCCATTAATATAATTAGTATAATTATAATGTCAACAACACTCATTATTTCTCCTCCTTAAACATAATATAAATCCTCAAGTATACCCAAATCTTTATTTAACAAATATATAAAATTATCATATTTATCAGAAAGTTTATTAAATCTATCTATAAACTCTTCACAATCAAACGTAAAAATATCAAGATAATCATTAATAATATCAGAAACATAATCTATCTTCTTACTTTCTAGAAAATAAATAATCTTTGCCATATTATCACTATCTAAATTCCTAATAATACTATCCTCGTACTTACAAAATTCCATTACTATAAACCTTCCCCCTTTCTTCTCTAAGAGACTTTAAATCAATACCAAATACATTTTTAAGCCTACTACTACCTGCATAAATAATAGGATTCAAACTCTTATTACCATCCTTATCCTCCAAAATAAATGGTACCCCAAGACTCTTTAAATAATCAAGTAGTATTTTATTATCCTCTGGAGTCCTCCTAATACAATTAACAGTAATATAATCACTAATACCATATTCCTCAAATAACTTAGTATTACCTAAAATATACGTATCCTTAATAGTAAATATTGTCGGAGTAAGTAAATGCTTATACTTATCACTCTCAAAACATGGTAAATGAAGTTTTCTCTTAACAGTATCACAGTTATTTAACCAAATACTAGAAGTAAGCACCCTACTATATTTAGGACTATTCCACTCTTCTAAACTAAGAATATCCCGAACATTCTCATAACTACTACCCCAAATACTAGAAGTAAGTAACCCCTCATATTTAGGATCCTCCCACTCTTTCATATGTAAAATATTTTTAATACTAAATAGATTAGCATTCTTCCATATAGTAGAAGTAAGTAAATACTTATATCTAGGATCCTCCCATTCTTTTAAAGATAATATACTCTTAACTACATCATAATCTAGATCAAGTACTCTCTTATTAAATAAATGTTTTCTACCCATAAATAATAAATAAATTTTAGCATTTTTATCATCCATATCTATACACCCTAAATAAATTTTACCAAATATTTAACAAAAAGTCCATTAAATAATGAAAATTAATACAAAATATGTTAATATATATATAAGAGGTGAATCATGAAAGAAAAAACAATTACAAAAGTTATTAAAGTAAGTGATAAAACTTTAGAAGAAATGTTAGAATATTTCGAACCATTAAAAAGAGAAAACACTCCACCATATTCCATACTCCAAGCTATAGATGGTGATAGTGTTGTCACAATATATAACTCTAAAAAAGTAGTATTCCAAGGTAAAGACGCAGATCTAGCAAGTGACTACTGGATAGAAACAGAAAAAATTAATACGGGAAAGAATGCTGATATAAAGAAAGAAGAAGAAAAAAAGAATAATGTTCTTCCCAAAAATATTAGTACTATTGGATCCGATGAAGTTGGAACCGGAGATTACTTTGGACCTATAGTAGTCACTGCCTCCTACGTATCTAATGAAAACAGTAGTTTCCTAAACAACCTTAAAGTTAAAGACTCTAAAAAATTAACCGACAAAGATATTATAACTTTAGTCCCGGAAATTATTAAAAAGATACCATACCACTCATTTATCTTAAATAATAAGTCATACAATGAATTTTATGGTAGTGATATGAATTTAAATAAAATGAAGGCAATCCTCCATAACAAAGTAATATGTGAATTTCTAAAAGAAAAAACATACTCCTATGATTATATAGTTATAGATCAGTTTGAAAGTCCTAGAAACTACTATAATCATATCAAAGATAGTTACTATAAACCTAAAAACATCACTTTCTTAACTAAAGCTGAAGATAAATGCCAATCAGTAGCAGTATCCTCAATGATAAGTAGATATATCTTTCTAAAAGAAATTAAGAAAATGAGTGAAGAACTTGACATGACTATACCCCTTGGAGCAGGAAGTAATGTAGATGAATTTGGAAAAGAAGTTGTTAAAAAATATGGACAAGATAAATTAAAAGAAATTGCAAAATTAAACTTTAAGAACACAGAAAGAATATTAAACTAATCTCTCTGTGTTTTTCTTAAGCAAAAATCCAGATATAAATACAAAGAATATACATACATATAAAAGAATAGTTAAATTATTAAATAAATATCCCGCTAAAAAGATAAACCCTCTAGTAGAGCAAAAAATAATTTCTACAAATATTAAATATTTAGAAATATCCCCCGAGACCATATACATATTCTTTGTACTACACACCTCATACATCTTAAGAAAAAATCCTTCCATAAAACTAATTACTAACATAAAAATCCTACTACTAATATTAAGTTTAAGAATTAGTATAATACAAAAAATAATATTCAAATAAGGAAAATACTTAAAAACATCTCTCTTAATAAATATATATATAAATATAACTGCAGATAAACATATAAATAAATTAATAACCCCTAGATAAAGAATATCACTCTTAATATTTAAAAACAAATACAAAGGTACTAAAGTAACAAACACCACCTTAAACTGCTCCAAAACAAAGAAAAATATCCTATTTTTACTTATACTCTTAATATCAAAATCACTATCCTCTTCCATATCATCCTTAAACTTTAAAAGAGGAATAATCCCAATAATAGATATTACAAACAAAACCGCAGTCATAAATAATAAACCATACTTCTCAGATATATACCCTCCAATTAAAGATGAAGGAGTAAGTGCTAAATACGTAATTATCACAATACTACCTATTTGTTTTTGTAAATTCTTCCTGCAAGAAATAATTCCATATTTATGCCTAAGCGGATGATAAGTAAAACAACCTACTGCAAATAATACACTAAATATCATTAAATTCCCTAAAGAACAATTCATAACACTTAAATAATAAAAACAAAAAGCATAAACCATACTAGAAATGATTAAAATATATTTACTAGAAACTACCCTACTTATTAAAATAGTTAAAATATTAACAAATACACTAACAAAATAATACACACTATAAAAAAGCATAATCTCTTTTAAAGTAAATCCCTTCTTATACAAAAAAACCGCAGAAAACACTTCAATTAAATTTCTAGCAAAACTAGAAATAAATATAAATATATTATATCTTTTACTATTAGACATATAACCACCATAATTAATATAACCAAAAGAAAAAAAAGGATACATAACGTACCCTATATTCTCTTATATTTAATATTACTTCGAATAAAATCATCATATATATCTTTTAACTCTTTATTAGTTAAACTAACTCGCATATTATTTACTCTATATAAACTAACTAAATCAAGAAATTCTTTGACATAATCATACTTATCTATAAAATCACTACTTCTAAAAGTTAACCTCTTATAAAAGTCCTCTAAACAAGTGTGATTAATAACCATAAAATCTTTACCAAATGTCTTCTCAAAAACTTTAATGTTATTATCAAGACTATAAACAGAAGTAATATCTAAAGATTTAATATAATTAAATATCTCCCTCTTAGTAATAAACAAATAACTAGATTTATCCCCTGGTATAACCCTATACTCACTCTCACCAGAAAATATCACAACATCCCTTAGTAAATCCTCTTCTTCATAACATAATGACTCAAAAACATAATCACCATTCTCACATAAATTAATAAGACTTACAATTAAATTAATCAAATAAGGATTCATATCAAATTCCCTAGATTTACTTACAAACTCTTTTCTACCACTTAAATACTTATATCTAGATTTAATAAACTCTAGTCTATCCTCTTCACTAATTATAATATCTTCAATCTTCTTCATAAAAACACTTCCTTAAAACATTATAATTAATTATTTAAAGTAATGCAAATAGTTTAACATCTAGTAAACAAACTATGCCCAATTCTTACCATCTACCGCTCTAGTTACCAGCATAGCAGAAGATGAATCTCCAACAACATTTAAAAGTGTAGCAGGAGCATCAATAATAGTAGCTATAATAGTTAATATAGGAAGAGCAGCTACTGGAAATCCCATCATAGTAATAATAAGCATCTCTGATATAGTACCCCCACCAATAGGAACAGCAGAAACAAGTAAAGTAGCAATAAGAGCAACCCCTAATATCTCTAAAGTAGTACTAACATTCATAAAATCCATATTAAATAAATATACTAAAAACATTATCTTAAATACACTACCAATAGAAGAACCATCCTTATGGAAACTAGTTCCCAGTGATATAGTAGTATCCACTATATCAGAAGGTACTCCCATCTTTCTAGTACACTCAATATTAACAGGTATAGAAGCCGCACTAGAACAAGTAGATACTGAAGTAATACAAGCAGGTATTATATTCTTCCAGAATAACTTAACTCCTTTTTTACCTAAAGAAATATAAGCATATATACTATAAACTATAAAGAAAAATAATAAACTAACTACTAAATACAAAACAAATGTCTTAAGATAACCAACTGCTATAACACCCCCAAAAGTACCCACCAGAGTAGCAAAATAACAACCAAGACCAATCGGAGCATAATACATAATTAACTTCATAAACTTAAGAACAACCTCTAAACTAGACTCTAAAAAATCCCCCAAGGCTTTAGCCTTACTACCAGATAAATTCATAGATATACCTACTAAAATAGATATAACTATTAATGCTATCATATTATCTTTAGAAAACAATTTACCAAAATCATTAACACTAATCGCACTAACTGTTCTCTCTAAAATATTAAGATCAACCTCTTCCATAACTACATCACTCTCTAGGCTATCTTTAATAAGTTCTCCATCCTGAGTATTAACCAGTTTAAAAGAATAAGTACTAACAAGCCCAATAATAACAGCTACTACAGAAGTAATAACAAACACAAGTATAACACTATTTAATATCTTACCAAGCCTCTTCGGAGTATCCATCTTATATATAGAAGTAGTAATAGTCAAAAATATAAGAGGCATTATTATAACTAATAACATATTTAAAAATAGATCCCCAAAAGGACTTAGAACCTTAATATCCTCTCCAAAAATAATACCAAGTATAGCACCTATTATAATAGCTATAACAAGAATAAAAGTAGATTTATAATTCTTAAATGCTTTCATTAACTCTCCTTTCATTTAAGTATATAAATCTACTTCCAAAAATATACAATCTTTTTATTTATAACCCACTTCTTTTACTTATGGTGTATGGATCATCCATAGTACCAGAGCCTCCGGTTACAGTGATGGTGGAGTCTAGTTGTAGAACGGGGCGGAGGCCATATGCAGTTTCGCCAGAGCTGTAATTCACGTGACGGCGGTCAGGCCCCCAACGCAAGGCATACGAAGAGGAAATTGCACTTCCAAACCAATAAAAACCACCATTATCTATTAAATCATTATTGGACCCACACTCTTTTATAGAGCGTTTTCCATAACATTCATTACTACTTGTAATACTTACCCCACTATCATAACTACTATCAGTATATGTAGATAGTCCTCTTGCCCTAGAATCTCCGAATAACCCTTTAGTTATATTATAGAAGTCTCCTCCCCTAAGCGGATGAGCTGTTGTATCATCACATACTCCCCCTTGAAGATAATTACTATTACAGTATTTTAATGAGGCTGTCTTTAAACTCTCTATTGTAGTCGTCGAATTACTAGAAGTTCCTGCCACACACTCTGGAGAACCTGCTGCTACTATATATACACTATTATCTTTAATATAAGCTACCCTCCACCCATAAGTATAATACTTAAAACTAGGACTATAACAATACCCATAGGTATAATTAGTAGTATCACTATCCTGATTAGCATTATGTCCCTGGCATGAAGTACCACTACAACCATTACTACCAGTATAAGATATATAATCCCCAATAGATACTAATTCATTAAGTTTAGGAACTGATTTAAACTCTAAATCACAAGTATCAGTAAGTCCATTAACTAAAGTATTTATACTTCCATTACTTCTATCCCATATTAATTTAGTATCACTATTATTACAAGAATAATTTACTAGAAAATAATTACCTGAAGGTAGAGAATCACTTGTATTACCATCTACTGTAACTGCTAACTTTAGGTTATTATATTCTATTAGTTTTTCTTTATCCCCTAATAATAGGAATGCCCCTATTATTAGGGATAGTGTTATTAATATTATATATATCTTTTTCACTAGACACCACTCCTTTTACTTATGGTGTATGGTCTATCCATAGTACCTGATCCTCCAATGGCTGTGATTGTGGAGTCTAGTTTTAGGACTGGGCGGACCCCAAATGCAACGAAACTACTGGAGTTGTAATACAAGTGACGGCTAAAAGGATACCAACTCAAAGTGCCCGAAGAGGAATATGCACTTCCAAACCAGTAATAACCACCATTATCTATTAAATCATTATTGTACCCACACTCTTTTATGGAGAGATAATTATAACATATATTACTACTTGTAATACTTACTCCACTATCATAACTACTATCAGTATATGTATATAATCCTCTTGCACCAGAGTCTCCAAATAATCCTTTAGTTATATTATAATAGTCTCCTCCCCTAAGTGGATGGGCTGTTGTATCGTCACATACCCCTCCTTGAAGATAATCAGTGTTACAATATTTTAACGAAGCAGTCTTTAAACTCTCTATTGTAGTCGTTGAATTACTAGCAATACTTGCTACACACTCTGGAGACCCTGCTGCTACTATATATACACTATCATCTTTAATATAGGCAACTCTCCAGCCATAAGTATAGAACTTATAATTAGAACTATTACAATACCCATAAGTATAATTAGTAGTATCACTATCCTGATAAGCATTATGTCCTTGACATGAAGTACCACTACACCTATTATTACCAGTATACCCTATATAGTCCCCAATATTAACTATATCCTTAAGAAGAGGACTACTCTTAGTAGTAAACTCTAAATTACAATTATCTAATTTACTATATGATAACATCTTAGTATATGGATTATAAGTAACTGTTGCTCCATTCTTACAATTATAGTTACTTAAATCATAAAATCCATAATCAAAGTTAGTAGGAGTTGCACTATCTATTTTAGATATATTAAATCTATAATCTTCTACTACCTCCTCAGGTATCAATACTTGTCCATCTTCTAAAGTAAGTTCTCCCCCCTTAACATAACCTGCTACAGATCCTAATTTAACAGTAACTGTCTCACCAGTATTATTAACTACCTCAATAGATAATTGAATACTGCTTTCTTTACTAACTACCCCACTAGATTTATCTCTACTTCTTCTCTTATATACTATACTATAGTCATCTGGTTTAGTAGTAGGACTAACCATCTCATAATATATTCCATAACTTATCTTCGCAGGATTTGGATTATACATTACTACATCATAATACCTAGTCTCGTTAGGTTCCACTACTAACTGTTTAATACTACTGTTACCTATTTGAAATGTATAATCTAAATCCGTTGTACTTGGGGTATTCTCTACTACACTAGTATCATAAGCAAGTGTCCTATAAAGGGCAAATACTGTAAACGATGTTAACACAATTAATAATACTATTACTACTCTTTTTATCATTTTCTTACTCCCTTCATGCATGTAAAAAGACTATGACAAACTAGAATACCCCTGTATTCTTACTGTCATAGTCTTCTATTCTTATACTATTTTTCTTATTTTTATTTAATTGGCTGTAAACAGCCCCCCCAAACAAATGTTCGTATTAATAATTTGCTGTAAATTTTTGATTTAAAATATTTATTCATATTCATGAGGGGCTCCTTTCTTAATATATTTTGACTACGTCAAAATATATTACTTTCTTTACTATCTAAATTTTACCATATATTTTTATACACTTCAAGTATTTTTTAAAAGTTTTTTATATTTTATTAGTACATATCCCCCAAAAGGAATAAAAATATGTTATAATAACCTAGGAGGATGATAAAATGAAATTAGAAAATAAAGTTGCAATAATAACGGGAAGTACTAAAGGTATAGGATACGCTATAGCAGAAGCTTACTTAAAAGAAGGAGCAAAAGTAGTAGTAACTGGTTTAAAAGATGAAGTATCCGAGGCTCTAAAAACATTAGAAGAAAAATATAACAGTGAAAACATCTTAGGACTAGAATTAGATGTAACAAGTACAGAAAGCATTAAAAACGTAGTTAACAAAACTATAGAAAAATTCCAAAAAATAGATATCTTAATAAATAATGCTGGTATTACATCTGCTAAACCTTTAATAGAAACAACAGATGAAGAAATGGAAAAAATGTTTCAAATAAATACATTCGGAGTATTTAAATTTATAAGAGAAGTAGCACCATATATGATTAAACAAAAATCAGGTTCTATAATTAATACTAGTTCTATGGTAGCAAACTATGGTGGTATAATGCAAACACCGTATGCATCATCTAAATTTGCAGTAAATGGTATAACAAAATCATGTGCTAAAGAACTAGGAAGATATAATATTAGAGTAAATGCAGTAGCTCCCGGGGCAGTAATGACAGATATGACTAAAAACTCTACAGATGATAACACAAGACAAATGTTATCAAAATTAACTCCACTAGGAAGATTAGCAAACCCATCTGAATTAGCAGGAGCATATCTATATCTAGGAAGTGATGATTCAACATTTACAAATGGTGCAATTATTACTGTAGATGGTGGTATAGTAATTTAAATATAGTACTTAATAATTAAATTATATCTTACCTTAACTATTTAATAGTTAAGGTATTTTTATTACCACACATAAAAAATGGTGAGTAAACTATTAATTAATTTACACACCGTATTATACACCATCATATTATCTGCTTACCTGGTATGGGTTTGATTCTTCTCCGGTGCCTCCGGTTATTATTACATCCGGTTTTAAGGAGAAGACTGGCCGCACAGACCGACCATACCACGCACGGCTGTAGTAGCTGTCGCCGACGTTGCCCGACGAGAAGACATGGAACGCATAGCCAGTGCTGGACGAATGCGGCGACAATAACCACTGATGATCAGATGTATACCATAGCCAATCTTTATTCTTACAACTTGTTGAATAATCTTGTAAATTAGTCCCTGTTGCACATGTCTCTCCCGCTGCATATCCATAATCAGATGGATACATTACTGCTACTTTTCCAT
>CAKOLT010000022.1 GCA_934096315.1 uncultured Bacilli bacterium
ACTATTCCATAAAAAATAACCAAAAGCTACACTTATCCCTGTTAATACTGTAGCAATAAGTACAGATACTACTGCTAGCTTTGGAGTTATCCTCTCTTTTTCTTCATACATCATATGACCATCTCCTTCTTAATAGCCTCAAATGTTAAGACTACCTACACTACTTTCATACACTAATAATCATATCATATTTAA
Source organism: uncultured Bacilli bacterium (assembly GCA_934096315.1). Classification (GTDB taxonomy): domain Bacteria; phylum Bacillota_I; class Bacilli_A; order RF39; family UBA660; genus UMGS2068. The sequence continues at coordinate 196 of CAKOLT010000022.1, forward strand.
ATAATTAGTGCAAGATATTTTTACCATTTTTTTCATTTTTTTTTACCTTAACTAGAACCTATATTTTTATCAATAGCTTGTACTATTTTATAATTATTCATACCCCTATAATTCGAATACGCTGAATATATTCCTGCAAAACTTATAACCCCACTTCTATATAATTTATTTACCTTCTTAATCCTTTTATTTGCTATATAATAAGTATTTGATCTATACTTCTTTATAGTTTTATTATTAACAACTCTATATCTCTTCCCTAAAAAAACAAAATATTCATCACTTCGGTAAATTTTCGTTTTATTATTAACTTCTAACCTATATTCACTCTTAAATTTATCTATAAGAACATCCTTAATTCTTTTAAGCTCTTCTTTATCATGATGAAAAAGAACTAAATCATCCATATATCTTATATATCTCTTAATATGAAGATTATGCACTATAAAATGATCCATCTCATTTAAATAATAAATAGACAAAAACTGACTAACCATTGCCCCAAGGCTTAATCCTTTATCATTTAAATAATAAGGAATATTACTTAAATCCTTACTCCCCTTGTAGGAGGCTTTTATATTATCTATTTCCATATTTATATAAGAAGAATTAGTACTAGATATAATCTTATTAATTATATTATACTCTTCCCTAGATAGCCTATCCTTAAGCTTATTAAGAAGGATATTATGATCTATATTATAAAAATACTTTTTTATATCAAGCTTTAAAATATAAAATATATCATTACTCCTCTTCATATCATTTAAATAATATTTAATAAGACGATTAGCATAACCTACTCCCATATTCTTTCTAGTAGCCACATTTCTTATATCAAGATATTTAGATAATTTTGGCAAAAGAACATATCTAGCCATATAATGATTAACAATTTTATCCCTAATATTTAAAGACATAACAATCCTACACTTTGGTTCAAACACTATAAAAACATTATATTTACTCGGAGTATAAGTCCCCTCTCTAAGTTCTTTAACTATTCTGTTTATATTTTGAATCTTATTCTTTTCAAAGAGAAATACCTTCCTTTTATTTTTAGAAGTAACCCTAATTTCCTTTTCATAGATACTCAGTATATCATCAAATTTAACTTCCATTCAAAACCCATCCATAAACCATTTTGGAAATCTCTTCCAGACTAGAAGAAAGATTATAAAGCACTTTTTCTCCAAAATATTTATTTTTATAAAAAATCTCCAAATAATAATCTATCATACTAATTTTAGTTAAAATAACCATTTTATCTCTACTATCCTTGGAGAAATTAGCCATATATACATATTCTAACAAAATAACAGAATCCATTATAAGCCTATCCTTAAGTACCTTTTCTTTATTAGGCAAATTCAAACATACCCCTCTTAAATTATCATTAAACTTTTTTACCTTAATAGCTAGTATAAAACCCTCTTTTCTCTTATTATAAATCACTAGTAAACCCCTCCATAAAACTAATTACCTTAAGTAATTCCTGATAAGAAAGTTTACCTAATCTTTCGTTAATCTCTTCTATTTTAATTAAATTTTCATTATTTAAATTAGCCTTAGCAAGTATTTTCTTATACTTATTCTTATTTTTAAATTTCTTCTCATTTACCTCTTCTTCACCCTTAATAGTATAATTAATACACTCTTCTTCAAGAACCCCAATTACCTTATTAAATGCACTAAGAGGAAAACCTGCCCTCCCATTTATAACTCTATAATTACAAAGATACTTAATAATTAAAGCATCCTCATCATATACATGATAAAAATTACCACTTTTTCTAAGTAACAAATAATTCTTTACTGCCATTACTACACATCCTTCTATTCTTTTTAGACTATTATAATATTAAATATCTATATATATCTTGTAAATAAGTTAAATGTATAATATTTTCTATTATTTGTTTAAAAGTTATCTAATAAGTAACAAACAAAAATACCAACATTATATTAAATGTTAGTATGAGTTATTAACTATATTAAAACCATCCTATTTTCCAATATGTTGGATTAGAAACTAAATCTTTTATCTCTAATTTTTCTTCAAAAATTAATTTATTTCTGGTTTCTATTGGTAATCATTCGTATTCTTTGTTTTTAATAATATTTCTTCCAATTGTCTTTTTGAAAGCAGTCTATTTTTAACTTCATTAGCATAATAGAATATTTTATCTATATCTTTTAATGGTATAAGTATCAAACATTGGCTCCAAAACAATTGTTGCAACAGTGGTGCGACTTTTTCATTACTAAAAACTAAATATAATTGTTTCATCCTAAATAAAGAACTTCTTGTATATTTTATATCTTAGATCTAACCATATCTATATAATCACATACTTCACCTACCGTCTTCCCAAAATCATCAAAATTAGTCCTAAACCACTTAATATCCATCTTATTATTAAAGAAAGTATACTGCCTTTTAGCATACCTACGAGAGTTCCTCTTTATCTTATCCACTGCACAATCAAGAGTAGTTAACCCCTTAAAATACTCATATAACTCTTTATACCCAATAGAATTTACTGCCTTAGTATTTACATTACTATCATATAAACCCCTAGCCTCTTCAAGAAGTCCCTCTTCCATCATTTTATCTACTCTATCATTTATCTTATTATAAAGAACATCCCTATCTGTAGTAAGTCCAATAAATATAGCATCATATAATAAATTATCACCCATATTATTATCATTAATACTACTATTAGTATTATTATAATAATTAATTGCTCTAATTAATCTACGTCTATTATTTTTATCTATAGATATATCTTTATTTAAAGATAACAAATACTCATATAAACTACTAGTAGACATATCCTCAAAATTATTTACCTCTTCCTCTTTAGAGAACCTATAATCATATAAACTTGCCTTTATATATAATCCCGTCCCCCCCACTAGAACAATATTCTTATTTTGTTTACATAAATTATCTATAATATTTCTTGCATCTTTTTGATAATCATATACCGTATAGTTATCATAAACACTTTTATAATCTATTAGATGGTGAGTAATACCCCCCATTTCTTCTTTAGTTATTTTAGCACTTCCTATATTTAATTCTTTATATATTTGCACACTATCACAGTTAATTATCTCTGCCTTATATTTTTTAGCAATCTCTAGAGATAACTTTGTTTTACCAACTGCTGTAGGTCCAGTTATTACAATTATCATTTATATACTCCTTTTAAACATTTTCTCTAATTCATATTTAGTAAAATTAATAATAGTAGGTCTTCCATGAGGACAGTTAAAAGGATTATTGCACTCTCTTAAATCACTAATTAAACTCTCCATATCCTCATATGATATATTAGTATTAGCCTTTATACTCATTTTACAACTAACTAACTTCGCTAGATTATCATTAAACTTAGCTAAACTAAAGTTCTTTTCTTTAGAAATAATACCCTCAAAAATTTTATTAAGTATATCTACTTCATAACCCTTATTAAACCATGTAGGGTGTGTTATTACCCTAAAAGAAGATAACCCAAACTTTTCTACTTTAATATTTAACTTATCAAGTATATCTAAATTCTGCTCTATTATTATACTCTCATTAAGAGGCAGTTCTATATTAATAGGTATAAGAGGACTTATTGTATTATTATTAGGGTGACTAAGTAAATAAGATACCTTTTCATAGTTTACCCTCTCTTTAGCAGCATGCTGATCTATTAAATATAACCCCAGTTCATTTTGACATATTATATAAGTTCCAAAAGCAAGCCCTATTGGATATAATTCTGGTAACTTATTAGATTCTTCTATCTCTTCTATATATTCTATATCATTATTATTCATATTAATAAACTCTTCTAGACTATTCTTATATTCTATATCTATATTCTCTTCCCCTTCTTTTACAATATTCTTTTCTATATCCAAAGTTAAATTTTCATATTCAGGTTTAACTACAGGTTTTATCTCTATCTTAGGTACTAATAACTTAGTCTTTAAATTATCTTTAATACATGTAGTAATTAACATTTGTAAGTCCTCAAAATTACTAAAGTTTATATCCAGTTTAGAAGGATGTATATTAACATCAATTAAAGAAGGATCTGCAGTTATATTAAGAACTACTACCGGATATCTAGTATCCTCTTTAAAAGAAGAATATGCATCATTAATAGTCTTTATTAATATACTATTCTTTATAACTCTACCATTTACTATAACAGTTACATGATTCTTAGAAGCTCTATTAACTTCAGGAAGAGATATATAACCAGATATAGTATAATCATCATTACTAGCATTAATAGGAAACATCTTTTTAGTTACTTCTAGACCATATATAGATTTAATTACTTTTAATAAGTTTGAAGAACCATCTGTATTTAATATCTCTTTATCATCATTTACTAGTTTAAATTTTATCTCTGGATATGACAAAGCCATCTTATGAATATACTGAGTTATATTAGATAACTCTGTATAAGGACTCTTTAAATACTTAAACCTAGCAGGCGTATTATAAAACAAACTAGTAACACTAATAGTAGTCCCCTCTCTTGCTTCACAAAAAGATTCTTTTAAAATAGTTCCCCCCTTAATATGAACTAAATACCCCTGATCCTCTTGACATGTCTTTAACTCTACTGAAGACACTGAGGCAATTGAGGGTAAAGCTTCCCCCCTAAAACCTAGGGAAGAAATATTAAATAAATCATCAGAGGTATATAACTTACTAGTAGCATGTCTTTGAAAACATAATACCGCATCTTCCTTACTCATACCTATCCCATTATCTATTACCTTTATCTCTCTTAAACCAGATTCCTTTAAATATATAGATATACTACTACTCTTAGCATCCACTGAATTTTCCACTAACTCTTTAACTACTGATAAACACTTCTCAACAACTTCTCCAGCAGCTATCTTATTAGATAATAACTCATCCATTACTTTAATCTTATTCATAAAATACTCCTCCATTTATAAATATATTATACTTTGAAAGAAGAAAAAAGTAAACTATTAAAGTTTACTTTGTCCTCTGGCTTATAGTATATGGGTCATCCATAGTGCCTGATCCTCCAGTGGCTGTGATTGTGGAGTCTAGTTTTAGGACTGGGCGGACCCCATAGCTAAACGAAAGAAGAGTAGTGTCAAACTTGTCATTCACGCGACGGTAAAAAGGATTCCAAAATAAAGCATTCGAAGAGGAATATGCACTTCCAAACAAATAAAAATCGCCATTATCTATTAAATCACTATTATATCCACATTCTTTTATGGAACTTTTATCATAGCATATATTACTACTTGTTAAACTTACTCCACTATCATAACTACTATCATCATATGTATATAGTCCTCTAGCACCATAGTCTCCAAATAGTCCTTTAGTGATATTATAAAAGTCTCCTCCTCTTAAAGGATGAGCTGTTGTATCATCGCATACCCCTCCTTGAAGATAATCGGTATTACAATATTTTAATGAAGCCGTCTTTAAACTCTCTATTGTAGTTGTGGAGACGCTAGGAGAACCTCCTCGTACACATTCTGGGGATCCTGCTGCTACTATATATACACTATTATCCTTAATATAGGCTACCCTCCAGCCATAAGTATAATACTTATTAGAACCAAAAGAACAATACCCATATGTATAGTTAGAGGTATCACTATCCTGATTAGCATTATGTCCTTGACAAGAAGTACCACTACATCCATTATTACCAGTATACTCTATATAGTCCCCAATAGATACTAATTCGTTAAGTTTAGGAGAAGACTTAAACTCTAAATTACAAGAATCATTAATATCATAATTATTACTAGTTAAAGAACTATTAGTTCTATTCCACTCCAGTATAGTACTATTAGAACAAGAATAACTTGTTAAAAAGTAATTGCCCGTAGGAAGTGTAATACTAAATGTACCATCAACCATAATCGCTAACTTTAAATTATTATACTCTAATACTTTATTTTTTTTATTTCCTATTATTAGAAATGTTCCTAACAATAGGAAAAACACTATCATCATCACATGTATCTTCTTCACTAGGCACCACTCCTTGTACTTATTGTATATGGTTTATCCACAGTACCTGATCCTCCATTGACTGTGATTGTGGAGTCTAGTTTTAGGACTGGGCGGATCCCAAACTTGTTCGAACTAGAGGAGGAGTTGACGCCACGGTAGAAAGGATTCCAAGCCAAAGTGTTCGAAGGGTCATATGCACTTCCAAACCAGTAATAACCACCATTATCGATTAAATCACTATTATATCCACATTCTTTTATGGAGTATTTTTTAAAACACATATTACTATCTGTAACACTTACACCGCTATCATAGCTACTATCAGTATATGTATATAGTCCTCTAGCATTAGAGTCTCCAAATAACCCTTTAGTAATATTATAAAAGTCTCCCCCCCTAAGTGGATGACCTGTTGTATCATCACATACTCCTCCTTGAAGATAATCAGTATTACAATATTTTAATGAAGCTGTCTTTAAACTATCTATTGTAGTCGTTGGAACACTTGCAGTACTTGTTACACACTCTGGAGACCCAGCAGATACTATATATACACTATTATCTTTAATATAAGCTACTCTCCAGCCATAAGTATAAAACTTATAATCAGCACTATTACAATACCCATAAGTATAATTAGTAGTATCACTATCCTGATTAGCATTATATCCTTGACATGAAGTACCACTACATCCATTATTACCAGTATAAGATATATAATCCCCTATCTTAACTACATCCTTAAGAAGTGGATTACTCTTAGTAGTATACTCTAAAGTACAGTTATCTACTTTATTAGTAGTTATCTTTCTAGTAGTCTCATCATAAGTAAGTGTTGCCCCATTATCACATGTATAATTAGATAGAGTATAAAAACCTGTACTAGGTAATGAATCAGTAGTATTACCATCTAATTTAACAACATTATACATTAAATCTACTGGTTCTGATACATCCACATTTAAAACACCTTTAAATGTCTTATTTTGCATATTAGTAGTATTCTCATTATTACCATCTATCCAAAAATATAGTTTATAATAAGATACTATATCTTCAAGTGATGAGGTAAAAAGATTTAACCTACTACCTGCACTAGCATTTTCTAAAGAACCATTAGTAAGTTCTGTAAAATTAGTATTATCAGTACTCTTAAGGAGAACATATTTAAAACTTTCATTCTTAAGTTCTTCTGATATCTCTGTTACATCAATACTAACTTTAAGAGTTAAAGAAGTAGTTAAACTCTTCTTCTTCTTTATCTTAAAGTCAGTATAACTATTTTCATCATAATAAAATGTTGGAGATAAATCAGTTATATTAATAATATTACCACCCTTAATAGTTATATCTGCTAAATCCCCTACTGTTACTTTCATATTAGCATTATCTCTACTAGACCATATAAACCAAGCTAAGGTTGATGTAGCTATAACCCCAATCAAGAGGAGTATTGATATTATTAATTTTCTATTCTTTTTCTTTTCTTCACCCATAAATATCCTCCTTTATTCTATAATAATTTTAACATAAGAGTAAAAGAAAAGCAATAGAAAATTAAAAAATAAATTAACTACTCATTGAATTTTTTTGCCACTTTTACCACTTTTATTCACTGCACTTACAATCAAAAAAATACTATACACTAAGTATAGTACTTATAATCATGCTCTCTGTTTAATATGCTCAAGTCTTAACTTATCAGCAACAGTAACTAAAAACTCACTATTAGTAGGCTTAGCCTTATCTATATCTACACTATGACCAAACAACTCCTCCATATAATCCCAATTACCACGATTCCAACTAACCTCAATAGCATGTCTAATAGCTCTCTCTACTCTAGATACTGTAGTATCAAACTTACTAGCTAAATCTGGATATAATTCTTTAGTTATACCCCCAATAACCCCAGGATCATTATATATCATACATATACCCTCTCTTATATATTGATATCCCTTAATATGAGATGGCATACCCAATTCATGTAACATCTTTGTAATTGCTATTTGAATATTATTGTGGTATAAATTAATGCTCTTACTTTCCGTAGAAGAAAAAGCCTCTACTATTCTCCTTTCTAAATCTGATAACTCAAATGGTTTTAAAACATAATAATTAACTCCATATTCACTTACTTTCCTAATAACATCTGGAGCATTATAAGAAGTAGCCACTATTATCTTTTTATCAATATTTCTCTTCTTTAACTCTTCTAGAACATACATCCCATCTTTCTTAGGCATAATTAGATCCAAAAGAATTAAATCATACTCTCCCTCATGATTTATAATCATATTAAGACCATCTTCCCCATCATGACTAGTTAGTGCTATATCAATACTAGAACTAATCTTAAAATACTCCTTTACCATTTCTACTAACTGCACATTATCATCAATCATTAATATTTTAATTTTTTCCATATCCTTTATTCCTTTCTTTTCATATTAATTATAAAATATCAAAGTATCAAAATCTGTCGAATTATAATTCATAAACAAAATAAAGAAGCTTAATACTTCTTTACTCTTTAATACTATCAATAATACTTATAACTTCTTTAGAACTACTAGATATACTTCCAATTAAAACACCACTTAAATATTCATTTTTAAATAAACTATTAATATTATCTTTATTAACATTACCCCCATATATAATACAAGGACTTACATTATACCTCTCATATAAATAATCATATATTTCTTTAAGCTTACTCTCTTCATATACTTTAGGCTCATAAGCAAAAATAATAAACTCTATATGCTTTATATCCTTTATTAAATCCATATCATTAATAGAACTAATACATAAAATAGGTATAATATTAGCGTCCATTACTGCTTCTAACTTCTCTTTTACTTCTTTTTTACTATCTAACACTTCTTTATGTCCTACTAAAGAGTATTCTACCCCCATACTTTTAAGCATATTAGTACTAATACTACCAGTATGGTTAACATCAAGATAAGGCGATACATCTTGACTTCCAATACCCCAAAAACTATTATTAACAAACATCTCCAGATAAATACTAGAGGGGCAAATTATAATATTATGTTCCGTTTCTATACTATTAACACTATTTATATAACTTAAAACCTCATCATAATTAAGTCCCATTTTATGATTTAATACTATTAACTTTTCCATTATTTCCTCTCCTTTATAGCAGTTATACCTGGTAACTTAGTGCCTTCTAGATATTCTAGTGTAGCACCTCCCCCAGTTGAAACATGATAAAACTTTCCATTAAATCCTAACTTATTTACTGAAGATATACTATCACCTCCTCCAACTAATGCTTTAATATTATTATCTATTATATATTTATATATCTCTCTTGTACCATTTATATATCTATCATCCTCAAACTTACCCATTGGACCATTCAATATAACTCTTTTACTTCTTCTAAGTTTTCTTTTAAATCTTCTTATAGATTTAGGACCAATATCAAAACAAATATCTCCCTCTTTTAATTTATTAATTTTTTTTATACTACCATCTGCACAAACAAAATCAATAGGAAGAATTATTTTATGACTATACCTTCTAAGCATTCTTTTACAAAAACTAATACTATCCTTATCTACCATGTTCCCATAAGTTTTATACCCAATCGCAGAGAAAAACGTAAAACATAGAGCTCCTCCAATTAATATTTTATCACACTTCTTAATTAGATTCTTAGTTAATTTAATCTTATCACTAATCTTTCCTCCCCCCATAACAATAATAAAGGGATGAGTATCCTCTTTTATAATGGAATCAATTTTTGATATTTCTTTTTCTACTAGAAAACCTATACCACTCGGTAAAAATTTCGGTATCCCAGAAACAGAAGCATGATCTCTATGACAAGTACCATATGCATCATTAATATAAATGTCTCCAAGACTTGCCCAATATTTACTTAGCTCTAAATCACAAGAACTCTCTTTTTTATCAGGTATATCTTCATATCTTGTATTCTCTATTAATAATACATCTTTTTCCTTCATACTATTAATTTTACTTTCAAGCCTTTTTCCACTCGTGTATGGAGAAAATATAACATCTTGTTTTAATAACTTACTTAAATCTTTTGCTACAGGAAGAAGAGTATTCTTGCTCATATCTTCTGGGGTCTTAATCTTACCTAAATGAGACATTAAAATTACTTTAGCAGAGTTATTTATAGCATATTCTATAGTAGTTAAACTCTCTTTAATTCTTGTATCATCAGTAATTTTACCATTAGTAATTGGAACATTAAAGTCACATCTAATGATAACCTTTTTCCCTTTTAAATCAAAATCTCTAATTGTTTTCATTTATTAACCTCCCTACTATAATGAGTATACTACACAATTATGATTATGTAAATATTATTTTTAACATTTTACACTTTGTAGTGGTTTTATTGGTATAAAAAAATACTTAGAATTATAGTCCTAAGTATTTTACATCTTTGTTTTATATTTTTGATTTCTTGCATTTATATTATTTTTATTTGTGTATTCTAATCTTCCATCATCAATTAATGGCTTTATTATATTAGTAGAAATATATTGTCGTGATTTTATATTTAAAAGATTTTTTATTTCAATCATTGTCTTAGGTTCTACACAAAACTTTAATATAATATCTTTATAATCTTCCATATCTAAATTTTGTTGTCCACTTTGTTGTCCACTTACATTTTGTTGTCCACTTTGTTGTCCACTTTGTTGTCCACTTACATTTTGTAGTCCACTTTGTGTATCACTATTTATATTTGTGTATCACTTCTCATTATTTCCCAATTCTCCTCTTAATCATCTTTATTATCTCATACCAAAAGACAGAAATAAATGATATCACCACCACTAGTAATATATTTTTAATACTTAAACTTGTAAGTTTAAATATATCCCTAATCGGAGTATACAGAATAACAAAAAGTATTACTAATAATATTAAATTAATAAACACAATTAATTTATCTTTTAACAATTTAGTTACCATATTAAATACATAATCATACTCACTAGATATTACTTGTACTAAGAAAAAGTTTGATACTATTATTATTAATAATCCCATTGTTCTAGCTAAAAGGACATCACTTTCTAATAATATGTAATATGTACTAAAGGAGGAAGCAAATATAACCAAGCCTTGAAGTATACTTTTAAATAGAATAGATTTATCCACTATATTTTCTTTAATATTTCTAGGTTTTCTATCCATTATGTCTGTTTCCGCCGGTTCTCTTTCAAGAACAATTGAACACGTTGGATCAATAATCATCTCTAGTAACACTACCTGTAATGGAAGTAAGAATAAAAACTCTGACTGTATATTTAGTAATGGTGCCATTAATGAAGATAAGGCAATAGGAATATGGATAACTATAATATATCCGATTGCTTTTTTAATATTATCATATATTCTCCTACCATCTTTAATAGTATCCACTATAGTACTAAAATTATCATCTAATAATATTAAATCTGCAGCCTCTCTTGATACTTCACTACCTCTTTTCCCCATAGCAATACCTATATCAGCTTGTTTTAAAGCAGGAGCATCATTTACACCATCCCCAGTCATTGCCACTACTTCCCCATTCTTCTGAAAAGCTTTAACTATTCTCATCTTATGTTCTGGTATTACTCTTGAAAATATAGATACATCTTTTACCCTTTCTTGTAGTTCCTTATCACTCATCTTATTTAACATATCACCTGTTATAACATTGTTAACATTATCCATACCTATACTTTTAGCAATAGAAGACGCTGTTACACCATTATCCCCTGTAATCATAACCACTCTTACATTTGCCCTCTTACAAAGTTTAATATCTTCATAAACTAAATCTTTAGGAGGATCCATTAACCCTATAATACCCACATACTCTAACTTATAATCTTCTAAATTATTCTTTAATTCTTTTTCAGAATTTATCTCTTGCTTTGCTACCACAATAACTCTTAATCCCTTTGATTGCATTGATTTTATTTCTTCATTAATATATTTATGTTCTTTTGAATCAATTTTACATATTTTAAGTACACTTTCCGGAGAGCCTTTAACAGCCAAAATAATTTTATTATCTCTCCTAAAGCAACATCCCATCATATTTTTTTCATTACTAAATGGATACTCTTTTATTTTAACTCCTTTAAATATATCTTTTTTATAAACTCCCTGACTTTTAGCATATTTAAATATTGCTTTCTCCATCGGATCATATGTTTCCTCTTCCGAACATAATCCCATAATATCAGATAGTTCTTGTTTCGATTTATCAGTAACAACTTCCATTATTTTCATTTGATTTTTAGTAATTGTTCCCGTCTTATCTACACATAAAACTGATATAGTTCCTAAAGTTTCTACAATAGATAATTTCTTTACTAAAGAATTCTTCTTAGCAAGTCTCCATGCCCCCATTGATAAGAAGATAGTAAGAACTACGGGAAATTCCTCTGGTATCATTGCCATAGCTAGAGTTACCCCAGATAATATACTTTGAATAAATCTATCATTAATAGCTAAATTAGAAGAGTTTATAAATGTAATTAAACTTACAGAAATAAATAATATAAAAGCAATAATTGCACATATCTTAACTAATTTATCCGTTTGTTTTTGTAAGATAGTTTTACTACTACCTACTTTACTTATATTAAAACCTATCTTACCATATTCTGTTTTATTACCAATTTTATCTATTTTAATAACTCCGGTACCTTGAATAACTAACGATCCCTGATAACAATAGTTTTTCTTCCAGTAATCATTATTTTCATCTAAAACAATTGTTTTCCATACACCCTCTGATTCCCCAGTTAAGGTCGATTCATCTACTTTTAAATTACTACATTTAACTACATATCCATCCGCAGGAATTTTTATTCCTTCATAAATATACATGATATCCCCCGGAACTAAATTTTTACTATGTATTTCTTTCTTTTCTCCCTCTCTAAGTACAGTAATCTTAGGTTCTGATAAATCTTTTAGAGCCCTTAATGTTTTATCCGTTTTCCACTGCTGAACAATATCAATTGTAATAACAGCAAGTACAAATACTAGCATTATTATACCATCTCTTGGCTGACCTAAAAGAAAATAAATAGAAGACGCAACTATTAATAACAAAAACATTGGCTCACAAATAATATGAATTATTTTATAAATAAAACCCTTCTTCTTTACACCCACTATTTCATTTAAGCCATATTTTTTTCTTAATTCTATAACTTGCTCTTCTGTTAATCCCTTTTCTAACATAATTCTCTCCCTTTCTTTTTATTAACTAAAAAACACCTATGGATACACTGTCCCATAGATGCTTTGATTAACATCTACTGCATAATAATGCCCGGAAATTTTATCAAAATCCCTGTCAGTTGTACTGTAGATAACAATATATTTTATTTTAGTATATATATATTATATATTAATAAATATATACGTGTCAACACATGATAAAATTAAAATTTATATTTTAAATATCAAAATAATGTTTATGGTCATAAAAAAGAGCTAGATAATCTCTAACTCTATATTTTAATTAGTTTGTTTTTTTCTATAAATAGTTATTGCAGCTCTAGCAACTCCTACCATTGATAGAATACTTACTATTAGATATGATGAAATATTATCTCCAGTTTTAGGATTTTCTACAATTGTATTTGATAATTTTTCTGTAGCAACTATTCCATACTCACTTAAGTGTGATGTTTCAAAAACTATATATCCATCTTCTACTACTGCAGATATAGTCTCTTCTATTTTATCATCAGAAATATAAACTACCTCATATTTCTTATATCCTTTTAAGTCTTCTGGTAAAGCAATTTTTATTCTCATTTTAGTATCACTAATTTTAACTACATTACCATTTTCTAATACATTTATATCAAAAACATATTTAACATTTTTGTCTGCTAATTCTTTTTTTACTTCAACCTTTTTAATATCTAATGTGTAATTATTGTTAATTTCATCTTCAAAAATAATACTTGATTTTATACCCCCATTACTCTTAATTTCTGTACCAGAGTTTTTAGCCCAAGAAGCATATAAAGTTACATTTTGATAATACTCAGCTCCTAATTCATTTTTAATTATAGTATCTTTTTCAACATCTGTTTTTCCATCATTATCCCATAATCTCCAGTAAATGTAAGTATAGTTCTTTCCACTTCCATCTTTTTTAGAATTCCATCCATTAAAAGTATATCCTTCTCTTACAGGTATATATGGTATAAGTGACATAGCTGTTCCAGAATTTCCGCCACCTAAATAATCATATTTTTTAGATGCACTACCAGAAATAGTTCCACCATTAGCATTTAATATTAATACTCTATCGTCTCCAGCAAAATCATCTTTAATATATGTTGCAGTAAGATTAACTACACTATCATTTGCAAAAGAACTTGAAATAATAGAAGTTACGATTTTTCCATTTAAATCCCAACCTTTAAAAGTATATCCCTTTCTAACTGGAGTATACTTAGTTAAATCAATTGTTGCAAATTCTTCTTTTTTACTTACTAATAATAATTTAGCTTTATCATTTATTACTCCACCAAATGCATCAAAACTAACATAGTAGTTACCACTATCTTTTAATTCTTTATCTGAAAATTTAGCACTAAGTGTTAATCCATTAGTATAAACAACCTTCTCTCCTGTTGATAAATAAAAATCACCACTACCAGTAAAGTCTGCTATTGCAAGTTCTTCACTAGCTTTTGCATTTTCTGCCATTTCCCAATATAAAAATTCAGTTTTACCATTGAAAGGAACAATTCCTTTTGTTAATTCAGATAATTTAACTGTTGTCTCTCCTTCAGAAACATTAAATCTAAAAATTTTAGCATATTCACCATCAATACTACTATTTTCATCATTAGTAACTAATACTAGTGAATATTTTCCATCATCACTAATAGTTGCAGCATTTACACTTGTTATTCCAAAAAAACAAGCAACTGCAATTAACATCATAAATAACGTCTTTTTTAATCTCATTTTTCTCCTCCTAATATTCTCTCTTCTTTTTATTATTAATAATCACAGATGTAGCAATTCCTAATACTGATATAATAGATAACACAAAATACAATGTAATATTATCCCCTGTTTTAGGATTTGCAATATTATCTAGATTATTATTTAGCCCTTTAACTTCAAACTTAGTTTCTGCCTCACCACCATCACTAAATACTACTTTTAATGTATGCTGTCCAATTGAAAGTGTATCAACATATTCTTTATTTAATGTAATAATCGTACTACCAGATTCTGCCTTATAATTTTTAATATCTATAAGTACATTATCAATATATACTTTGTTATCAAATAAACTAAAGTCAGCATCAATTTTAAATACAGCATTTTTAGATTCATCAATTGTATATGTTTGATTTGCTCCTTCAGTAAACTTATATTCTTTAGGACTAACTTCTTCTTTTACATATTGGAATGTAAATTCATACGTACATCTAGTATAATAATCATATCTTGTTTCAAGTACAATATCACCATCAAGATCATCATAACCCAATGCAGCACCTGTAAATTTCATATGAAATCCTTTAAAAATTTCACTTTTTATAGTTCCAACATTTACTGCAGTTAATATTGCTTTATTTTCTTCTCTATTACCCACTATCTTTATAACTGCTTCGCTTTCATCGTCTGTTGCTAATAGACTATTATTATCTCTCTTATAATATAGTGTTTTATCTAAATCCACAAATGATTTTAATCCTTCTGTTAACTCATCAGTTTTCGAAAAATCTATTATATATTCTTGGCCATTAGTTAAATCAATTATACCTTTTGATGATATATCCTCATAAACATTTTTAATTGTTGTGTTAAAAGCAATATTTTTTCTTTCAAACTCAATATCTAATTTACCATTAAATTTACTTGAATCTAATTTGAATGTAGATTTAGTTTCCTCTAAAATTGATGTAGTAACAGGATAATACCATTTATTAATTTTTAATCTTACTGCTGCTGGTTTATTAACACCTTCATATTCTGTTTGAATTTCTTCAATTACAAACTTGTAATCTGCTTCATTTAAATCAATTGTCATATTATTAGAAATATCTGTAACTAAATCTTCACCTTTAAATAATTGCAAGTTAGCTATCTCACTATATTCTACATATCCATCATGAATTGTTCCACCTTTAAAATTTAGTATTACTTCATTTTTAGTTTCCGCAAATACATTCGTACTAAAGGCAATTAATCCAATTGTTACTGATAATAACAATATCTTAATATGTTTTAACATTTCTATTCCTCCTCTAGTTTATATTATAAAGTTAATTAAATAGAATAGCAATGTACTTGCCAATATAAGCAATGTTTTTGATGGTAAGTCATGCAAGTTTACTATATTTTTACTTTATTTGACGTTGATATAACATCTATAACATCATTTTTCATTTTTTTAGAAGCCCATCATATTACACCTCCCCATATCTTAAATACATTTTACCATATTTTTTATAACTTGCCTAGCACTCTGCCAGATATTTTTTACATAAATTAAAAATACCTAGAATATCTATTCTAAGCATTCTTACATAACACTAATTATAACTGCATCCCTAAAATATTCTTAATATTTCTAAGATAAACCTTAAAAATATTTGCCTTTTTAATATCTTCTTTTACAGTTAAATTCTCTGTAGCTATCTTCTTACCATCTTCATATAAATATATTTTACCAACAACATCACCCTTCTTAACTGGAAGATTAATATCATATATATCAGTTTTATAAGTAATATCTTTATCTTTACTCATTTTCTTAACTAGAACATTTACATCATTACTAGGTACTATTTTAATTTTCTGAGGCTCTCCCATTGATAGTTTTTTAACTCCTACTACTTTATTTGCAGACACAACAGTATTTAATTTATACATACCAAAACTATAATCTAACAATACAAACATCTTTTATATATCAAATAGCAAAAAAATACAATTCATCTATTGATGAAATTATAAAAAGCAATGACTAAATATTTTCATTGCTTTTTAGTTCTGTATAATATTGGGTTTTTATCATTTGACAAACTATTATCATCACCTAAGTTTATTAAACCCACTCTTGCAAAATCTTTATATGCTGAAATTTGTAGTTGTGAAAATTTACAACTTTTTTCATCAAGTAGTCGTTCAAATATAGTAGTATATTCCATTAAACTTGGCATTTTATCAAACTTATTTAATACTGCTAATAACTCCTCAGATAAGTTTTCATTAAAGTTACCTTCGATTTGATAACCAACATCATCTCTTAAAAATAAACTATAAAAACTATAATCATCTGTAATTAATCTTCCGAATTTAAATCCATATTCTTGGCTTGTCCTTGTATATCCTATATTCTCTGATGTTAACAAAAACTTTTTTGCCAATGAAATATCATAAGTTCTTTCATCATCATTTGATATTTTTGTAATTTTTAACCAGTCTTTTCTGTCTGTTGAATCTGCATAAAATAGAAACATATTGTTTTCTTCATCAGTACAACATAATAAAATTTTTTCATTCTCATCATCACTTATGATATCAAATAATTCTACATCGGTCTTGTTGCTAAATTTTCCCAACAAACTTAATGAAGTAATAATTCTTGAATATATTTTAGGTTTAGATTTTAAATTTAATAATAATAAGTTTATTCTTTCATCCTCAGAATATAAGTCAAACTTATTTTTTGCTTTTTTCTTTTCCATTATTTATCCCCCTGTAATTTTTTTACTTTATCTATTATTGTCTGTAATATTTCAACATTTATTGCTTGATTTTTATCACACAATGATTCATCTGGTTTATCGTGAACTTCAATTATTAATCCATCACAACCAGCAACAACAGATGCTAATGACATAGGTTCAATCATATAACGATTCCCAGAAGCGTGACTGGGATCAACAAAGATTTTATGCTTTGTGTTATTTTTAATATACGGAACTGCTTGAATATCTAGGACATTTCTTGTTGTTGTGTCAAAACTTCTTATTCCTCTTTCACATAAAATAACCTTGTCTTCATTATTTATATATTTTGCAGCATTAATCCATTCGTTATATGTGGCACTTAAACCTCTTTTTAATAATACAGGTTTTGAATAATGGCTTAATTCTTTTAATAATTCATAATTATACATATTTCTACTACCAATTTGTATAATATCAATTTTATCTGCATATTTTCTTACCTGTTCTATTGTCATTAATTCGGTAACAATTGGTAAGCTAGTTATTTCCTTAGCTTTTAAAAGATATTCTATTCCCAAATCTCCCAATCCTTGAAAACTGTTTGGGTTAGTTCGTGGTTTAAATGCACCACCTCTTAAATAATCAACACCAATTTGTTTTAGTTTTATGGCAATCCTAACTATTTGTTCTTCAGATTCAACTGCACACGGTCCCGCAATGATTGTAACCTTTTTCATCATTTGACCCCCTATCAAATTTTTTTATTGCATTTTATTGTTTTTAAACCATTCAGCAAAATCATATTTAGCAGTACCCCAAAATTTTGCTTCATAATCTCTATCTTTTTCTCTTAATTCGCTTAATGTTTCTGTTTCCCCATCTGGAATATAAAACTTATCGTGCCA
Organism: uncultured Bacilli bacterium; assembly: GCA_934096315.1. Classification (GTDB taxonomy): domain Bacteria; phylum Bacillota_I; class Bacilli_A; order RF39; family UBA660; genus UMGS2068. The sequence continues at coordinate 18,885 of CAKOLT010000022.1, forward strand.
TCTTCCCAAATTACCTCTTGCTTCTGTTGCTATTGTACCAGTTCCTCCACCAGTAAATATAACAGGTTCTTGTCCTGGCTCACAATAAGCAAAACAATCTTCTAATCTTGCCTTTCTATTAGTTTCGTTTTTGAATAATTCCAAGAACTTATCAACACCAATTTGCTTATCAAAATATGCATTATAAGGACCAGGTAGACCTCCTAAAGCATCTATATATAAACCAGAATCTGATTTAATACAAGGTCTGCCTAATTTTTCACAAGCATATTTTACACTAAATGCAACTACTTCTTTGCAACTTTTTGCTTGTATTTCAATGATTTCAAAATCAGGATTTTTAATCTCAATATCAAATCCATACATATCTTTAAAAATATGTTGTGCCTCCTCAAATTTCCCCTTATTACCAGTTAAATATATTGGTTTTTCCATTTTATCATCCTCCAACTCTATTGGTAGTGTGAAAAGTTTATCCACTACCTCTTGCTTTTTCTTTATTTTTTAAGTGATTTTCTATGTTTTTATCAAT
>CAKOLT010000023.1 GCA_934096315.1 uncultured Bacilli bacterium
TAGTTTTCATAAAAGATTAGTAAGTCTACTCTTTTTCCTTTCTCCGTAGATAGTTCTAAGGCTAATTCTGAGTTTCTGATATCTATATCTTTGATGTTAATATCAGATATATCTTCTTTCATGCATTCCTTAAGTATTTCCTTTAAGAACATTTTAAGTAGAGGTTTACTTTCTTCCTTAAGGAATATAAATTTGAAGAACTTATCTGATAAGATAGAATTCTTTTGCTCTTCTGTGGTTATAACAATCATCTCCTTTCGTTTATTATCTCTACACTAATATTATTACGGAAAAAAATTTATTTTCCCCTAAAAAATGAAAAAAAGTTATAAAAACTATTAAATTTGACACTTTTATGTGTAAAGTAGACTAGTTTTTATAACTTTTGTTTGTATTTATAATAAAGAAATATATCGTGTATAAATTAAAATTAGGAGGTGACCTTGTCAATAGTGGTGTGTAAATTTTTTCACTTTTTTATTTTTCCTCCTTCTTAAACACAAAAAAACGGTGAGTAAACTATTAATTAATTTACACACCGTATTATACACCATCTATCTTTAGACTGGCTATGTGGTAGAAAATAATAAAATAAAGAGGCTATATGGAAAACATCATAATTAATTTCCAAGTAGCCTCTTTATATATAACTAATTCTTCAAACACCCAATAGGCACAACTAATACTCCATCAGGTCTTCTAAAAGCATAACTTCCAACTCCGGTTACTATCATTAGAAAAGAAGGATTATTCATTCTATCAGTATCTATCTTATCTCTTAATTTAAGTAAATTAGAAGCCCCCTCTTCTATTAATTTATCTCCACCTAATTTAATTTCAATTAACCCATAAGAGCCATTTCTAAGATGTACCACACAATCACATTCCAAATCCGTAGCATCTCTATAATGATATATTTCTCCATTAATACTCTCAGCATATATTCTTAAATCTCTTATACATAAATTCTCAAATATAAACCCCAAAGTATTCAAATCCCCAAGTAAATCATCAGGACCAAGTCCAAGCGAAGCAACTACTATTGAGGGATCAACAAAATACCTTGTATCTGATATTCTAATAGCACTTTTACTTCTTAAATTAGGCTTCCAAGAACTAACATCCTCAATAACAAAAATTTTCTTCAAATCATTTATATAAGAATAAACCGTATCTTCATCTAGTGTTTCAATATCACCACCTATTATATCTTTTCTAATAGTCTCATAAGACGCCTGCGTACCTATATTTCTAGCATAACTTCTAAGTATTCTTCTCGTCCTATCTGCATTTCTCTGCACTCCACTAGCTCTCGAAATATCACTTTTAACAACTCCATCTACGTAATCATAAGCTTGATTAAGAGAAGTATCCTTATCCATATAAAGACTACGAGGCCAGCCTCCACGACAACATAAAAAACTAATATCACTTAAAGATAATTCATTAACACCACTTATATTATTACCCGCAAAAACTGCTTTTAAACTAACTGACCCATTACTCTCTCCACTTTCATATAAACTCATTGGACGCATGGTAAGAAAAGAAAATCTTCCCGTACCAGAGTGTACTATTTCTTTGGTATCCACAGGTACAGCCGAACCAGTTAAAATAAACTGTCCCTCTGCATTTCTATGGTCTACTTCAAACCTAACAGCATCCCATAATTTAGGAGCCTCCTGCCATTCGTCAATAAGTCTAGGAACTTCACCTTTAAGAAGTAAACTAGGATCTAAGTCTGTTGCTAATTCATTTTGCTTTCTTATTACAGGATCAGCCATATATATAACACTTTTAGCCTGCATTTCTGCCGTTGTAGTTTTTCCACACCACTTAGCACCCTCAATTAAAACCGCTCCTTTTCCTTTTAACTTCATAGAAAGTATATCATCAACAATTCTTTTTTTGTAGTCCTTCATAATCATTTCACAACCTTTCTTCATATAAAATTATACACTATATTTTACTTAAAATCAGCCTTATTCGGGTATTTGTAGAGTTTTTATTCGGGTATTTGTGATATTATTTAATTTAGATAAACCTCATAAATATTAATAATACTTACAAAAATGGCTATAACTAAAAATATCTAATTAAACCTATTCATCTTTGTAAGTAATATTCTAACTACAATCAGTTTACACATATATCTAGACGTATTAAATACATCTAAACTAACTTTATACCACAAATAACTTGACTATCTCCTTTATTTCTAGTACAATTATTCTGGTGATATGATGAAAAAATTAAAAGATTTAATTGAGTGTAATTATGATACTATAGTTACAGGAATATCTATAAATACTAAAGACATAGAAAAAGGTAATTTATTTGTATGTATCAAAGGTAGTACGGTAGATAGACATGACTATATTAATGATGCTATAAAAAAGGGTGCTAGTTGTTTAATTACTTCTAAAGATGTTGATGTAGATATCCCTTATGTAAAAGTTGAAAACCCTAACTTAGTGCTTTCTTCTATCTGTAAAAAGTTTTACGATAACCCTGATGAGAAAGTTACTTTATATGGAGTTACAGGTACTGATGGTAAAACAAGTGTAGCCACTATTACATCTACATTACTTGGAAATGATATATGTGGTTATATTGGAACCAATGGTAGGAGTTGCAAAGAATTTAATAAATCTACAGATAATACTACTCCCTCTAGTGATAAATTATATATGTATTTTGATGAGTTTATTAAAGCAGGTTGCAACAGTATAGCTATGGAAGCTAGTAGTGAAGCTGTTTTACAAAATAGATTAGATGGTCTATTATATGATGTTATTGGTATTACCAATATTACAAGCGAACACCTTAACCATCATGGTACCCTAGAAAACTATATAGAATGCAAAAAATATATTATGACACTAACTAAAGATAATGGCTACGCAATATTAAATAAAGATGATAAATACTACAGTGATGTAAGAAAGGTATGCAAAGCAAATATTCTTACCTATGGTATGGATAAAGATAATGATTTAGTAATAGAAGACTTTAAACTACATACAAATGGAACAGATATTACCTTTAGATATAAAGACAAAAGCTATAATATTAAAAGCCCTCTTCTCGGAGACTTTAACGTATATAATCTTGCATGTAGTTATCTTATGTGTTTATCACAAAATGTAGATATAAATAAATTAATAGAAAATACAGATCTAATTAATATATCTGGAAGACTTGATATGATTAATTTAGGACAAAATTATCACGTAATGGTAGACTATGCTCATACCCCAAATGGTATTACTAAACTTCTTGAATTCGTAAAATTGCTTGATAAAAATAGAATCATTACTGTTATTGGTCAAGCCGGAGAAAGAGATAGTTATAAACGTCGAGAAGTTGGTAAAATAGTAGCAGACAATTCAGATATTTGTATATTTACTTATGAAGATCCAAGATCAGAGGATCCCCTTGATATCATCTCAGATATGCTTTTAGACATTAAAGATTATGATAACTATGAAATTGTAGTAGATAGAAGCGAGGCCATAGCTAGAGCAATTAACATAGCAAAACATAATGACATGGTTCTAATTTTAGGTAAAGGAAATGAAACATATGAGAAACTACGTGATAAAACTATATACTTTAACGATACTGAAGAAGCTACTAAATATATTAAAATGAGATTAGACAAAGAAAAGAATCTAGTTTAAACCTAGATTTTTTTATTTATAATATATTTTATATTTCTTATAATTACTTAATACTCTTTTATATACCCTGATATATCTTTTAAAAGAAAAGTCTTTCTTATAAAATAATATATTTCCTACTTTTTTCTCTTTATATAACTGTTTTACTTTTTTAATTACACTCTTATTTTTAACATATTTTAAAATTACTCCCTTAGGTACAATAGTCCATAAAAATTCATTATTTAAATACTCTATCTTATTATGAATATTATAAATATAGTCTTCTACTAAATATTTAGTAATATTCTTACCACTTAAAGTAGTAAACGAACTACTCCTACCCTGTCTAATATTTATTTCAAATAACTTATATTTCTTATCTCTTTGATCATACTTAAAATCAAAATTAGCATAACCAACATATTTAATATCTTCAAGAAACTTCTGCATTTTATCAAATAATTCTTTATCATATGTAGTTATTATTGCCCCATAATCCCCAAGAGCTCCCGGATTCTTCTCTTCAAGAATAACTTGTCCTAGTCCCATAAAAGTAACTTTATGATTAGAATCAACATAAGCATTTAATACTCTTAAATTAGTATCATCACCCTTAATGTATTCTTGAATAATTAAATGATCATTATAAGTAGAACCATAAATTCTAGATAATATATCTTTAGTTTCTTTTTCATTATTTGAAATAAATATCTTTTTCTTACCCTCAAACTTACTTTTCCAGTATAAAACACTATTAGAAGGCTTAATTATTATCGGATACTTAAAATCCATTTTTAAATCTTTATAATTATCACAAGTACATATCAAAGTATTGGGATAATCTAAATTATACTCTTCGCATGTTTTGTAAAAGTTTTCTTTTAATACTAATTTATTCATTAATTTTTCATCTATATATGGAATTATATAATGATCTTTTAACTTCTCTTTATTCTTAATTACTAACTTCATATAAATATCACTACATGCAATAAGAAGTAATTTATTCTTTTTATAATCATTATGTATTTTAGTTAACTCCATTAAAAATACTTTTTCATCTTCTATATTAATATTCTTTCTTAATTCCAATATTTTACTATAGGCAGTCTCAGAATAATCAGTTTTTCCAAGAGCAATACTTTTTACACCATACTCTTCATAAAAAGCTACTGCCATACCATATACATTTCTATCACTGCCAAGTAATACCGGTATAAATTCTTGATTTTTCATAACATCATCTTCTTTCATATATATTTTATCATAAATAAAAATATTTATAAAGTAAAACAATATATTTTATAGAAAAAAACTATTATGTCTTTTTCATAATAGTTATTTAGATTCTTCTACTTCCTTTTCTTTCTCTTTCTCTTTTTCTTTCTCTTCTTCTAACTTATCTATTTCTTTTGATTTTTCATACATTAACTTTTGGTGTTCTTGAAGAGTTAAGTTTTCTATATATTCTTTATTCTTAGCAATCTCATATACAGGTACTTTAAAATTGCATTCTATTAAAGTTCTAATTAACATATATTGACTATTAGTATCATATTTATTAATTATATTTTTATCAAGTATTAAATTTGAGACTAATTTATTTGATCCGCATGTAATAAATAGCCATATTAGTAGGGCGTGAGAGTTATTATCCCTTTTAGTTAAAAGTTCTTTATCAGTAATTAGTTTAAGTACTTCTTTATCAAAATCTGACCATTTATATGAGTTAGCCAGTCTTAATTGTTCTTTAATTGTCCTATTCTTACATACTTCCTTATTCGTAAATACATCCATTAATCTTTCTGTACCCCATTCAATCTCTTTTATTAGGGTATCTATTTCAGCTTTCTTTCTAGTTCCATCATTTAGTGTTTCTCTACACTTTTCTATTATATCTTTATTCATTATATCTCCTTCACTGTTTATTTTTTTTCATCTAGAGTTTTAATAACAACTCCAGAATCAGTTACTACTACTCTTGAATATCCGCGATACTTTCTTAACTCTTTCATTTCATTAATTCTTCTAATCTTCGCTAATCTCTCATTTTCCACACTAAGTATTCTTTTCTTTCTACTAGCCATAGTTTCATTTGGAACATAATCATCACAGTGAGAAACATATTGCATAGCGATACTACCATCAGTTTTAACTAACTCTACTGCCCCAGATATTGAATCATGGTAACCAATATGTCTACTTGCCTTTGATGCATTCTCTCCATTTTTAACATTTACATTCCAATCATAAGCCTTAATTTTAGAGCAAACTGCATTACTACAATTTCCACATATATGCATAGCTATTCCTGATGAAGTATGGGTACTAGCAGTAAGTTCTAAGATATTTTCTTTTAGTTTTTTTATAAAAAAGTTCTCTGCGGTTATGTAAGCATTTCTTTCTTTTAACTTACTTACATATACTGGATCTAAAGATTCAAATAGATATGGTACACTTATTGTACTATCCTTTAATCTTTCGAAAAATTCTGGATTACTTATATAGTTTACTTCTGATAATCTTTGGAAGACTCCAAGAGTTACTATCTTCTTCATAAGTAGTCCATAAGTTACTTCTGGGTACTGACTAAATAATTGTATTAATTTAAAACCAGTTTTCTTACTTTTACTGGAAACTAATCCAATTACATGGTTTGGTTGGGGTATTACATCGCTTAAAATTGTAAAGTCTACAATCTCTGTCTTATCATCTTTATCAAGTTCAACAAACAAACCTCTAATTAATGATGATATTTCATTTAGTTTTTCTTTTGAAACAACATCATTAAAGCTAGCTTCTTTCTTGCTTTTTAGTTCAATATCTCTTTGAACTAAATTGCCATCCTTTTTCTCATAAATGATATATTTACTCATAATCATCCCTCTTTCGGCTTTATATGATAGCATAAATTAAAACATTTGTCAATTTTTTAGTACACTTTTTATAAATTTACAGTAAAAAATTGACAATTTTGTGTATTTATATATACATATACATTAATTTAGTAATATTATACCACTTTTTTAAATATTTATATTTTATAATTATCTTCTAAAGAAAACTCTACATTTTCCTCAATCCAGTTTTTTCTAGGCTCTACTGCATCCCCCATAAGAACACTTACTCTTTTTTCTGCAAGAGCAGCATCTGTTATATTAACCTTAATTAAACTTCTAGTATTAGGATCCATTGTAGTATCACATAATTGGTCAGCATTCATCTCCCCAAGCCCTTTATATCTTTGAAGTTTATAATTATTCTTACCCTTAGTATAATCCTTAAGTTCTTCCATCGTCCAAAAATATTTTTCTTTATTTCCAGAAGACACTCTATATAAAGGAGGCATTGCAATAAAAAGCCTTCCATCCTCAATTAAAGGACGCATATATCTATAAAAGAATGTAAGAAGTAGGCACTGAATATGAGCACCATCATCATCAGCATCGGTCATAATAATAACTTTACCATAGTGAGCTTCCTTAATATCAAAATCATTTCCAACACCTGCTCCAATAGTATGAATCAAAGTATTAATTTCTTCATTCTTAAAAATATCTTCTATTTTTGCTTTTTCTGTATTTATTACTTTACCCCTTAGAGGAAGTATTGCCTGAGTTCTCCGATCTCTACCTTGTTTAGCACTACCCCCTGCTGAATCACCCTCTACTATAAAAAGTTCCTTTTCTAAAGACTTCTTACTTAATGCCGGAGTTAACTTACCGCTAAGTATCTTTTCAAGCTTCCCCTTGTCCTTACCCTTTCTAGATTCTTCTTTAGCCTTTCTAGCAGCCTCTCTAGCTTCTTTTCCTTTAAGAGCTTTAGATACTATTAAAGTAGAAATACTCTTATTTTCTTCTAAAAAGAATTTTAATTTCTCTGTAGTAATAGACTCTACAACACTCCTAGCAATAGGGGTTCCTAATTTTGATTTTGTTTGTCCCTCAAACTGAAGAATACTCTCTGGTATTTGAACTGCAATAATAGCAGTCAGTCCCTCTCTAACATCAGATCCTTCAAAACTTTTATCCTTACCCTTAATAAAACCATTCTCTTTAGCATAATCATTAAGTACCTTCGTAATAGCAGTCTTAAACCCAACCTCATGACTACCACCATCAGAAGTTTTAACATTATTTACAAATGATATTATATTTTCTGAATAACTATCTGTATATTGAAGAGCTACACTTACATTTATTCTATCCTTAGTTCCCTCAAAACAAAAGATATTATGAAGAGTATTCTTATCTTCATTTAAGTAATTACAAAAAGCCATAAGACCATTTTCATATTGATATTTTTCACTTCTACCATCTATTTCATTAACTATCTCTATAGTAAGACCATTAATCAAAAAGGCACATTCCCTCATCCTTTCACATATTGTAGCATAACTAAAGTTAGTATCAGGAAATATTGTACTATCTGGTTTGAATTTTACCGTAGTCCCACTTCTCGTAGCAGTTCCAATTTTTTTAAGGGGTACTTCTACTTTACCCCCATTTACAAACTTTATATAGTATTCTTCTTTATTTCTTCTGGTGGTAACCTCCATAACACTACTTAAGGCATTAACAACGCTGGCTCCAACACCATGAAGACCACCAGATACTTTATATCCTCCATCAGAGAATTTACCCCCCGCATGAAGTACAGTATATATTACTTCGGGAGTTGATTTTCCCGAAGGATGCATACCTGTTGGAAGTCCTCTACCACGGTCCGTTACACTAATAAATCCATCCTTATGCATAGTAATCTTTATATAGTCTCCGAAACCATTTAGTGCTTCATCTATAGAGTTATCTACAATTTCCCATATTAAATGATGTAACCCTCTTCGATCAGTAGAACCAATATACATACCAGGTCTTTTTCTTACAGCTTCTAGTCCTTCAAGTATCTTTATAGAACTCTCATTATATTCGTTTTTATTCATATTTTATCACACATCCTAATTTATTTTAACATAATTTAGTATTACTATCAATTAATTTGTCATAAATTTGACATTTTTTCTATGTAATATTACTTAAAAACTATTATTTTGTAGATATTTCTTCTAAAACATCCCCTTGTAAATGTCCTAAACTATACCCAGTTATTCTTACACTTACAACAAGATTATCCGAATTACTATTATTAACCACAACTGGTACATAATTACTTGTATACCCCGAATTATGATTATTATGACCCTCAGTAAGTACTTCAAGAGTTTTACCTATATATTTTTTATAAAACTCTTCCTCATATTTATTAGATATCTCAATTACTTCTCTTACTCTCTGCTTCTTTATTTTATTATCTACTTGACATGGCATAGCATCAGCTTTAGTTCCTTTTCTTCTTGAATAAGGGAATGTATGTATCTTAGTAAACTTAATTTTATTTATAGTATTAAGTGTCTCTTTATAATACTTATCGTCTTCATAAGGAAATCCTAAAATTAAATCAGTAGTTATAGAAATATCCGGAATTTCTGCTCTTATTCTATTTACTTTATTAATAAAATACTCTACATCATACTTCCTATTCATTAGCTTTAATATATGGTCACTTCCTGATTGAAGAGGTATATGCAAATGTTTAGCCATTATTTTATTATTCTTAATTAAACTAATTATTTCATCAGTAATCTCATTAATCTCTATTGAAGATAATCTAATCCTATATATATTAGGTATTAGGACTAATCTATTTAAAAGTAAACTTAAATTAGTACCATTATCTATACCATATCTTCCCGTATGTATCCCTGTTAATACTATTTCCTTATAGCCAGAATTTACTAAATTAGTAACTTCACTAACTACTTTATCAAAATCCTTACTACGAATATTTCCTCTAACATATGGTATTATACAGTACGAACAAAAAGCATTACAACCATCTTGTATCTTAACAAAAGCTCTAGTATGCTTATCAAAATTACTAATACACATATCTTCAAAATTAGTATTCTTTAAATCATATATTCTAGTAATATTATCTTTTGTTTTCCTATATTCCTTTATTAAATTTACTATTTCTGACTTATCTTTATTCCCTATAACTATATTTGCTCCTTCTACTTTATTTCCTGCTTGAATATGACATCCCATAACCACAATTATAGATTCGGGATTTTCTCTTCTAAGACGATTAATAATCTTTCTATCTTTCTTATCAGCTTCATTAGTAACACTACAAGTATTAATTATATATATATCAGCTTTATCAGAAATATCTACTAATTTATAATTGTTTTCTTTTAATTTATTTATTACGTATTCACTTTCATATATATTTACTTTACACCCAAGGGTATATACTGCAAAAGTCATAAAATCACATCCTTAACACCCAAGTATTATATCATATTTTTTAATAAAACACTACATTACTAAAACAAAAACCTGATAAATATGTTACTTTTAAAGTTAATAATTTTATCAGGTTTTATATAATATACTAACTAATCTCTGGATAACACTTAGCCCATTTCTTTTCCCACCATAACTTATGAAACTCTCCAAAAAGATTACTAGCTTCATTAAAGAAAGTATCAAAGTCAGTGTACCCTGTATTAGATAAAATAGATAAAGTATAAGGATTATCAGCAAGAACTACTGCACTATCATTATAGATAGAACCCGTCCAACCATACTTATCTGCAACTAAATAATTGTCATCTAAACTATGAATACCCTTATATAAAGAAGAAACAAATAAATTCATAACTTCTTCTCCATATACTTTATCACTCTTATAAAAGTTATAAAGTTCCTTCATAAATAAATTACTATCCCTACTACTAATATTACCCCAAATATCATTCGTACTAAAGATAACCGTACTTCCCTTATCCTCCCAAAAAGTTCTAACATTATGAATACCAACTCTATCAATAAGCATTGTATATGCAATATTATCACTATATCTAATTGCATAATCACACAAAGTTCTAAGACTATACTTACTTCCAGTAGTCTCGCTTTGCATAATACCACTACCATTTACAAAGTAATTTGAAGTATATTCCATCTCCTCATCTAAGTCTATCTCCTCATTACTAGCAAGCTCATAAATATATATAACCAAAGGAGCCTTTACATTACTTGCCCAAAAAATAACACCATCTTCATTATATGAAAGAGTAAGTCCTGTATAAATATCCTCATACTTAAAAGAATAATAATCACTACTAGTATTAAATAAATCACTAATCTTCGTAATAATATCCCCAATCTCTCCCTCATCTATCTTTACATTATCCTTATCCCTAAGACAAGAAAGAACCCTATCAGTCTGAGTATCCTTACTATAACTATCTATTTTATCATTATAATAAACATCAAGTTTCCTAATAACATTCTCTCCCATATCAAAGTTATAATCCTCACTTTTATTATCAGTATTATTAGCAAGTGTTCCCGAAAGTAAAGATAACAGTAAAATAAGAGTTAAAGATACAAACATCCCCCTTAGAAAATAACTATCATAAACTGTTTTACATCCAAGTTTAAAATAATACCATAATCTCATTAGTAACCACTACTCCATCATTTATAACAATAATATCATTTACAAGTACTTTTTGCAAGATAGAAAAAACAAAAAATTAAAAATTTATAATATGTAAACTACTAATTTTATTGATTTCATAGAGTCTATTTGGTACAATACTTGTAAGGAGGAATTATGTTTAAATATACATTAGATAATAAAAGATATCATACTCTTAATTATCACTATAAAACTAAGTTTAACTGTAAAGTCATGAAAGTTAGCCTAAATGCTGGCTTTAGCTGTCCTAATATTGATGGTACTAAAGGTTATGGTGGTTGTATATATTGTTCTAAAAGTGGTAGTGGAGAGTTTGCAGGCAATATAGAAGATAATATTGTTAAACAGTTTAATGACATTAAATCTGTTATGGATAGAAAATGGAAAAGTGGTAAATATATTGGATACTTCCAAGCAAGAAGTAATACCTACGCCAAAGTAGAAGTCCTTAAAAAAAAATATGAAGCCATTCTTTCTCAAGATAACGTTATTGGACTTTCTATAGCTACTAGATGTGATTGCATTAGTGATAGTGTATTAGACTATCTCACAGAGTTAAATAAAAGATGTTATCTCACTATCGAACTAGGACTACAAACCATATGGGAAAGTACTTCCAAACTTATTAATCGCTCTCATACTCTAGAAGAGTTTGATAATATGGTAAAAAAACTAAGGCAAAAAAATATAAACGTAGTAGTCCATATAATTAATGGCTTGCCCTACGAAACAAAAGAAATGATGATTGACACATGTAAACACTTAAATAACCTAGACATCCAAGGAATAAAGATTCATAATTTATTAGTACTTAAAGACACTCCTCTATCTAAACTCTATAATGATAATAAATTTAAATTATTATCCAAAGAAGAATATATAGATATAGTAATTAACCAGTTAGAAATACTAAAACCAGAAATAGTTATCCATAGAATAATATCTGATGCTGATATTAAAGAGTTAATAGCTCCTAAATGGGTATGTAAAAAAGTATCAGTAATTAATGATATAGATAAAGAAATGAAAAGAAGAGACACTTATCAAGGAAAGTACTGCACTAAATAATTATAATAAAAAATTATAATGAAATATAATAATTCCATTATAATTTTTTTAATTTCTTATCTATGTAATTTTGGGCACATACTTTATCATCAAAATACAATTTCTGATCCTTAATTATCTGATAATCCTCATGTCCTTTACCAAGTATAAGTAGTATATCTCTATCACGAAGCATATCAATTCCCTTTTCAATCGCAGTCTTACGATTATGAATAATTTTATAATTATTATTAGTTAACCCCTCTATCATATCATTTATAATAATATTTTCATCTTCATATCTAGGATTATCATCAGTAAATATTACATAATCACTAATATCCGTTGATATTTGAGCCATCTGGGGTCTCTTAGTTCGATCCCTATTACCCCCACATCCAATAATAGTATATATCTTACCTAAAGCATTATCTCTAAAATTATTTAAAACATTACTAACCGCATCAGGAGTGTGAGCATAGTCTACTACTACTATATTAGTCTTATAATTAACCATATCACATCTACCAGGAGGAGGCCATACATTATGACTAACTTTAACAATATCATCTCTATCTACTCCAAGAGAATCTATTACCGCAAAAGCTTCTACATAGTTGTAGGCATTATATTTATTTATTAAATTAATATTTACTCCGTAGTAGACATTATCCACTTCTAAACCAACGAAACTAGAATCATTTAAACACTCATAATCTATTATTTTATAAGTACAATCATTAGTCCCTACTGTTTTATAATTCCCTTTTTCAAAATATTTACCATATTCTGAATCAGTATTTGTAATAACTACAGCATTATCTTTTAAATAATTAAATATCTTTAATTTAGAATTCAAATAATTTTCCATAGTTAGATGATGATCTAGATGATCTTTAGTCAAATTAGTAAAAGCTACTAGAGAAAACTTCAAACCCTCAAGTCTTTGATAATCTAAAGAATGAGAACTAACTTCCATTACCACATATTCTATCCTACTCTTACTAGCATCCAAAAGTAAATTATACACTTCTAAAATATCTGGAGTAGTATTATTTAAATTCTTTACAAAATCATCTTTAAAGTATCCAATTGTACCTATATATGCTACCTTATAATTTAAAAGTTTAAGTATCTGATATATTAAAAAACATATCGTAGTCTTCCCATTAGTACCTGTTACCCCAATTAAAGTAATATCCTCTAACTTCTTACTATAATTACTAGTTAAATAATTTATCAAGTACTCTTTAGTATCTGGAACTACCTCCTTTAATATATCATAATCATTATCATCCTCTACTACAATTTTTTTACAACCATTTTTTATTGCCTCCTCTATATAATTATGTCCATCCGTCTTATGCCCTCTTAATGCAATAAAAGTATCGCCCTTTTTTACAAGTCTTGAATCACACTTTATTTTCATTTATAACTCCTACAGTATAGTGTATGAAAATTAAGTGCATGTGTCACATTTATTTATATATATCTATTATACTATCTATTGGTATTTTTTCATTATCCATAGTAATCAAACTATCCTTAACTCTACCCACTACCCTTTTCTTATACTCCCCATCTTCTGTAACTATAGTTACATCTACTTTATACACATAATCACTACTATTAAAAATATCATTTATCTTCTTATTTACTTCATATTTAGAAAAATTATTTATACTACTATTATTATTTATACTATTATTATTATTTATAATAGTCCTACTACCATCTAAAGTAGAAAATACTCTCTCATTATTATTTGTATCTTTATTGATACTACCTTTAAACATTTCTGGTAAATCTTTATTCATAACATATCTCCTTTAATACATTATATAAAATTATTACTAAAAAATGTATATTATTATTAAAATATGTGTTAAAATATTTATAGATTATGAAAGGAGAAGAATATGAAGAATATATCTAAATTTAAAGTAGAAAAAGGAATATATATTCCTATTATTTTATTCTTTTTAATAAGTATTTTCACTATATATAGTACTAAAAGCCTACTTGGAGCAGACTATAACCTACTATGGATTAAACAAACAGCATGGTATATCTTAGGAATAAGTATTGCTACTATTATGATGCTATTTGGTAATAAATTTCTATATAACAATGCCTGGTTATTCTATTTTATAGGAGTCTTATTACTACTCTTAGTCCTATTTTTTGGAACCGATGTTAATAACGCTAGATGCTGGTTTAAAATCCCCTATATTGGTAGTTTTCAACCAAGTGAGTTTATGAAAGTATTTTTAATAATAATATTAGCTAAACTAATTACTGACTTTAATGAGAGATATGATAATCCCGAGGTTATGGATGAATTCAAGTTTATACTAAAAATATTAATAATTGTACTAATCCCTTCAATCCTAACCTTTATAGAACCAGATACCGGTGCTGTAATTATGTACTTAATTATAACATTTGTTATGCTCTTTATCGGAGGCTTTAGAAAAAGATGGTTTATACTAACCATTCTAGCAGTACTCATGCTTGTTCTAAGTGTATTTCTAATCTATATTATTAATAGTGATTTATTTATAAAAATATTCGGTACTAGCATGTTTTACAGAATGGATAGAATATTTAACTGGACTAACAGTAGTGGCTTACAACTAAGAAATTCACTCATCGCAATTGGATCTGCCGGAGCTTTTGGACACGGATATAACAATACTCCAATATATTTCCCAGAAATGCAAACAGACTTCATATTCGGAGTATTTGCCTCTAACTTTGGCTTATTCGGATCTATTCTTCTTATTTCCCTTATAGTTATATTTGATATTAACCTAATTAATACTGTTAATAAAACATATAATATGTATGACAAATACGCCATCGGAGGAATCATCGGAGTCCTATTCTTCCAACAAATATATAATATATCCATGACTATTGGTGTGCTCCCTATTATGGGTATTACACTACCATTCTTATCCTACGGAGGATCTAGTCTACTTTCTTACATGCTCCTTCTTGGAATTATATTTAATGTTAGTAATGCTAGTTTAAGATATACTAACTAAAATTCCAACTTTAAATCCTAATTTATATATGTATTATAAACACAAACAAAAGTTATAAAAACTAGTCTACTTTACACATAAAAGTGTCAAATTTTGAAGTTTTTATAACTTTTTTTCATTTTTTAGGGGAAAATAATTTTTTTTCCGTAATAATATTAGTGTAGAGATAATAAATGAAAGGAGATGATTGTTA
>CAKOLT010000024.1 GCA_934096315.1 uncultured Bacilli bacterium
CGATTTTGAAGTACTTATATTTGCTCTTCTCCTTTTAAAACTTATGACTTCCTTATAGCTACAACAGCATCATTTCCTGATGCAATAGCAATTCCCTTAAGCAAGTCCTTTACAGTCATAACCTCCCCAGGCTCCAAAAATATTTGTGATCCCCCCATTGAAGAAGCATTATCTGATGCAGTAACCTTATCATCCCATGACAGATTACCACTTTCTATATTCTCCATAATAATTAGCATAGTCATAATCTTTGTCATCGAAGCAGGTGGAAGCTTCTCATAACTATTCTTTTCAAATAATATTTGCCCAGTTGAAGCTTCAATAATAATCGCAGACGTCGCATTACTTGCAAGAGAGGTCTCCTCTTCACCATAAACCATTATAGGTATTAAAAATAAACATAATGTTAAAATTATTTTTTTCATATCTTCACCTAGTAAATAATACGCTAAATATATCAAAAAAAGAAGAACAAAATAATAATTTTACTAAAGAAAAAAATACCCAAAAGGGTATTCTAAACAATAACTAAATTAAAGAAGTTCAAATATAGATTCAGGTTCCTCATTAATTCTATTTACAAACATCACAAGATTATTCTTTTCAGATAATAATTGTATAAATTTATTATATGAATAAGTAAATAAATCAATATTAATATAAAGTAATTCATCTACATTTTTTATACCAATATTTTTTAAATAATTATATATTTTTTTAAAGTTATCAATATCAGCTTCTAAACTATATAACTGACTTAATGAATACTTATCTAGAATCATTTTGCACATATCATCTTTAATTCCAAGTTCTTTAAATGTTTTTAACATAATATCCATAGTTTACTATCCTCTCAATAATTCTTTTCCCTTTACTATCTTAGTATATACAAACTCTTCTTTTCTAAGAACTCTAACTATTTTAAAGTACTCTTCTTTAGTAAGAATACTACCTCTAGTAATTACATATAAAAGTGAATCAAAGGTAGAAGCATACCCACTTCGAAGAAGTGTATCATAATATCTTTGTACTTTATATCTTGAAATTAACACCCCATCAATATTATATAACCCACTGTTACTAGGATCCATATAATTTTCATCAAGTATTTTAATATGCTCTCTAGCTAAACGATCCCTTTCTCTATCACTATCACTAAATAACACTAAAGTAATATCATTACTACTATTTGAGGTAATATCCTCATATCTATCATAATAAATCATATCATTTTTATTTTGATAACTACTAAATAATTGATAAGTACCATCATCATCCACTAAATAACCATAAGATACTAATTTTTTTATTTGTTCATCAGTTAGTTTATGTAATTTTGATATCTCTTGTTTTAAATTTAACCTACTAGGAGTCGACTTATTCGAATAAATAGGTATATTTTCTTTATTATATAAAGCCATTCTTAAAAATATGGGTTCCATTACCTTAAGAGTATAACCTGCCCTTGAAGGATTTTGAGCAATATAAGAAGAACAACCTAATTCTCTAAATATATCTATAATATCTAAAGAATTTTTACCCTTAAGTGATGATAATATTCCAAGATAAAATTCCTTCCTCATTCCATAAAATTTATACTTATTAATATTTGCTATAAATGTATCAGCACTCATTACAAATATACTTCCACATTTATTCATCATTTTATTAATATCAGCATTTTCATCTTCCTTTAAAATATATTCCCTAATTAAAGAGTAATTTTGAAAGGCTCCAGAGACAGTTTTACCACCCTCTCCACCAAGACCTGGATGATTCTTAACAATTCTTTTACCACCTTTAATAAATATTTGTGGGTTTCTTAAATAATTTTCAAATACATTACTAAGACTATCATCATAATTACGTGAATCATGTTTAATATTTTGAATAATTTTATTAACTATATCCCGATTAGACATAATTAGAACATCCACAAATTTAGTACCATAATCTTTAATAGATACTTTTACACCGCCTTCTGCAAGAACTTCAAGAATACTTTCTATATTAGTTAAATTACCAAAAGTAGTAAGTCTTTTTATAGAAGCTTGTTTAAATAAATTAAAATCATATCCATACTCTGAAAATAATATTGTTAAAGACTCCTTATCTATTTCTACATCATTAGGAGTAATCTCCTCAGCTTCTTCCACTTCCATAAGAGATAATTTATATATCTCTCTATTAAGTTCCTTTACAATTTTTAAAATTACATCAGTCTTAATAAAATCAAGTTTTTTAAGATTATCTAATACTTCTATAAACAAATCATAAGAATATTCATCTGTACTAGCTATTCTCTTTTTAAAACCAAGTAAATAATCTCTTTCTAACTTATATGATTCTAACAGTTTCTTCTCTTCTTCATATCTTTTTAACCTGTCTTCTAAAATTGTATAGTATTTTTCCCCGAAAGATATTATATAGTCCTTTTGTTCTTCACTTAAATAAAATAGATTATAAATTGTTTTTAACATCTTTATTTGATTAAATTCTTCTACTAAATTATAGCCTTCGAAAACTTCTTTAAAAACTGCTTCATCTATTTTAAATACTAAAGAAGCCTCCCCATCTTTTATTCTTTTAAGTATATCTAAGTATTCATCACTTATATTTGAATACGAAGTTAACTCAAAATTATCTATTTTTTTATCAAAGTAATCTATTCTTTCATTAAGTATACCTAATAAAATATTCATACCTTATTCCCTCCCCTTTTTCTTGTCAACAGTAGTACCCTTAAAGGGATCATCTTTAAGGCTAATATAAATATCATTACTTTGTTCTATTAAAGATGTAGCCAAACTAAATTCTTCCGGAGTAAAAGGACCTTTACTACCAAATAACTTATTCAATTTTTCGATATTTTTTCTTTCTCTAGAAATTCTTCCATTAAAATGGCTATACGTTACTCTAACATCATGTTCAATATATGTTCCTAAAAGTAAAATTATATTAATTCTATTATTATTACCATATTTAGCCATTAACTGCGATCTTTTTTCCTCAGAAAGTGAAAGTGTTCGATAACTTATTCTAGCATCACTACTACGTAATCTATAATATTCCTTACCCTCTCCTTCAATATGATGACTTCTTCCCTCTGATGCAGTCAATTCCAAAGAAGTTAGTTTATAAAATAACCCTAACCCCGTTACTACTGCTCTAACATCTTTATCTTCAACTGAGCCATTTAACATTCCTGCATGATCTTTAGAAATGAAAGATACTCCATCAGAATCATTAAGCATTACGAATAAATTCTTCCCTGTTTTTAAATTATCCCAACTAGTATTTACAGAAACTGGTTCTAAAGTATCTGCCTCTTTTTCTTTTTCCTCAGGACTAATCTCATAATACTTACTAATCTCCTTAAAAGACTGTTGTAATAGCGGTAACCCTTCTCTAATTGCTTTAACATCTTTTTTTAACAAAGTAATTGAGGATTTAAGCTCTTCTTCAGAAACATTTTCCTCCATACTAATTAAACTATAAGTTTCATTATAACTATCCCATATATGTTTAAAATTTTCTAAGGCATCAGTAAAATAAGCATAAGTATGACTATAACCTTTATCCTCACTCTTTTCCCTTAAATAATTATCTCTAATCATCTCAGCTTTTTCTAATAACTTGCTTATACTATCTCTCTCATTTTTTTTAAGTCCGGCATTCTGTAAATTACCTATTATTTTATTTTTTCTCTGAATTACCATAAGTAACTTATCATATTCTTCAAGAACATATTCATATATTTTGAAGATATCTTCTTTATTATCTTTAGTTAACTTAGTGTTTATTAAATTACAAATATCATAGTATATTACATTCCATCTACTTACATAGTCCTCATTAAACATATAAGTTTGTTTTCTATCAGAGAAAGTTAAAGGAACATCCTGGAGTAATAACACCGTAGTATCCCCTACCTCACTTATTTTCTTGTGCTTTTTAAGTTTGTTTATAATATCTTTAATTCTTCCAATAGTTTTTTTCTCTAAACTACTTAACTCTATATTACTAGGATCATCTTCCATAACCTCGCTATCATCTTCTTCTGCAAGGGCAAAATCATCATAAACGCTAAGAGTATCTGATGATCCATAAACATCATCTATATTTCTTTCAACTATTGGTAAAAAGCCTCTGATATCTTCACTATTATTTAAAAACATTAAATTACTATGACAAATATCAATTATAAGTTCTCTTTTAATCTCCTCATCTATATCACTTTCATTAATAAAATCTAATAACCCATTTAATTTATCTTCTTTCAAAGTCTTAGTTAAACCATTCTCTGTTACAAGTGCATAATAACTATTTAACTCTGATACAATACTCATCATTTTAACTTTAAGAGCATTATATTCTAGCCTCCAGTTGGAAAGACTTTCTCCAAGAAGACTTATTACATCATTAACAGTAGATGTTGCAATAGCCTTTTGAGGAGAGTCATAATCTAAAGATGATATTTCGAGTAAGGGTAAAAAAGTTTCACTAAATTTATCAATTTTTGGATATATTATCTTAATTATTTCATCAAGTTCAGTGCCAAAATCTTGATAATTATAGTTACCACTAGTTAGACTATTATAAACTCTAGTAGCTTTTTCCACTCTAGTTTCAAGTAAATTTCCACTTATACCTCTTTCGTCAGCTTCTTCCATAAACTTAGAAATAACCTTAGGAATACTATCATTAATATACTTTTTTAATATTTCATAATTATTCATAACACACCTTTACCTATTTTTCCTTAATCTTATCATTTTTATAATTCACATTATCAATATATCTCATTTCTTCTTCGCAGACTTGAAAACCACTTTTAAAGAATGTTATATTCATTCCAAGAGATGCTTCAAATCTTACCATTTCTTTTTTAAGATATTCTAAAAACTCCTTTGTATCCTCAGAAGACATACTTATTAAGCCTTCGAGAACCTGCAACTCTTTCATCTTTTTGGGGCCAACACCCATATTCCTAATCTTTTGAAGAATCCTCTTATACTCAGTACGCACTTTCTCCATTTCTGGTAAAACCTTACCATTTATAGTAAAAATCTTATCTTCGAGAGATTCTAATTCTCCGATATCACGAGCATTTACTTTAGATAAACAAAGCCATATTGTAGTTAACACTTTAAAAGTATCATCATCTAAAGCATTATTTATATTACTTTTAAGTTCTCTTAAATGGGGTTTTAAGTAATTTTTATCATTATCATAATTTATATAATTATATATATCATTACTAATATTACTCATTAAGACCCTCCTTACAACTCTATTTCCCCAATTACAGTAATAATCATAGGTTTACTTCCGGTTTGTTCAAATAAATATTTTGATAAATCATCTCTAATGGTATTTTTTATCTTCATGTATTCTACATATCCATTTTTACCATTTTCCTTAATAATATTTAAACAAATATTTTTCATTTCATTAATTAACTCTTCACTTTCCTTAACATAGATAAATCCTCTAGTTAGTATTTCTGGACCCGCTACTATTTTCTTATTCTTCTTATTTAAAGTAGCAGAAATAATTACAATACCATTATTTGATAAAAGTTCTCTATCCTTAAGAACCAATTCCCCAATATCATCAGAACTCTCTCCATCAATTAAGATATCACCACATTCTACCTTTTCAAAATTATCTACTAACTCCCCATTTTCAAAGGTTACTACCTCTCCATTTGCTTTAAGTAAGATATTTTTTTCATCTATACCTACTTTTTCTGCAAGTTCAGCATTAATATACATATTTTTATATTCACCCTTTATAGGAAAGTAGTACTTAGGATTCATAAGTTCTATCATCATCATTAAGTCTTCACTTGAAGCATGATGGGAAAGATATTTCTTCGGAGGCAAAGTAACTACAGAAACTCCTAATTTAGCAAAACCATCAAGTATTTTTACAAATGTTTTTTCCATACCCTCATACACTGGAGTCGCTAAAAATACTGTATCTGTTTGTTTTAGTTTAACAAACTTATCATACCCATTTACTATTTTATTTATCATAGAATATGGTTTTTCTCTCTCATTAGAGTTTAATATTACTATATTATCATCATTAATATTTGATAAATCTCCGATTATCTTTTTAGGAGTCTCTAAATAGCCATTACTAATAGCATAATTAATAATATTTTGAAGTCTTTTTCCCATAACAATTATTTTACGGTCAGTCTTTGATACTTCATTAAATAATTCCTGTATTCTATATAAGTGTGAATTCAAAACATTAAATATTATTCTTCCTTCGCTTTTATTTAGAGTCTGTCTAATTAAATTAGATATCCTGTGGTTTGGAGCAGTGTGTCCAATCTTCTCTGCATATATAGACTCTGCTAATAAACATAATACTCCTTGTTTACCAATATAGGCAAGCTTACCTATATCAGTTTGATAAGATCCTCTCATTAAAGCATCGAAAACAAAGTCTGATGCATAAAAGATAACCCCTTGGTCAGTATATATAGAGTATCCAAAATTATCTGGTATTGAGTGAGATAAATTAACTGGAAATATCCTTACCTTACCAAATACTTCAGGATTATTTACTTTAATTACATTTAAATTATTTGTATTTAAGTTATATGAATCAAATTCCTTTTTAACAATATCTATAGTAAACTTAGATCCATATATATTAACATCTCCGATTAACTCAATAACATCTACTAGTGCTCCAATATTCTCATCATGACCATGTGTTAAAAATATCCCTTTTATTCTTTCTTTATTATTTTTTAAATAGTTAACATTAGGAATTATATAATCAATTCCTAAAGTAAATTCATCTGTATATTTTAGTCCGGCATCAAAGACAAATAAATCATTATCTATATCAATGACATACATATTTTTACCGTTTTCATTTAATCCCCCGAGACTAAATATTTTAATTTTACTCATTTTTCTCCTTCCTTAATAAAGTATAAAGACAAACATATTATATCAAATATAAACGGGGTTGTCAAATAAGAAAAAAGAGTTATTTTTAAATAAAATAATCCTATCTATTTAAAACACTTAACTCTTTTACTACGATCTGATATTTATCAAACCTCTTCTCTACTATGCCATATACCCCAACTATATCAGTTTTAACTAAGTCTAAATAATCTTTATAAATATCTGGAAAAAGAATTAAACTAGCACTACCATATTCATCAGTCCCCGTTACAAACGCCATTACATCATTATTTTTAGTAGTTATTTCTCTAATTGAATCTATAGATAATATAATATGAATTCTTTTATCAAAAAGACTATTAATATAAGATGTATTTATATCATTTGCCTTTTTATATTTACTAACAGGACTATCTGTTAAGTAAAACCCAAATGTTTGTAGTTCTTTATTAAGAAGAATTTCTTTGGAATACTCTTCATATATGGTAATCTCTGGTACCTCAGGTTTTACACTACCACTATTTCTAGAAAGTTCAGCATAAGTTATTATCTTTTCTAAATTATTAATAAGGGTTTTATTATTATAGTCTGTAAATACTCCAGCATTTATTAGATTTAACAATACCTTCCTATTAACACTAGGACTATACATTCTAACAATAAAATCTATAAATCCAAAAAATTTCCCCTTTTCTCTTTCATTTATTATTTCATTACTAACACTTACCCCAATATTTTTGATAATAGTTAAAGGACTTCTTATATAAGTAGGAAATGCTATATATTTATTCGTACTCTCATTAATATCCGGAGGTAGTAATTTAATATTTTTACTTCTCATTTCACATACATATATTCTAGTTCTATTCTCATTACTAATTACACTAGATAAAAGATTAGTTATAAAATATTTATAAAAATATGTCTTCAAAAACGCCATTTTATAAGATATCACAGCATAACAAACAGAATGGGAACGATTAAATCCATAATTAGCAAATTTTAATATTAAATCATATATTTTAGAAGAAGCCTCCTCGCTATAACCGTTATTTATACAACCTTTAATAAACTTTGGTCTCTCACTATTTAATATCTCTTCTTTTTTCTTACTCATAGCTCTTCTTAAATTATCAGCTTCTGATAAAGAATAACCTGCAAGTACTCTAGCTATTTGCATTATTTGCTCTTGATAAACAATTACACCATAAGTAGACTTTAAAATAGGTTCTAGTTCTTTAGTTATATATTCAATTTTTTTACTACCATTTCTAACTTTTATAAATTCATCAATACTTTCCATAGGACCAGGTCTATATAAAGCAATTGCCAAAGTTATATCCTCAAAAGAAGATATTTGCAATTTATTTAGAAATGTTTTCATTCCAAATGATTCAAACTGAAATATTCCATCAGTACTTACTGTTTTAAATACCTCTAATGTTTTAGTATCATTAAGAGGAATATTACTAAAGGTTATATTAAGTTTCTCTTTCTCTCTTATTTCTTTAATTAAATTAGATATAACACTTAGATTAGAAAGTCCAAGAAAATCCATTTTAAGAAGACCAAGGGGCTCTAAATAATTCATAGAATAAGCACATAAATACATTCCAAGCTGACTCTTATACAAAGGAAGAACATCATCTATATCTTTATTACATATTACAATACCTGCAGCATGAATAGATATATGTCTAGGTAAATTCTCTAAATGAAGAGCAATATCATATAATTTTTTCAAATCATTAGAACTGTTAATCAATTTTTTAAGTTTATCATTTTGATTATAAGAATCTATTAAACTACTCCCCAGTTGTTTAGTTATTTCATCTATTAAACGAATATTTATATTAAGTACCCTGCCAACATCTCTAACTACTTGTTTAGAGCCAAAAGTATTAAATGTAACAATACCCGCTACTTTTTTCTCTCCATATTTATTTATTACATAATCTATAACTTCTCCTCTTCTCTCGGCATCAAAGTCAATATCAATATCAGGCATGGTAACCCTACTTGGATTTAAAAATCTTTCAAACAATAAACCATATTCTAAAGGATCAATATCTGTAATACCTATAGAATACGATACCAAAGACCCTGCAGCAGAACCTCTTCCAGGGCCTACTAAAATATCATTTTGTTTCGCATATTTAACATAATCATATACAATAAGAAAATAATTACAAAATCCCATCTTATTTATTACATCTAATTCATAATCAAGTCTTTCTTGATATTTCTTATCTATATTACCATTTAATCTTTTATTTAACCCCTTATAACATAAATTCTTTAAAAAACTATAAGCATCTATATTCTTATCATATACGGGAAGAAGAGAAGGTGTGTACCCTATTTCTACATCACATAAACTCCCAATTTCATCCATAACATCATATGTATCAAACCCGACATAATCTGTTAATTCCTCTTTAGACTGAAGATAATGACCAATATGAGTATTTAAAACCATATTACCTAAAGTACTACCATCTCTTACCATATATAAATAATCCAAATACTTATAATCATCTTTATTTATATATAATACATTATTAATATATACTTTATCTTTACCTAGTTTTAAACCATCCCTCATATAAGAAAAACCTATATACTTTTTATCATATATATTATATATCTCTTCATCATAATACTCATAAGGAATAATCAATATTAAATTATCTTTATATTTTATTAAATCCTCTTTATTAATACTCCTTTCACTTACAAGAGTAGTTAGTTTAACTAAGTTAAGATATCCCTGATTATTCATGGCATATAATAATATTTTTCTATCATCAAATATACTAAGTTCTAACCCTATTATAGGTTTTATATCATTCTTTTTACACTCATAATAAAACTCCATTACCCCAAACATATTATCAGTATCAGTAATAGCTAAATAGGTGTATTCTAACTCTTTAGCTCTTTTAACAAGTTTATCTATATGACATAGACTACAAAGAATAGAATAACTTGTTTTAACTTGTAAAGATATCATAGAATACACCTCCATTTATTTTGTCTTTTTCTCTTTTACTTTAGCTTTTTTAGGGCCATTATCCTTTATTACTACCTCAGACTTACGAGGCATAATAAACATGGCTGCTATATAAATAATTATACCAAATCCATATGCTAGGCACATTATTACCCATAACAATCTTACAATAGTGGGATCTATATTAAGGTATTCTGCAATTCCTCCACAAACACCATCAATCTTTTTCCCCTCTTCTATTTTATATAATCTTTTCTCCATAATATTTTCCTTTCTACATTTTAAAAACTAAATATGCAATTATAAGTCCAATAGCACTTATAACAATAGCTACAGAAATCATATTAGCAAAACCTTTAGAACCAATACCAACATCCCCGGTTAAAAGACCATTATTTTTTCTAACTAAAGTTTTAGGCTTGTTTTTATTTTGGTATGGATTATTAGCAAGTACAGATTCTTCTGGCATTCTAGGGGTATTATATATACCATCTCCAGATATAACTACTTGCTCCTGATCATCAATATCCCCTACAAACTCATCCTTTTTGTTTGGATCAAACTTATATGAAAATTCACTCATAATATTCCTCACTTTCTTTTATTTTCACTAATCATTGTTATATTATCTGTTAATTGTTTTATTCTCTCCATTATTCTTCTTGCTTTAACATAATCTACTCCCTTAGAAGAAGAACTTAAATGTTGTTCTAACTCTTCTAAGCTTAAATTAGAAGTAAAAAAGGTTGTAAGTCCCTCCTCCATCCGATATTGAAGGATAGTACCTAATATTTCATCACGAGACCACTGGGTGGTAGTCTCTGCCCCAATATCATCAAATAATACTACTGGAGTTTTCTTAATTTTATTAATAAGGTTTTCGTAACTATCACTATCATTAAAGTTTTCCTTAAGTTTTCTCAAAAACTCTGGATAGTACACTATAGCTACTCTTATACCATTTTTAGCAAGCTCATTAAACATTGCACATATTAGATATGTCTTACCACAACCAAAGTTACCATTTAAATATAATCCCTTACTTTTCTTAGAAGTATCATAAGTATCTAAGAACTTCTTAATCCATTTAATGGTAGAAAGTCTACTCTTATCATCTGCATAGATATCTTTCATAGAAGAATCCAAGATATACTTTGGCATATTAAAGGTAAATATATTTTTTTGATATAGTGTCTTTTTATCTAATTGTTTTTTATATTTACAAGGAATATACCCAAATAATAAGTTTCCTTCACTAACACTAGGAAAACAAACATATCCCTTTACCTGATTTCCACAATTTAAGATACCCTTACAATTTTTACAATGTTCAAGTTCTTTAGTTGTATCTTCTAATTTAGAAGTATATTTCATAAGTTCTTTTTCTGGAAGATCTAGTTTACTAACTAACCCTGAGAAAGTCTGGTTAGATTCCAGTTTATCATAAAAATTCTTTTCCAGTTTATGTTTAACTGCTTTATACTTCCCCTCCATTATTTTGTTTAAGTTCTCCATTATTTATACTCCTTTAATAACTCTTCTATTTCATTTACTTCATCACTATTTATAACCTCTTTCTCTATCTTTTTATTAAACCACTCTGGTAAATGTTCATTATTTTTAACTACTTTAGAGGGTTTATTTTTATACTTTTTGTGTTGAGCTTCTGCTTGAAGCATCGCATCCTTAACACATTCTATTTTTAATCTACTCCACTGACCTGCAATAGTCTCTACTAAAGAAGTAGTTAGTTTATTATTATTTGTTTTAAGAACATAATCAAATAATACATTAACTACCCCAGGTTTCAATCCATAATCTATAATTAGAGATTCTGCTAATTTCAAGTCTCTTTTAGTAGGTTTACCATCCCCACTTTTACTCTTTAAAAAGTCATACGGTGATGTATTTTCAAAGGTGTATATCATTTTCTCTCTTGGAGTAGTAATATCTTTAATGTTTTTTAAATATTCTGGTTGAGATAGATTAACCAAAGTAGGAAGACTACCACTACTATCAAACTCATAATAATTACGACATGCTTTTCTTAAGTCTTCTTTATTTATAGTCCCCTTTTCATTAATACATCCCTTTAGTATATTACTAATTTTAATAGCATCTAAATCATATAAAAAAGCTAGATTTATTATTAATTCTTCGTTATCCTTAGTAAATATTTTATTAGCATCTAAATTCTTTGGTAAGGAAGATATCAAAAAATTAAGATCTAGACTACTATTTATATTTAGTTTTTGCTTATTATATTTACGAATATTGCTATTTAAAATATCAAATGAGTTTAAAGGCATAGTCTTAAAGACTTCCGTAAATTTTTTAGTAATATCTTCATACCCTACCTTTGATTTCTTAGATATCCTAAAGTAATCTATAATTTTTTCATATTCCGCTTTACCAATATTATTGTAAAGAACAACATTTAATATAGGATGATTTAGAAACTCATATGGTGATAATGGGGAATATAATTCATACATGTAATTATTTGCATCTTTTTTTACATACGTTTTAAGAAGACCAACTGCCTCAAGAATTTCCCTATTATTAACTATTTGTTCTAAAGATAACTGCATATTAGTAAGTAAATGATGATGTGTGTATGTTGTAGATTCTATTTCTAGTTTATCTAAACAAGACCAAAGACAATAGTATAACATAATAGGAAGAGGTCCAATTATTGGTAAATATAACATATTTAATATTTTTCTATCTTCATTATTTATTATACTTTTATTTACAACTATGAATGTATCAGTAGGTAATATATTGTGTTTTTCCATCTTCATCACTTTCCTAATTATATTTTACAATAAAGTTATTGTTTTGTAAAGAAAATAGAACTAATTAAGAAAAAAAATTAGTTTTTTATATTATGCTTTAATTAGAATAAGAAAAAACTAATATTTTTAAAATAAATGATAAGTATTTTTATAATTTAAAGTTGTGTTAAACGTAATGACTGATTGAAATATTTGTAGTATAATAAAATAGCCAAGCAAATGATAAAGAAAGGAGATATTCTTAATCAGCTAGTCTATCTTTATCTTTGTTTGGCGATAATGATATCTGATTTAGGCTGGCTGATTAAGAAAATTTTTATATTATGAATATTAAAGAATTATTAAGTAATTTAGATCCTGTTACTATTATTGAATATAGAAATTATTTATCAGAAAATTTAATTGGGTTATGTTCAACAAAAAATTCTAATTCTAAGGTTATCTCTAAATTTAAGAATAAAGAAAAATATTGTAATAAGTGTGGATGCATTTTACATAAAAATGGAAAAACAAAAAACAAATGAAAGATATGGAGATATAATATATTCAGTAGATGTTCTAAATGAAATAGTTTCTGATAATCCAGATGAAATAT
>CAKOLT010000025.1 GCA_934096315.1 uncultured Bacilli bacterium
CTAGTCAAAAGGAAATTGGAATAAATTTTCCCGCAAATGTTTAATTTATTTTAAGACATTTTCAAAAGTTATTGACACACTTTTTTAATTTATTTTTATAAAAAAAGATTATCCTTTAACAACCACACTGAAAAATGTTATAATTTCAGTGTGGTTGTCAAAAGAAAGAAGGTATAATATGGGAAATAATATTGAAGAAAAATATAAACTTGATTCAAATGTTATTAAAAATTATGTTAATGCACTTAACACTATAACAGGACCGATGAATCAAATAAAAACTCAAATAAAGGATTTATCAGAACCACTTAACCCTATTTATAATAGTATAAATCAGATGCAGAGTGAAATTGAAAGAATATCTAGAGGTATATATCAATCTCCAAATGTTTTTGAAGATAGTTTTTATTCATTTCAAACGAAATATAAAAAAGCTATATTCTCACATATGAATGCACTTTATTTCTATGAAATGACTGAGGAATTTCCTTATAATTATACAGTTACAGTACCTCAGAATTATCATGTAGATACCGTTAATGAAAAGTGTAATGTATTTTATGTTTCTGATAATATACTAGAACTAGGAATTTGTGAGGTTGAAACCCCAAATGGAAATAAAGTTAGGGTATATGATCTTGAAAGAAGTATTTGTGATATTATTAGATCTAAGAATAGAATGGATTTAGAACAAGTTAAAAAAGTAATTAAGCAATATACAAAAAGCAAGAATAAAGATATAAGTAAACTCTCAGAATACTCAAAGAAAATGAAAATAAACGAACAAGTAATGGAATTGGTAGGTATGTACAATGACTAATTCTATACAATCTGTAAAAAATAAATTAAAAATAATAGCAAAAGATAGAAATATGGAATTTATCAAAGAAAGATAATAATTACAAGATTTTACATTTTGCAATTATTTTTATTATTATGATTATTATTATTTGTTTATTCATTAAATTATGTTATAATTAATCTTACGGAGGTTTATTATGCAGATTATTGATTTTATATTACACTGTAATGAGTATATTGGACAGTTTATAGAGCTTTATGGTAGTTTTATTTATCCAATATTATTTATAATTATATTTTGTGAAACTGGATTAGTATTTCTACCCTTTCTACCAGGAGACTCTTTAATATTTGCAGCAGGAACATTTGCTGCGATTGGAGAAATGAATTTCTGGTTATTACTTTTATTAATTATAGTAGCCGCTACTGTTGGTGATACTGTTAATTATGAAATAGGTAAACATTTTGGAAAGAAGATTATAAGTAATAAGAAATATAAGCTTATTAAGGATGAAAACCTAGAAAAGGCTGATAACTTAGTTAAGAAGTATGGTGGTGCTGCAGTATTAATTGCTCGTTTTATGCCAATTATAAGGACTATTGTTCCTTTTGTAGTTGGTATGGGGGAACTACATTATCCTAAATTTATTAAGTATAATGCTCTAGGAGCCATAATATGGGTTAGTTTATTTTTAAGTATTGGATACTTATTTGGTAATATTCCTGTTGTTAAAGATAACTTTACACTTATTATTCTTGGTATTATATTCTTATCAGTTCTACCAATATTAATTATGTATATTAAAAATAAGTTTAGTAAAAAATGAATAGATTAATTTTCTATTCATTTTCCATTTCTCTAAGTATTTTAGGTAATATTTGTTGTTTTCTTGATAATACTCCTTTTAGGAAGAATCCTTGTTGTAAGTCTTCTCCATATATATTTTTTAAGGTTTCATAAGCTCCATCACTATAATATACATATGATCCGTTTTTAATAAAGTCTGTAACGTATAGTGCGATAAATACATATCCTCCAAGAGTACTTTCCCTATTTAATAATTCAATATAACCATCTTTTTCTTCTTCTATCTCTTCAATATTAGTAGTTAATATATTTCCAAGACCTATTTTATTATCATTAACAGGATATGTTTTAAAGTCTGTATATAATATTTCTTCTTTAGTTTTTCCTTTTAAACTAGTACCTGCTTTTAACATTTTCATACCATAATCTTTGTAGTCTATGTTAATTAAACTACTTAACTCTATAACAGCTTTTTTATCTATATTAGTAGTAGTTGGAGACGTTAATATAAGAGTATCTGATAAAATTCCTGAAAGCATTAGTCCTGCAATATTATGAGGAATTTCTACATTATTTTCTTTATACATACCATATATAATAGTGTTAGTACTTCCTACTGGCATATTTCTAAATACAATTGGACTCTTAGTACTCATCGGAGATATATTATGATGATCAATAATTTCTACTATATCTGCTTCATCAAGTCCAACAGCACTTTGTTCTAAAGAGTTGTGGTCTACTAGTATTACTTTTTTTCTTTTAGTAAATTCTATATCAGAGAATCTTATTATACCTAGGTATTGTCCTTTTTTATTTAATACTGGATAATAACTGTATCTTGTTTTGTCTGCTAGGGATATAAAGTCACTTAAATCGTCATACTCATGGACGCATAATACATCATTACCACTCATAATAGTAGTTACACTATTACAAAAATCAAATACTTTAATTGTCTCAAGTGTACCTTTATTTGTTACAATTATATTTACTTTATTCTTTTTAGCAAGTTCTAAGTGATCTTCTTTTATAGGGAATCCTCCGGTTAATATAATTAATTTAACTTTACATGTTATTGCATACTCTATTATACTGTATCTATTTCCTACGATTAAAATGTCATCATTAGATAATTTAATTTCATCTAAGAAAGTAGTACTCCTGAAGCCTGCAGTTATAACATTACCTTTAATTTCTTCATCATATTTTAAGACTTCTTTTCCCTCAATTGTATTTAATATATTATTATAATAAGCATCCATTATATTTCTTTTTCCTGTTAGACATTCACTAGCAATATCTTTCATATTAATAATACCCACTATATGTTTTTTGTCATCTATAACAGGAACTTTACTTATTTCGGCTTTTTCCATTTGTTTGTAAGCATCTAGTATTGAATTATCAGTAGTTATACTATGATTCTTTGTGTAATTTAAATCCTTTATCTTTATTTTAACATCGTTTATAAACATTGGCTCTTTAGTATTAAAGTAATCTAAGGCAAACTCTGTTTCTTTATTAATACTACTTAAAACAACAGGTACAGCATCTACCCCAAGTTGTTTTTTTAAATATGCTAAACTAATCGCAGCCCCAACACTATCTGTATCAGGACTCCTGTGTCCAAATATATATATTTTTTCCATTTTATCTTCCTTCTTTCTTTCTCTTAATGTATTTTTTAATATATAATAAAAGTACTACTAATATAATATATACTGTTAGATATAACATGCTTATTATTCTATTATCTGTTTTTATAGGCATGATTATTCTAAATAGAATTAGTATTAAACATAGCATTATGTTTTCATTTAATATGTTAATTATTTGTTCTATTAGACGTGATATACTAGTTTTTTCTTTTATTAATAGATAAATAAATCCAATCATACTAGAAATTAGTAAAGCTATACTACTACTTAACAAGTCACCATATAAGGGGTCTTGTCCCATTCTTAAATATGATGACATAAAGGGCACTGTTAAAACCATCTTTAATATTATACCACTAATTAAGCTAATATGGATATTTTTTTTATTATATGGGATAATATTTATGTATATTTGTTTGTAAGTATTTAAAAATGCCATAAATAATGTTAGATATACTAGATACCCTATATTTATATGTACTTTATATATTATATATATTATGATGTCTCCGAAGGTGCTTAAGCATGCAACTAGAAAAAGGGATTTGTTTAATGTATTTAGTACAGATTTTATATTCTTATTTTTAGTAGTTGTTATAATATCTGAGATGATAAGAATAATAGCCATATAATAGAAATATATATCAGTTAAACATTTACTCGTAGATATTATTCCATACTGATACTTACTTATTAATAATGGATATAACATGATTAAAGATGTGTATATATAGATATAACTAGTTATATTTATTAATCCCTTGTTAATGCTTTGTTTATATGTTTGTTTAAGAGTTCTATAATAATTTTTATAGGTAATATTACTTGTTATCTTCGCAGGTTTAATGTTTTTTAATCCATAGAAATAGCAAATGAGAATAACTACTATAAATGAGATATATGATGGGATATATAGATAATTAATAACTCTTACCGAAGATATTTTTAATACTTTAAATATAATTATACTAACTAGTATGAATAAGATATTACATAATATTATATATAATTTAGGTATAATATTAGATAGTTTATTATAATTATGTATCTTTAAATAATCTTTTATAAGTATTATAATAGTATGCAAAGTGATACTTATAAGGGGAAGTATGAATATTAAATATATATTTTCACTAGAAGTTAGAATGATAAATATTTTAGCTATTAAGAAGAATAAAACTATAAGGATAACTCCTAATATGATGATACCTAAAAGCCCGATTAAAAGGGCTTTTTTCTTATCATCATATTTAGTAAAGTATTTATCAAATGATATATCTTTTATTAAACTAAATATTATCATATATATTATATAACTAAGGGCAAAAAAGTACATATATTTACTTTTACTCACATAAAATAAGACAATTGTACAAACTAGCCACATTATTTTATATAATAATTCTTTATTCATAACGATTCACTCCTAAAAAGAAAAGAGGGATTACTTTTCTAAAATAATTTTATCTAATTTATATATTTTATTTTCTTTATCCCACTTTAATAGATATCTAATTATATTTAATTTATCCTGGTATTTATCATAGTTAAAATCATTATCTACATATAAGTCATCACCTTTAGTAACTACCTCATTTTTTATATTTTTTAATTCATATTTAACTTCTTCGGAAGTTTCATCTATATTTTTACTAATGTATCCAAAATAATAATATAGATGTAAATATTCTTTATTCTTATCCTTGCTCTTTAATTTCATAACAACATCATCTTTGTCGTTATCTCTCATAGCTGCCATATAATATATTTCAAAGTTCTTATCATAATATAGGGTATTATACATTCTTTCATCATTTTCTTTATATTCTTGCCATTTTAGTACTTTACCAAAGGCTTGTTTACTAGTATCCTCTACTAGAGTTTTGGTATAGAAGAAGATAGTATCATCATCAGTAAAACCTTTGTAGCAGTTTTTACATATTTCCCTACTATAACCTTTATCAGTTGATTCATAGTTTAATAAATAACTAGCTAAAGTTTTATTTAAAGATATATCACTAACAGAATCTATAGAGATTGTTTCACTACTTTTTAAATCAGTTGTTATACCCTCATAAATACCCCCATCAACAAGATAATACCTACTAAGTTTTGAAATCATATTATCATTATATTTACCATAACTATCTTTATTTATAGCATAAATAACTATTACAAGAAGTAAAATTACGAGAAGAAATGATAAAATACATAATCCTTTTTTCATAAAGTACCTCCTAATTTAATTTGCTTATTGTTTTGTTTACTAATTTAACTTTTGGGAAATTACCAGAAAGATTTAATGCACTCCCAATATCTTCACCGTCTTTATCCTTAAAGGTATATTTTATAGAATTAATTATTTGAACTTCAACTTCTTTTTTTTCTTGAAATATATCATTACCTACGTTTAATTTTATTTCATTTTTATCCCCAGTTATAGTACCATCATTAAGGTCTAATTCATAGGTTATTTTCTCATTTCCAAAGACTTCTGTTAGTTCTATTTCTATAGTTATACTATTAGCTAATTTATTATATACATCATCTTTAATACTCTCGCCAATAGAGTTAAATAATTCATTAATACCTTCTGAATTTGATGTAAAATAACAATAATTGTCTTTATAATTATTTTTATTACACATGCTTTCATTTTGAGAAGATAATTCCTTTAATTTAGAATTACCACTAAATTGATACCCTATGGTAATTAATTCAGAATGGACATTATTTTTTAAATACTCTGCACTTGCTTCTATCACATCATAATTAGAACTTATACTGTATTGTAACACATTACGATATTCAGCATAATTATCATAATAATCCGTTTTTCCTTTAATTGGAATCATTTTTTTCCCATTCATCATATAGTAAGAAACTTCACATGGAACACCATCATATAGAAGTAGTGTATATTTTAGTGCATCTTCAGAACTATTGCCAACGTTAAACATGTATATAGCCTCATCTATTGCTCCTTGGACATTTGTATTTCCATAAGCGTTTTTAAAAGAAAATGTGCCTAACCCTTCACTAGATAAGTCTCTAGAATTCTCATTACCTTTAGTAGAAAATTGAATTAACCCAATTCTTGGAGTAACCTTATTACGACTGTTTCTATTATTTATTTCGTTCATACTGTCTAGAAAACTTTCCGATAAATCTATGGCTGCTTGTTTGGCACTATCAAATTTATTTCCCATCATACTACCAGAAGTATCTAGTAAAACTATCAAGTCAACATTTTTATTAATTGGAGGAATACTACTAAGGTCTAAAGTTTTTGCAAGGTCAAGCTTAAGAGTATAGTTAAAATCATCTTTCTTTATAAATCTATAATTTAACTTAGCAACTTCTATTTCTTTATCATCAACTTTATATTTAAGCTCATATTCACCATATTTATCACCCTCAGTAGTACTTTCAGGATCATAATACTTACAATTATTTAATTCACCTGGATTTACCTCATTAAGCTCGCTCTTTTCTCTTATATCCATAGAGACTACAACGCCATCTACTTCTTTTACAAATACATAATATTCGCTTCTTAAGTCATTTAACTCAGTATTATCATTTTTAAAATATCCTTTATCTATTAGAGAATCTAAATTCACACAGTAAGATACTTCTTTCTTTCCATCACTATTTATAGTCTCCTCCTGATGCCAGTTTTCATCTCTCTTAAATTCACTAGAATAACTCTTAACTGTATCTTTAATTAAATTTTCTGATGCCTCACTTATCTTCTCTTTACTGCCACTACCTAAATCCCCTACAGTTACAAATACTATAGAAAATAATATTGCAAGTAATAATATAACTGCGAGAAGTTCTATTAGTGTAAACCCCTTTTTCTTCTTATTTTTCATATTTCACCTTCCTATTAGTTATCTATGAAATAAACTTTATACCAGATTAAAAATGAATAAATTGTATATATTTTTCTGGCATTATTTTTTTTGTTATTATAATGTTGTTCTAGATATTTAAGTATTTTATCTCTATCAAAGAAATCACTTACAAAGTCTTGGTTAAACATTTCCTTAACTTTATTATAGTACTTTTCTTCTTTTATCCAGTCTTTAAATGGTACTAAAAAGCCTTTCTTTTTTCTTTTAGACCACTCTTCAGGAATTACATCAAAACTCGCCTCTCTAAAAGCATACTTAGTTACATGATTATGTACTAAATATTTAGTAGGTATCTTACTACTCATTTCAAATACTTTTCTATCTAAATATGGTACTCTAAGTTCTAAAGAGTTTGCCATAGTCATTTTATCTGCTTTAAGAAGTATATCATTAACCATCCACATCTTCATATCTAAGTGCATTTTTTGGACTACTTCTTCTTTATCAGAAGTCTCTTTGCATATATCTTTTATAATATCTTTTGGTTTAATATTACTTTTATATTCTTCTTTTAAAATACTGTTTGCTTCTTTTTCATCCATTATATAAGCTGGTCCAATGTAATGTTCTTCTAAAGGACTTCCATTTCTAATTAAGAAATGCTTACCATATATATTAGGTAATATTTTAGCAATATTTCCAAGTACTCTTCTTAAAGGGTATGGTATTTTCTTATATTTAAGACAAATATCTGCTTCATCATATTCTCCATATCCACCGAATAATTCATCTGCTCCTTCTCCAGATAATACTACTTTTACTTCTTTTCCAGCCATTTTTGATAAGAAATATAGTGGTACAGTAGATAAATTAGCATGAGGAAGATCTGAATGATACTGCACCGTTGGTAAAATATCAAAAAATTCATCAGGACTAATTATTTTAGTTATATGTTTTTTATTTAAAATCTTTGTAAGTCCTTTAGCAGCCTCAATTTCATTATAGCCCTCATTATTAAACCCTACAGTAAAGGCTTTATCAACATCAGCTTTAGTAACTATATAAGAGGAATCTACTCCACTAGATAGAAAAGAACCAACTTCTACATCACTTATTTTATGGTATTTAATACTATCATCCATAACTCTATTTAATTCTTGTTTAATCTCTTCAATACTTCCTTCTCCATTATTATATTTAAAGTCGTAGTATTTCTTTTTAGTAATTTTACCATCTTTATATAACATGTATTCTCCTTGAGCTAAGGAATATACATTTTTAAAGAATGTTTCTTCTAATGGACTATACTGGAAAGTTAAATATGGCTTTAAGGCCTGAGTATTTAATTCTTTCTTAAAACTAGGGTTCGCTAGTAAACTCTTTATTTCTGATGCATACATAAAAGAGTCTTTATCTTTATAATAATAAAGAGGTTTAATACCAAATATATCTCTTGCCAAGAATAATTCTTGTTTACTACGGTTCCAAATACTAATTGCATACATTCCTCTTAGTTTATCTAGTATTTTAACTCCATATTCTTCATAACCATGAAGTATAACCTCAGTATCACTACTAGTTTTAAACTTATGTCCAAGAGAAATAAGTTCCTTTTTTATTTCTTTATAGTTATATATTTCTCCATTAAAATTTATAACAAGATTCTCATCTTCATTATAAAGGGGTTGATTACCTCCTTCTAAATCAATAATAGATAATCTACGAAATCCCATGGCAATACTATCATCAACAAAGTACCCTTCTCCATCTGGACCTCTGTGAATTATCTTATCATTCATATTTTTAATTATTGTTTTTTTCTCTTTTTTATCTTTTTTATCTATAAAACCTACTAATCCGCACATTTATATCACTCCATTTTTATAACTCTAGTATACCCTAAAAAAGGTTAAATAGCAAGATATTTTAAATATTTGCAGTAAAAAATACAAACTTTACAAGAATAGACGAAAGAAAAAAGAATTAATTTTATAAAACTAATTCTTTTATTTTTTGTTTATGTTTTCCATGGCTCTTAGTATTTCTACTGGAAGAGCAAATACTATTGTATTAGATTGATCAGAAGATATATCATTGATTGTAGCAAGTGTTCTTAAGTGTAGAGCCCCTGGAGTCTCTGACATTATTTTAGCAGCCTGAGCTAAGTTTTTAGATGCTTCTACTTCTCCAGTTGATTTTGTAATTACAGCTTGTTTTTCTCTTTCAGCTTCTGCTATCTTAGCAATAACTCTTTTCATTTCTTCTGGAAGGCTTATATCTTTAAGTTCTACATTTTCTACTTTAATTCCCCATGGGTCTGTTGCTTCATCAATAATCTTACATATCTCTGTACTAATTTTTTCTCTTTCTGATAATAATTCATCAAGAGATACAGATCCTACAACATTTCTCATTGTAGTCTGAGCTAGCTGACTTACAGCAAACTTAAAGTCTTCTACTTCTAGTATAGCTTTTGATGCATCAAATATTTTATAATATAAAACAGCATTTATTCTAACTGATACATTATCTTTAGTAATAGCATCTTGTTCTGGTACATCTACAGCCTTAGTTCTAATATCTACTTTTTTATAAGAATGAATAATAGGTATTATTATTCTCCATCCAGGATTTAATATTTTAGTATATTTACCTATTGTAAATAAGACTCCTCTTTCATATTGATTAATCTGTTTAATGGATCCTAGTATGATAACTAGAACTACTAATAAAATTCCTCCTAGCATAATTATTACTCCTTTCAATTAAATTATATCATATATTTTATAAATTAATCCAATTATCTACTATTTCATCAGATATTTTTAATTTATTATTATATCCCCTACCTAAGTGTATCTGTGGATACTTATCTCCATGATAATCAGTACCCCCAGAGATGAGTAAATTATTCTTTTTAGCATATTCTAATAAGGTGTTTGTTTGACTTTCAGTGAAGTTAGAGTGATAGCATTCTAGTCCATCAATTATTCCATCTTTATATATATTGTTAATAAACTTAAGGTGATCTTCTAAAGCATATACATAAGGGTGAGCAAGAAATACTTTTCCCCCACTTTTCTTTACTAACTTAGATATATCTAAAGCACTTGGAACATCCTTATAGTAATCTTTATACAGGATAAATTCTTTATCATTTACGCACTTTCTATAGAAAATTGTTTTACTATTAAATACTTCCGGAGCAAAGAACTTTTTATTCTCTTCATATTTAACAATATCATCATAAAGAATATCAATAACCATCAGTTTTTTATCCACTTTTAAATTTTTAGAAGTCCTAATACCATGTTTCTTACACTTTTCTATATAAATATCTAATTCTTCTTTCTTTCTAGCTAATACTACACGACTTGCATAGAAGGATGATAAATACTTATCTATTTGTTTATAATCAAAATTATAGCAAATAAGCTCTATTCTTATATTATCATATAAACAATTGAATTCACATCCCACAATTATTTTTCCTTTATAATATTTATAAGTATCTATACTATCTATCTCAAAGTAAGCTTTTACACTATCATGATCTGTTATAGATATTATATCTAAAGGTATACTTTGAGCTTCTTTAAGTATCTCTATTAAACTTTTTGTACCATCAGAATATTTTGTATGAATATGTAAATCTATCATAATCCTCTTAACGTAAAAATGCTAAATATATTATAAAAGCAAGATATAATATAAGCACTACAACTCCATTAATTTTATCTAATTTCTGTCCCTTCAAAGAGACTCCTGATGCCATAGCAGCAAGTATTCCCCCGATTAAACCTCCAATATGAGCAGCATTATCAATACCAGATACTGAGAACCCAATTATTAAGTTAATAGCAATTAGAGGAAGTATTTGTCCTTTGACAACATTACCTAAATAACTACGATAGTAATATCCAAAATATAGAAGGGCTCCCATTAAACCAAATATTGCTCCACTAGCTCCGGCAGCTACTGTATTAGGATTAAAAGCAACTGATAAAATGCTTCCACTTAGTCCACTTATTATAAATATTATAAAGTATTTAAACTTACCATAAAAATCTTCTACTTGAGGTCCAATTATATATAATGCATAAACATTAAATAATAAATGTATAAAACCAATATGTATAAATATACTACTAAGTAGTCTATAATACTCTCCTTGTTTAGTTAATTCAGTATAATTAGCACCATACTTAGTTAAAGTATATAAATCAGTACTTCCTTTAGTCAGCATAAACATAAATAAACATATTAGTATAAATATATATGTAACTACTGGAGTCTTATGAGAAAATAATTTATCAACTTTAAAATTCTTTCTAGCAGTATCCTCATTAATATCACTTGTAACTTTCATAAGCAATTCTACTCCTTTCTCTTTGAAGTCTGTTTCTTTCATAACATCAGGGAAGACTTCGGTAAAATCTTTGTTCTTCTTTATGTCTTCTCTATCCTTCATAAAGAATTTTAAATGATTTCTTTGGCTATTTAAAACTAAATCATCAGATATATCAGTA
The DNA here is from genome assembly GCA_934096315.1 of uncultured Bacilli bacterium. GTDB lineage: Bacteria > Bacillota_I > Bacilli_A > RF39 > UBA660 > UMGS2068. The sequence goes on from CAKOLT010000025.1 coordinate 11,660, forward strand.
TATATTGTTACTATTCTCATGGTTAAACAAAATGTTTTCTTTCTAAGTTGATTTAATATTTGTTCTGATTTAAATGCATCAAAGTTTAATTGTTCGTTATTTTGAATATGATGAGATACCAGTCTTACAATCTTATAATCTTCTTGCATATTCTCTAACCATATCTCCTCAGTTACCCCGTGAACTACCATTGGGTTATAATTTTTCTTTGTTATTAAATAGTTTGCAATAAGCATTACAAATATATCCTCGTCACATAGTCTTATCTCCTTAACTACCGTTGAATCATCATTCATTTAATCACGTCCTAACTAATTGTTATTTTTATATATATTTAATATTTCTTTAAATCTCTGGGGAACATCCGCAGTAAACTCTAAATACTCTTTTGTCCTTGGATGATTGAATCCCAGTACTTTAGCATGTAACATTTGTCCAAAATCCTTATCTATTTGTTTTTTATTACTATATACTGGATCATTTACTACTGGATGGTTAATATATGATAGATGTACTCTTATTTGATGAGTTCTTCCTGTATCTAAGACGCATTCTATTAGAGTCTTATCTTTATATCTTTCTAATACTTTTATATGGGTAACACTATTTTTAGAATTTAAGGAAGTAACAGCCATTTTCTTTCTATTATTTTTATCTCTACCAATTGGAGCATCTATTGTAGCAGTATCTTCTTCAATAACACCCTCTACTAGGGCTATATATTTTCTAGTGACTTTTTTGTTTTTAATGTCTTCTGCAAGAATATTATGGGTATAATCATTCTTAGCTACTACAAGTAGTCCTGAAGTATCTGCATCTATTCTGTGAACTATTCCTGGTCTTATATCACCATTTACGGTAGAAAGATTATTACAATGATTAACTAGAGCGTTTACAAGTGTACTATTATAGTGGCCTGGGGCAGGATGAACAACTAAACCTGAGGGTTTATTTACTACGAGTAAATCATCATCCTCGTAGTATATATCAACCTCTATATCTTCTGGTTTAATATCTATTTCTCTTTTTTCTTCTTCAAGGATTAATATTTTATCACCATTTTTAAGTATATAACCTGGTTTCACTTTATTACCGTTTACAGTAATAATTCCCTCATTAATCATTTTCTGCAAATGAGTTCTTGTTAATTCTAACTTATCTATTAAGTATTTATCTACCCTAATTCCTTTTACATCACTTGTTAATTCCATCATATTTCCCTCACACTCTTTACATATAATAACATAAATTTTTATTTTTAACAAGTAAAAATGGAAAATAAAGGGGTTACTATAGCAAATAATTGATATTAAGTATTAAAAAAGAGCTTCTGCAAAATTAGATAATTAATTTTGTAGAAGCCTATATGTAGAGATAAATTTTTTTAATGAATAAATACTATTATTTTAAGTTATTTATTTCTGCTAATGTATGTCCTGTAATTTTAGATATCATATTTTCGTCTAGTCCTTCTTTTAGCATAGCTTTTATTGTTTTTACAGTATTTTCTTCTATACCCTCCTGACGTCCCTCTTTTCTAGCTTCCTCGGCAAAGTATTCCCTTTCTTCTCTAGCTAGTTTCTCTTGGTCATAAGGATTTATGCAAACATTACTATTTTTATATTCCTCAAAGTAATC
>CAKOLT010000026.1 GCA_934096315.1 uncultured Bacilli bacterium
ACTCTATATGCTCTCTCATATTCTTCATCCGAGAATCCCATTAATCTCCAAGCTTCTTTTGAAGTGATTTTTCTAATTGTAAATGTCAATATAAAAATGTACAAAAAAGGGAAAATATCCATGTACATTTTTGTACATTGTAATATTCCTCTTTTTGTACATTCTTATTGTATCATTAACATTTGCACTGCAAAATAAGTTTGTCCAAATGCAACTGCTTCATATTTTGGGTTTGCATTTTGGACAATTAAGTAACAAACATATCTACTTAATTTATAATCAATAATAGCCTTAGAAGAAACCCAGTTTTTACTATTTTGGTGTTTACACCAAAATGGGAATTTATATTATTATTACTTTGAGAACAAGCAACTTGTGCCTTCTCTATAACTGCTGAAAAATATCTCCATTCCTTATAACCTAAAATCTGCTGTAATTCTCTTGCCTCCCAATAGTCATTTCCATATTCATCAATATGTTTAATACTTTCAAATATATTATTATTAACTTCTAAATTATTCATTTAATCTCCCCCTTAATTAAGTTAATACTTTAATAAAAATAGTATTTTTTTCTATACCTCTATTATACCATAATAAAAGACAGATTTACTATAATCTGCCTAAAATATACACTATTTTACAGTTTATTTATCCAGTCATTTATTTCTTCCATACTAGTAACTAAATTACTACCATAGCTTTCAAAAACAATATTCTTTTCATTTATAACATTTGCATTGGGACATAACTTCTTAATCTCTGTAAATGTCCTACCAAGCCATCCAGCATTTGTTGCAAAAGGCACAATAGTCTTACCAGATAAATCATATTTAGTTAAAAACTTTCTAATCGCAGGAGCTGCATTATACCACCATACCGGAGTCCCTATAATTATCTCCTCATAATTACTTAAGTCAATATTTATATCTTTAATCTCTGGTAATACCTTACTTCCTACATTATTTTGTTCTTCATCTACTACTGTTTGATAATCAGTCGAATATGGAATAACTGTCTCTATCTCTAAGATATCACAATTTAGTTTATCTTTTATTTGCTCTGCAATCATCTTAGTATTACCAGTATAAGAGAAGAACACAACTAATTTATTCATACCAAGCCACCTTAAACTTTTTCAAACTGAGAATTATATAATTTTGCATAAAAACCATTCTTTTTAAGTAATTCCTCATGATTACCTTGTTCTATAATATTACCTTCATTCATAACCAGAATTAAATCAGCATTCTTAATTGTAGACAATCTATGTGCAATAATAAATGATGTTTTACCAACGGTTAGTTTATCCATTGCCCTCTGGACTAACTCTTCCGTTCTTGTATCAACTGAAGAAGTAGCCTCATCCAATATTAAAAGTGGTGAAGAACATATCATACATCTTGCAATTGTAAGTAACTGTTTCTGTCCTGCAGATAAATTATCAACTTCCTCAAGCATTGTATCATAACCCTTAGATAACGATCTAATATAATGATCCATACCCACTGTTTTACAAGCATTTCTTATCTGTTCATCTGTAATATTCTCTTTATTAAACCTAATATTATCTTTTATAGTTCCCCTAAATAACCAAGTATCTTGTAAAACCATAACAAATAAATCATGAATATTTTCTCTAGTTAAATCTTTTATAGAAATATTATCTATCTTAATATCTCCAGAATTTATATCATAAAACTTCATTAACAAGTTAACCATTGTAGTCTTACCTGCCCCAGTTGGACCTACTATAGCTACCTTAGATCCAGCCTTTATATTTGCAGAAAAATCTTTAATAATTATTTTATCATCATCATAACCAAACTTAACATGTTCAAACTTAACATTTCCCTTTACATTAGCAGGCTCTAAATAATTAGTAATATTCTTTTCTGTAGGCATTTCTTCTTCATCTAAAAACTCAAACACTCTCTCAGAAGCTGCCGCAGTTGACTGAAGATAAGTCATAGCCTGAGCAATTGTACTTAAAGGATTAGTAAATAATCTTATATATATCATAAAGGCTACGATAACTCCGAAAGTAATACTACCTTTTATTACTAACATTGCCCCCACAACACATACACATACATAACCAAAGTTACCAATAAATCCCATTAAAGGCATCATTAAACCAGATAAAAATCTACTTTTACGTGCACTATCATAAAGTTTACCATTAATATCATCAAATGCTTTATTAACATCTTCTTTAGCATTATAAACAGTCACTATATCATGAGATGAATAAACTTCTTCAATATGACCATTAATTTCCCCAAGCTGTTCTTGTTGTAATAGAAAGTATTTCTGACTCTTTGTTAAAATAATAATCATTAAAGCAAACCCAATTAATGTTGCTACTATTCCAGTTACAGCCATTAAAGGATTAGTTATAAACATCATAATAATAGATCCCAAAAAAAGAGTAATTGCCCCAACTAAATCACTAATACTATTATTTAACGATTGACCAATTATATCAACATCATTTGTTACACGAGACAAAACATCTCCATAACTATTATTATCAAAATATTTAAGAGGAAGTTTATTTATTTTTTTAGATATCTTTTGTCTTAATTTCTGAGAAAATTTATTAGTAACTGTAGCCATTATAAATCCTGATAAACAATTAAATACCCAACTAAATGAATATACAAACACTAAAACAATAGCTATTTGTGTAACTTTATCAGTATTAATTCCTGTAACTATACCCTCAGTAATTATATCCGTAATCTCTTTTAATCTCCCCGGACCATAAACCCCTAAAGCACTACTTAAAGCTGCAAGTATCATAGTAATTATAATAGGTACTTTATAAGGCTTACAATTCTTAATCAAGGTATATATTGCCTTTTTAAAATCTTTAGCTTGTGCATTATTAGATTCTGAATTATGCATTTTCGAGTTCCTCCTCTCCTAATTGGGATAGAGCAATTTCTTTATATACTGAGCAAGTCTTAAGTAAATCATGATGTTTACCCATCCCTACTACTTTTCCTTCATCTAGAACAATTATCTTATCAGCATCTTTTATTGTTCCAATCCTTTGGGCTACAATTAAAACTGTAGCATCTTTAGTATACTTCTTTAATTCTCTTCTCAAAGTTGTATCAGTCTTATAATCAAGGGCTGAAAAAGTATCATCAAATATATATATTTCTGGATCCCTAGCAATAGCTCTAGCAATAGACAATCTCTGCTTTTGCCCACCGGATATATTTGTACCTGATCTAGATATATGACTATCATATCCAAGCTCCATCTTATCTATAAATTCCTTAGCTTGTGCTATTTCTGAAGCTTTAGATATCTTATCCTTATTAACCTTTTTACCATTAATTAAACCATAAGAGATATTAGAATTAACTGTCCCTGAAAAAATAATTGGTCTCTGGGAAACATACCCTATTTTATTATTTAAATTTTCTATATTATACTCTTTAACATTAACACCATCAACTAAAACTTCTCCATAAGTTGCATCATAAAACCTTGGAATTAGATTAACTAAAGTAGACTTACCACTACCAGTAGAACCAATAAATGCAACCGTCTCACCATGCTTTGCTGTAAAGGAAATATCTTCAAGCATATTCTCCTCAGCATCAGGATACCTAAACGTAACATTTTTAAACTCTACTACGCCTTTATCCTTAGTTTTATCATTAAAATTACCAGAGATAATCTGTGGCTTCTTTTCTAATATTTCAGATATTCTCTTTGCAGAAACTGCAGAACGAGGATAAAATATAAATATCATTGTAAGCATCATAAATGCCATTACAACCTGTACTGCATATGAAGTAAATACAACCATATTACTAAATATATCTAATTTATCAAGCATATTAGCTTCATTAATCATATAAGCTCCAACCCAATATATTGATAAAGATAACCCTGACATAATAAGTTGCATTCCCGGAGTTAAAAGAGCCATAGTTCTTGATGTAAACATATTAGTACTTGTTAAATCATTATTAGCCTGAGCAAACTTTCCCTCTTGATACTTTTCTGCATTAAATGCTCTAACTACTCTTATACCTGTAAGATTTTCTCTTGAAACATGGTTAAGATTATCTGTTAATTTTTGAATTATCTTAAACTTAGGTAAAGCAACTAATATCAAAACTAGTATCATAATTAGAAGTACAAATACTGCTCCGGCAGTAATAACACTCCATTCAAAACCTTTATTATATATCTTTAATATTGCCCATACAGCAAGTATAGGAGCTTTAATTAGCATCTGAAGCCCCATAGCAATAAGTATTTGCACTTGGGTAATATCATTAGTAGTCCTTGTAATCAAACTACTAGTAGAAAATTCTTTAATCTCTTTCATACTAAAAGAAAGAACTTTACTAAAAACATCTTTTCTTAAATCTTTAGAAAAACTAGCAGCAAGTTTAGTAATAAAATAACTAACTACTACCGCTGAAAGTAAACTACCAAAAGCACACAGTAACATATGTGACCCTTCAGTTAGTACTTCTCCAACAGTACTACCTTCAGTTTGGACTATCTTTGTAACACTAGCCATATAATCTGGTAATTTCAAATCCAAATAAACCTGAAACACTATCAATACAGTAGATATTAACACAAAAAACCAGTGTACTTTATTTAATCTTTTAATCATTTTTAACATTTTTTTCACCTACCATTTTTTTCACATTCTACATTATACGTTAATATTAAAGATTATGCAACCATTTTTTTAAAATTTCACAATAATTTCATATAATACCTTTCTTTAATTATGTCTAAAAGGGCCTGCTAATAAGCAGGTCCTTTATATAATTAATTATTATTATCAAAGCAACAAAAAAAGAAAACCCATACATAATTGTATAAGTTCTCACCAAATAACATCATTTATATAATCCTCAATTAAATTCTGACTTATCTTCAAATAATCATTAAACTCCTTAGCCTTATTATAATAACTACTATACTCCGGTATCTCTCTAAGACCTTTAATCATCTCATCCAATTCCTTTTTCTCACTATCAAAATTATCATCCTTATTATAAACTCTTTTTTGTTTATCTCTAATCCTTTTAATAGTATCCATAATATCTTTATTAAGACTAACTTTCTCTCTACTCTCTACATAATCCTTATAATAATCAGAATCCATAATAAACTTTTTTAAATTATTAATAGAATCACTCACTAACTACCTCCCCCTCCATAGACCATGTTTTAACATCAGTTATCTTAACATCAACTATCTTACCTAAAAGATTATCATCCGCTTTTACATTAACAAGCTTCATAGTATCCGTATATCCCATAAGTTTACCATCTTTACTAGAATGCTCTTCTAATAAAACAGAAACAAACTTATCTTTATACTTTAAATTATTAGCATAACTATATTTATTAATTAATTTATTAAGTCTCTTTAGTCTCTCTTTCTTTTCTTCTAAGGAAGTATTATCTGGAAGTTTTTCACAACTAGTACCCTTTCTCGGAGAAAATATAAAAGTATAAGCTAAATCATATTTAAGCTTCTCTACTACCTCCAGAGTTTCTTTAAAGTCTTCTTCCTCTTCTAACGGAAAACCTACAATTATATCTGTACTAATCGCACAATTAGGAATCTTACTTTTAATTTTATTAAATAAAGTAATATACTCATCCTTAGTATATCTTCTACCCATTAATTTAAGAATCCTATCACTTCCTGATTGAATAGGAAGATGAATATATGGCATAATATTATCATATTTAGCTATTATATCAATCATTTCATCAGTAAAATCCCAAGGATGAGATGTTACAAATCTAATTCTAGGAATATTAGTCTTTGCTACTTCCTCCAATAAATTAGCAAAATTATAACCCTTATTTAAATCTTTACCATAAGCATTAACATTTTGTCCAAGTAGAGTAACCTCCATATAACCATTATCCTTAAGTTCTCTAACTTCATTAATTATATCTTCTTTTAATCTACTTCTTTGCTTACCCCTTGTAAAAGGAACTATACAATAAGTACAAAACTTATCACATCCCTCCATAATATTAACCCATGCTTTATATTTACTATCTCTTTTAACAGGAATACCCTCATAAATATCCCCTTCCCTAGAATATACATACATATTCTGTTTTCTTTCTTTAACAACATTATCTATATATATAGGTAGTTTATGAATATTATGAGTCCCAAAAACAATATCAACCCACTTATACTTATCTTTAAGAATCTTACTTACATCCTCTTCCTGAGCCATACAACCACAGAAAGCTACCATAACATCTTTTACCATTCTTAAATGTTTAATTCTACCAAGCATACCAAATACCTTATTGTGGGCGTTTTCCCTAATTGCACAAGTATTAATTACAATAATATCAGCTTTATTCATATCATCAGTCTCAGTATATGCTAAATCTTCTAAAATAGCTTTAATATTCTCACTATCATGGACATTCATTTGACATCCATAAGTTATAACATGATAACTCTTCCCCTTACCATAATCCTTAATACTATCAGGCACTATATAATCATCTCTAACTACACTACTAACCTTATTACTTCTTTTTTTAGCCTCTGTAAAATCTGGCATTATCATATCAATCACTTCTTTCCTTAATCAATTTCTTACACGAATAATCATAACAAAACTCCTGATTACTACTAATTCTCTTATTTAAAAACTCTGCCTCTTTCTTTAATATCTCTTCCCACTTATAAATATCTCTATTACTAGCTTTCTTAAAATATAAATCATATAAAACATATTCATTTAAACTATCCCCATACCTCCTTAAAGGAGAAGTTGAATGAGAATAATCATCCTTATTTAAAGCATCATGTCTATATAATAAAGTAGTATAAAAAGCCTTAGCATTTAATTCCTTAAGAGCATTAACTACTTTATTATAATCCTTTGGCTTTAAACCATATTCAGAATTTATCCTCTCTGCATGTTTTAATATCTCTTCTTCTTTAGGATAAAGAAAAGCTCTTCTTAAATATGGTAAAGATAAATTCCTAAACTTTTCAGCAGACAAACTATTTACCAAAAGCATTAAATACTCCACAATAATAGAACTTATATAAATATCATCATCTACTTTTGAATCTATATTACCCCCGCCTTTACTACATATAGCTAAAAGATTCTGAAGCATTCTCCTTTTTTCAGTATCATCAGAGAAAAATAATCTATCTGCATTATCATAATATAAATTATCACTAACTTTAATTATAGCTTTACAAATACGATAAGATGAAGATATTATATCATAGTTTGGAGCAACATCCACTATATGAGCAATAACATTCTTTTTCTCCCCCTTAATAAGAGAAGCCTTTCCATATGTTATACTATCAGGATACATACAAATATTAGTATCTGGAAGATATATAGTCTCCCCATTAATTCTAGACTCCTTAAATAATAAACTATCATACTCAATCAAAGAAGGAACATCTGCGATAAAAACAAACAAAGTATAAGTACCATTTTTATTCTCTCTTAAATATATACCATCATCTAAACATAAAGAATCTTTACCATCAATAGTTAAACACTTTTGACTAGTAAAATTAAGTCTCCCTTGATGATTCGGAGTAATATTTTCACTACTTACAATAGAAGAAATACTAAAATTAGTCCGTATACCATAGTTTTTTACCATACTCCTAGTACAAGATAAAAATTTCTCATCAAATAACCCTCTTACCTTTAAAAGATTTTTAGAAAATACTTTATCTTCTAAAAAATTAAGAACACTCTCTTTATCTATATAAGAAGATAACATTCTAAGTATTTGAAAATAATAATTATTCCCCTCTTCAAGATAAGAGGATATTATCATTTCTACAACCACATTAAAATTATCACTGTCTTTTAATATAGAATTCTTATTTTCCTCAAAAAACCTCTTAACAACATTTAAATCTCTAACATCATATATAAGAGTCTTTAAAATAACAGAATCATTTCCTCTTTCTAGATTTCTCTTTATCTTTTTAACCTCTTTAGCTAAATCTAATAACTCATAATAAACATAATCACATATATCCTTATTCCTATAATTATTTAAAGTATTTCTAATATTATCTAAAACTACTACTACCTCATGGTACTTAATATCATAAATAACACTATACAAAATATTTATAACATCTTCTTTTGTAAAACCATAATCATAAGTATCATCAGAATTAAGAATTTCAAATAATAACTTAATTACTGCATCAAAATCATCATAAAGTAAATTCTTAATATAATTATCATTTACCATATTCTATCTCCCTTAATGTTTGTCTTCTAAAACCTTTAAAAATACATCACTAGGTACCTCAACCTTACCAATCATCCTCATTTTCTTCTTACCTTCTTTTTGCTTATCAAGAAGTTTTCTTTTTCTAGTAATATCTCCTCCATAACACTTAGCAAGAACATTCTTCCTCATTGCTTTTATATCACTTCGAGCTATTACCTTACTACCAATTACTGCCTGGACAGGAACCTCAAATAACTGTCTTGGAATAAGTTCCCTAAGCTTATCTACAATAATTCTACCACGATTATAAGCAAAATCTTTATGGACAATAACAGATAAAGCATCCACTATTTCTCCATTTAACATAACATCCATTTTAACAAGATCACTCTTTTTATAACCAATAACCTCATAATCAAAGGAAGCATATCCTTTCGTATAACTCTTAAGTTTATCAAAAAAATCATAAACAATCTCTGATAAAGGAAGTTCATAATGAAGATTAACCCTAACATCATCTAAATACTCCGTACTTTTATATATACCCCTTTTATCCTGACAAAGCTCCATAATACTTCCTATATATGTACTCGGAGTTATTATATTAGCATAAATATATGGTTCCCTTACCTCTTTAATTTTAACCTTATCCGGATAATTAACAGGATTAGATACATAAATAGTATCCATATTATTTAATTCTATTTCATAATTAACCGAAGGAGATGTCACAATAATCTCTATATTAAATTCTCTCTCTATTCTCTCTTTAATTATATCTAAATGTAAAAGTCCAAGAAAACCTATCCTAAAACCAAACCCAAGGGAAGTAGAAGTCTCTGGTTCATAAGATAAAGAAGAATCATTCAGTTTTAATTTCTCTAAAGCTTCCTTTAAAGCTGGATACTTACTAGAAATTACCGGATATATACCACAGAAAACCATTGGTTTCATCTTCTTATAACCAGCAAGAGCCTCATAACAAGGATCATTATCTAAAGTAATAGTATCTCCCACAAAAGAAGCATTAAAATCTTTAATAGAACCACTTACATAACCAACTTCTCCAGATTTTAAACTTTTAACATTTACATTCTTCGGAGTACTAACCCCAAGCTGAGTAACTTCATACTTATGAGAAGTTGCCATAAACCTAATAGTATCCCCAAGAGAAATTGTCCCAGAAACAACCCTAATTAAAGATACAACCCCTAGATAAGCATCAAAATAACTATCAAAAACTAAACATCTTAATTTATCATCATCAAACTTATTTTTAGGAGCAGGCACTCTATTAATTATTTCTCTAACTAATATATCAATACCCTCACCCGTTTTAGCAGACGTTTTAATAATATCTTCTTTTTTAAACCCAAAAGTCTTTTCAAGTTCCTTTTCTCTAAGGGGAATATCACTACTAGGAAGATCTATCTTATTAATAACAGGTATAATCTCCAAATCATTAACTAAAGCAAGATAAGTATTAGCAAGAGTCTGTGCTTCAATACCTTGCGTAGCATCCACAACTAAAATAGCCCCCTCACATGCTACCATAGACCTCGATACCTCATAACTAAAATCAACATGACCAGGAGTATCTATTAAATTCAAAATATAACCATTATACTCTATCCTAACAGCATTTAATTTAATAGTTATACCACGTTCTCTTTCTAAAGGCATATTATCAAGAAGTTGCTGTTTCATCTCTCTTTCACTTACTGCCTTAGTATACTCAAGTATTCTATCACAAAGAGTACTTTTACCATGATCAATATGAGCAATAATACAAAAATTTCTAATATTTTGCATATAACCACCTCCATTACAATTATTTATAAAATTAAATAAAGTACATAACAATTATTATATCACTAATTGCATATATTTAAAATAAAATAATTAAAAATTGTAGGATATATTCATATCTCTACATTTCTATAAATCAGTAGTAAACCTACCATTTTCATAAACAATCTTATATTTAAATAAATTATTATAATATTCTTCCATATCAAGACCATATTTTATTACATTATATTCTATAACTTGAATACGATTAAGTATTTCATCATTAATCTCTAAATTACATTTCTTTATAAAATCAACATATCTCTCCATTTGATACTTTATCGCAGATTTATAAGAATCAAATTTAAGTATTCCCTTATTATTAAAATCAGCATGTTCGAAATAACAGAATTTATTATTTTCTTCATATACCAAAAATGTATGTGTGGGATAATTATTATTCTTATTAAAGCAAAACCATATAAAGAATGTCTTATATTTATAATTGTGTTCTTTAAACCAAAATCTCTCTAACTCAGTCTGATCATAACATATCCCAAGACCATATTTTAATATCCTATTTTTATCACATAACTCATATTTTGTTTGACATGCTACCTGAAAAGATGAATTAATATCATTTTCCCAATCAGTATATACCTTATTATCAGTACCATATATTCCATATTCAATATAAGAATCCATAAACTTTAATAAATCTTCTGGAGTATGTGTTTTATTATAATTAATTACTCTTAACTTATACTCTTTTTCCACAGATACTTCCTCCATTTCTTATAATATATAGCTGCTTTCAGATTTTCATGTCTATATAACTTAATTACTATATACTACTTTCTTCTAACAATAAATCAAAATCTGATTTATATAATTTATCTTGCTTTACTCTATATTTTTCAAATTCAGTTAATGCTTTATCACACGCTATTTCATGTGATATTTTTCCAGCATCTTTTAGTATATCTCTGTCATCTGCTAACAAAAACTTATCTATTCTTACAGCCCAATCTTCCATCGTCATTGGTATATGTCTTCTTGCTCTATCTTCTGCTAAATCCAAAAAAGCTGATACTATTCGTTCCAAGCTTTCTAATTCTTCTTTGTATAAATAATTTTTTGCTATTACTACATCAGTTTCTAATATCTTTCCTTTAGGGGAATTTTTCCAAGAGGTAAGTCCCATATGATCTTTCTTAGCATTAGCTCTATTATAAATAATTTCAGCAGCTGTCTGTTTAGATACAGCATAGTGCATTTTGTTTTGTACCTTTTTAAAAAATTTAATTGTCGTAGGTGACTTTTTATCATAATCCACACTTGTTGCATATATATCAGTTATTTTTTGATAAAATCTTCTTTCTGATAATCTTATTTCCCTAATTTCCGCAAGCAATGAATCATAATAATCCTCATCAAAAAATGCACCATTTGCCATTCTTTTTTTATCTATTATATATCCTTTTTTTGAAAACTCTTTTAATATATATGTCGCCCATCTCCTAAATTGTATAGCCCTATCTGTATTTGTCCTATAACCAACTGATATTACCACATCTAAGTTATAATATTGTACATTTCTTTTAACCTGTCTATTTCCCTCATTTTGAACTAGTAAGAATTTCTTACTAGTTGAATTTTGATCCAACTCGTAATTATAATATATATCATTAATATGCATTGTAATATTATTTCTTGTAGTATTAAAAAGTTCTCCAATAGCTTTTTGAGTTAGCCATAAATCGCCTTCTTCAAACCTAACTTGAATTCCTTTATCATGAGTTTGCCTTTCAAATATTAAGAATTCTGCACTACTACTTCTAATAATTAAATCTTTTGCCAACTTTATCAACTCCTTCAACTTAATTTCTAATTAGCATGTGTTGCGTCCACATATTCTTATATCAGCATCATGCACTTATCAAACTCAAACAATCTTCTAAATAATTTTTATTATTCTGATTCAATTACTTTCTCAAGAAAAATTTTTGTTTCAAAAGCACCACGCTTTTCATTTTTCATATCAGCAATTTCCATAATATCATCCAAATCTTTATTTGGTAGTGTGAAAAGTTTATCCACTACCTCTTGCTTTTTCTTTATTTTTTAAGTGATTTTCTATGTTTTTATCAAT
>CAKOLT010000027.1 GCA_934096315.1 uncultured Bacilli bacterium
TCAGTTGGTTAGAGCACCTGCCTTACAAGCAGGGGGTCATAGGTTCGAGTCCTATATCGCCCACCATTTTTTGCCGAAATGGCGCAACTGGTAGCGCAACTGACTTGTAATCAGTAGGTTGCGGGTTCGATTCCTGCTTTCGGCACCATTTTATGGAGGGGTAGCGAAGTGGTCAAACGCGGCAGACTGTAAATCTGTTCCTTCGGGTTCGATGGTTCAAATCCATCTCCCTCCACCATTAATTGGTTAGATTGCCTCGTAGCCAAGCGGTAAGGCACCACACTTTGACTGTGGCACGCGCTAGTTCGAATCTAGCCGAGGCAACCACTATTGTTCCGTTAGCTCAGCAGGTAGAGCATTTGACTTTTAATCAAAGGGTCTGGAGTTCGAATCTCCAACGGGACACCATTTTAAATATTAAAGTCTTATAAATAAGGCTTTTTATTTTTCTACTTACTACACTCATATAAAAGTTAGATATATAAAATAAAGAAAGTACTAAACATTTGTACTTTCTTTATCTTTACCCTTATATAGTTCTTTTCTTGATAAATTTAATTTACCTTTCTTATCATATCCTGTAGCGACTGCTAAAACTTCATCTCCAACTTTAATGAAATCATTAATTTTTTCCACTCTTTTAGTATCTAACTGAGATATATGGATAAGTCCTTCAAGCCCAGGCCATAGTTCTACAAAAACTCCGAAATCTTGTATTGAAGTTACTTTACAGTTATAAACTTTACCAATTTCAACTTCTCTTGCTATATTCTTAATTCTCTCCATAGTCCTATCAATTACATCTTTATCTGTATGATAAATAATTACTCTACCATCATCCTCTAAATCAACCTTTACAGCATCTATATCTTGTACGGTTTTAACATTAGAGCACTCTAATATAATCTTAGTAATCATTTCTCCTCCACGACCAATAACATCCTTAATCTTATCTGGATTAATCATGAATGTAACCATCTTTGGAGCATATTTAGAAACTTCTTTTCTAGGAAATGGAATAGTATCAAGTATAACATCTAATATTTGAAGTCTTGCCTTTTTAGCCTGCTCCAAAGCTTCTTTTAGAATATCTCTATTAATACCATCTATTTTAATATCCATTTGTAGTGCTGTAATACCATCTTTAGTACCTGCTACTTTAAAATCCATATCTCCAAGATGATCTTCCATACCTTGAATATCTGTTAAAATAGTATAATCATCTTCATGAGTGATAAGACCCATAGCAATACCTGCAACAGGTTTCTTAATTGGAACACCTGCAGCCATAAGTGCCATAGTACCTGCACATATAGTAGCCTGACTACTAGAACCATTACTTTCTAATATTTCAGATACTACCCTTATTGTATAAGGAAATTCTTCTTCATTAGGTATTACATAAGATAATGCTCTCTCTCCTAAAGCACCATGTCCAATCTCTCTTCTACCTGGGGCACCATATCTACCAGTTTCTCCAACAGAAAAAGCTGGAAAATTATAATGTAACATAAATCTTTTTGTATCCTCTATTCCAAGTCCATCAAGTATTTGATGTTCTCCAAGTGCTCCAAGAGTAACTGTAACTAAACTTTGAGTTTGACCTCTAGTAAATAAAGCACTACCATGACATCTAGGTAATAAATCAATATCAGTAGATAATGGTCTAATTTCATCCATTAATCTGCCATCTGCCCTAGTTTTCTCTTTAACAACAATATTTCTAAATAATTCATACTCTACACTATGGAATATTAAAGCAACTTTAGTAAGTAATTCTTTTAATTCTTCCATCTTCATAGCATCTTCATTTTCTAGTTTATACTTTTCTATTACTTCTTCTTGTAAATTATCAATTGCACTATATTTTTCTAATTTATCTTTTATTCTAAGTGCTTTATCAAGTCTATCTCTAACAAAACTATCTACTTCACTTCTAAGTTCTGGGGTTATTTCTAACTTATCATATTCCATTTTTTCTACCCCGATAGCATTAATAACTTCTTCTTCAAAGGTAATTAATTTCTTAATAGCATCGTGTCCAAACATTAATGCTTCTAGCATATCATCTTCAGAAACTTCTCTAGCACCCGCTTCAACCATGTTAATTGCATCAATAGTGCCTGCTACCGTAAGATCAATATCTGACTTCTCGCTTTGTTCTACAGTAGGGTTAATAACGAATTCTCCCTCTACTCTACCTACTTTAACTGCCGCTACTGGACCATTAAACGGTATCTTACTAATAGATGTAGCTAGGGATGAAGCAAACAATGCTGTAAGTTCTGGAGAATTATCTTGATCTACTGATAACACTGTATTAACTATTTGTACTTCATTTTTAAAGTCTTCAGGAAATAATGGTCTAAGTGGTCTATCAATCATACGGGCTGCAAGTGTTGCTGCATCCGTAGGTCTTCCCTCTCTTTTAATAAATCCTCCAGGTATTTTACCTACAGAATATAACTTCTCTTGGTATAAAACCATAAGAGGAAAGAAATCAGATAATAAGTTAGCAGTCTTACTAACAACAGCAGTACTAAGTACTACAGTATCTCCATATCTAACAAGTACAGCACCATCTGCTTGTTTAGCAACTTGTCCATGTTCTACTACTATCTTTCTTCCATAAAAATCTAATTCAAAAATTTTTTTATCCATATAATCTACTCCTTTTCTATTTTTAAAATTAAAGACACTCAAAAAAGAGTGCCTACTGTTTACTTTATTTTCTAAGTCCAAGACTACTAACAACTTCACGATATCTCTTAACATCAGTCTTAAGTAAATAATTTAATAAACTTCTTCTCTTACCTACTTTAATTAAAAGACCTCTTTTAGAATGTTTGTCTTGTTTATGTTTTTTTAAATGATCTGTTAAAGCTTTAATTTCTTCTGTAAGTATTGCTATTTGTACTTCTGGAGAACCAGTATCTTTTGGATCTCTTTGGTACTTTTTAACAATAGCAGTCTTAACATCCTTATTAAGTGCCATATTATACCTCCTTTAATTATTTTCACTTATTCCTAGTAATTCGTAAGGAGTACGAAGAACCAAGATATAAGAACAATTTAATAATACACTATATTTTAAAAATATGCAAGTGTTTTTGCAAATATTTTTATCTTTTTACTATTTTTTTTAGTAATATTTATATTTTTTTAATACTTTACAAAATAACTATTTTAGCAACTATGAAGTATTGGATCTTTAAAAAAATTTCTATCGCACAAAGTGTTGACATAAGTCTAAGTAGTGTTTTTATTTTGGATATTGATATTATATGTACAACTTTTAATGAGATGATTTTTCGTTAAAAAAACTTAGAATGAATAAGATTATATGTTTCTATTTATCCGTCTGTTCTTCTCTTGGTAAAACATAAATAAACTCAAACGGAAATAAGTAGTTCGAGTTTCCTATCAATCTGGTGCCGAATGACAGAATTGAACTGTCCTCTGAAGCTTACCATGCTTCTATTCTACCACTAAACTAATTCGGCAAAAAGGTATTATCTAAAGATAACAAACCCTATAATAACAAGTCCAAGCACTACCCTATAAATAGCAAATACTTTGAAACTTCCCTTTTTAAGATACTCTAGTAAGAACTTAATAACAAGTATTCCTACTATAAAACTAGATAAAACCCCTAGTACAAACTCTGTATTAAAAACAAAATCTTTAACACTAACAAGAACTGCTGCCGCTATCATTGGAGTTGAAAGTAAGAAAGAAAATTTTGCAGCACTCTCTCTATCTATCTTAAGACCTCTAGCAACAGTCATGGTAATACCTGATCTAGATGTTCCTGGAAAAGCTGCTGCTAGAGCTTGAGAAATACCAATTAAAAATGCTTGTTTAAAATTAATTTTCTCATACCTAACTCTAGTCTTACACTTTTCATCAACTAGATATAAAATAATACCCATAATAATTAAAGCTCCTGATATAGCAAGCATTTCTTTATTCATAGTATTAAATATCTTCTCTGATACCTTTTCCAAAATAATACCAAGTATTCCTGCAGGTATTGTAGCAATTACAATATACCAAAACATTCTTCCATTAACACTATCTTTCTTCTTTACAAGTTTCTTAAAACCAGAGGAAATTAAATCAAGCCAATCTCTAAAAAAGAATATTGTAATAGCAAGAAGTGTTCCAAAATGAAGGGCAATATCAAAACTATCTGGTATTTCACTCCATCCTAAAAGCCATGGAAATATATTTAAATGGGCAGAAGAACTTACTGGAAGAAGTTCTGTAAGCCCCTGAATAATTCCTAATATTATACTTTGTAATGCGGTCATAATATCCTCCTTAAAACAATATATTACATCTACCTATTAAGTATAACAAACTTAAACAAAGTTGTAAAGAAAAAGTTATTAACTTTTTAAAATATCAATAACTTTATCAATCAATATATTATTTCTTATAAATTCTTCTCCACCATTCATAAGTACTTGTTCTTTAGTAAGATTAAATTTCTCACAAGTTTCTTCAACTTTCTTATTAAAATCTTCTTCGCTAACTTCTAAGTTCTTTTCTTTTATTATTTCTCTAATTAAGTATTTAGTCTTAACTCTAATTTCTGCATCCTTTAGAAATTCTTTTAATAACTCTTCTTTAGTTTTATTAAAATGACGTAAATAGTCTTCTTCTAAAAGGCCATATCTAGATGCTTTATTTAATTCTTCTTGATACATACTATTAGCTTCTTCCTCTAATATTTCCTCAGCAATTTCTCCACTTAAATTAGCTACAGCAGCCTTAATAAGTTCTTCAGCATACTCATTTTCTGCATTTTTTTCTTTTTGGCTAGTAAGTTCTTTTTTAATTTCATTTTCTAAGTCTTCTTTAGAATTAATATTTTCCATACCAAGATCCTCAAAGAATTCTTTATTAAGCTCTGGAATAACTCTAGTCTTAACGTCATTAACAGTAACTTTAAAGACAACTTTTTGACCCTTTAATTCATCACTATGATAGTTCTCTGGAAAAGTTAATTCTAGATCTTTCTTATCACCTTTCTTAAGACCAATTAGACCTTCTTCAAAGCCCGGAATAAATGTATTACTACCAATAGTTAAAGAATAATTTTCACCTTTACCACCATCAAAAGCAGTATCACCTTTATAGCCAACATAATCAATTACTACAATATCACCATCTTCAATTGCTCCATCTTTTTCTACTACTTCTGCATAATCTCTTTGAATACCTTTAATAGCCTCTTCTATATCTTTTTTAGAAACCTTAACTTCTTTTTTCTTAATACCTAAATTAGTATATTGTCCAAGAGTAAGTTTAGGATCTGTAATAAATGTAAATTTTATCTCTACACCATTATCATCTATATTTAAAATTTCAATTTTAGGTTCTAATATAGGAATAATCTTACCTTCTTTAATTACTTTATCATATTCTCTATTAATTAATTTATTAGTAGCTTCTTCCATAATTGGTGCCTTACCATATTTTTTTTCAAAAATATTTCTTGGAGCAGTACCAGGTCTAAACCCATCAATTTTTTTCTCCTTACTAACCTTTTTGTAAGATTCATCCATTAATTTTTTCCAGTCTTCACCTTCAATTTTTACAATAATTTCTTCCTTCATTTTAAGTTCCTCCTTATAATATTTCTAATATTTCAACGTCATATTTTCCATTTGGACTATCTACTTTGCAAATACTTTTTGCTTTAGCCCCCATTATAGCTTTAGCAAGTGGGGATTCATTAGAAATTTTATTTTCTGATGGATCTGCTTCTTTGGATCCTACGATACGATATTCTTCAATATCATCATCATCTACATACTTAATCTTAACAGTAGTACCAAGACTTACTACATCAGTATTAGTCTTTTCTATAAGTTCTGCTGTTTCTAATATTTTTTCTAACTCTAATATTCTGCCTTCAATCTGTGCTTGCTCATTTCTTGCAGCATCATAATCTGCGTTTTCAGATAAGTCTCCAAGAGCTCTAGCATCCTTTAAGGCTTTTATTATTTCTGGTCTTTTAACATCTCTTAAATAATTAAGTTCTTCTTCAATTTCTAAAAATCCTTCATTTGTTAAATATACTTTGTTTGACATTCAATTTCACCTCTTAACATTTCAAAATTTTACTATTAAATTTAAATTTTGTCAAGTAAAAATATACCTTTTTTATATTTTTATTCTTAATATGTCATATTGATACACTTTTTTTGGTACTTTAAACATAATTATCTCTTTTGGGTGTCTTGCACACTCTAATAAATTGCCTACACTATCATAGATATCTCCAATAGCAAAGGAAAATGGCTCAATATTTGGACCAAAAAATTCTACATTATCTCCCTTTTTAAAATAGTTACGTTCTTCCAGAGTAACCATCATATTATTCTCATTAAAATCTAAAACTACCCCAAGAAAGTCTTGATTAGAATCTTCTTGTCTCCCTAAGTAATATTGCTCGTTAACCCCTGGAAGACCACTATAAAACTGCTCTATATTATCTCTATTAGATACTCTATTTAATATCTTACTATAATATTCTAATTTTTCTTTAGTTAGTTTACCATCATAATAGTCATTAATAGCACTCTTATAAGTATTTATAACTGTAGCAACGTAATAATCACTTCTCATTCTTCCCTCTACTTTAAGAGAGCATATACCAATATCAATCATATCTGGTAAATTATATATCATAGTTAAATCTTTAGTGGACATAGTAAACTTTGTAATAGATTCTATTTTATTTTTATCTTTATCATATAGGTCAAACTCCCACCTGCAGACTTGACTACATCCTCCCCGATTGGCATCTCTATTTGTAAAATAGTTAGAGAGTGTACATCTACCACTAATGGAAGAGCACATTGCTCCATGGACAAATGTCTCTATTTGCATACCTGTTTTATCTATTATTTCTTTAATATTATCCCTACTAGATTCTCTAGCTAAGACTACTCTAGTTACTCCAAGGGATTTAAAGAATAAGACGCTTTCATAATTTAAGACAGAATATTGTGTAGAGATATGTATTTCTATATTTATATCATTATCTTTAATTATATCTATAATAAAGGGATCTGATATGATAATAGCATCTACTTTTATACTTTCTAAATATTTTAGATAATCTACTAAATCTAATAGGTCTTCATTATGAAATACTATGTTAACAGTAACATAAATCTTTTTACCTAGATTGTGAGCATACTCACAGGCAGTCTTTAAGTCTTCTCTATTAAAATTTTTAGCATTAGCCCTTAGGCTATAACTTAATCCCCCAAGATAACAAGCATCTGCTCCATATAGAAAAGCTGTTTTTAACCTCTCTAAATTACCAGCGGGTGCTAATAACTCTACTCTATTCATAAGGATCCCTCCTTTAATTTGAATATGGTTTTTTTGTTAAAGAAACCCTCATAACACTCTTCATTTATTTTTTTTCTTTGCAGAAAATCTCTTAATATTTTTTTGTAGTCTTCTTCATCAAATAAGTTAATAACTAAATAATCTATTTCGCTTAATTCATCTAATCTATTTATTAGGTTTATCTTCGGGGTATAAATTACTGTACCAGATTCCTCCTGTTTAATAGGGTACATACAACAATCATCATCATTTTGCAAATAATAATAACTACTACTAGGTTTTCTATCTATATACTTAAAGTAATTAGTTATTAAACTTCTTCTTGAGTAAAACATAGGGATATGTCCATATACATTCATAAATATTTCCATATTTGTATTTTTCTTTATTTCTTTAATTTCTTCAAAAATTATATCACTAGTAATATAAGTAGAATTAATATTCCTCCTTTTATAGAAATTATTACTATATATACTAGCATTTAGATGCTCCTGGTAGATTACTAAAAGATTAGTCATGTCAAGTCTACTTGCAATATTATATACAGCCATATCATAGAATAAAATCTTAAATATTTTCATGTTTTTTAGTCTTTTTAATACTTCTTCTAAATTCTGCAAATCATCATTACTCATAACTTTATTTAAGGATACTATAACTTTCTTACCCTTATATCTATCTATTATTTGTTCAAGTTCGTTTACGTGTACATAGAAGTTTCCAAAAGAAGATAAAGAGTCAATGCTTACGATGATTCCTTCAATATCATAGCTATAAAGGCTATTAAGTGCTTCTCTATCTTGGACATTAATTATTAATCTATTTCTTCTTTTAGATATAGCTATAGTGTCTCCGACGGGAATATATTTTGTATTAAATTCTTTGTTACTACCTAAATAAGTAATATAATCTTTAATCTTATCTACTAATTTTTGTTGATTCTTTGTTTTTATTAAGGAAGAGTCTTCTAATAGACCGTGAAAAGAAATATTATCCGTAATAATTGTTCCATCATAACTTAAGTTTTTAGAAAATTTCTCAAAGAATGCTTTATTTTTACCTTTAGAAGCATCTATAAAAACTAAATCAAACGTACTATCACAAGTATAGTCTAAAGCATCCATATTATAAACAGTAATTCTATCACTTAGGTTGAATTTATTAATATTATCTATAGCTATATTATATCTTTCTGTATCTTTTTCTAATGATACAACAGTTATATCATCACTAGTTAAAGCCATCTTGATACTGGAATATCCAATTGCAGTACCTACTTCTAATATTCTTTTAATGTTATGCTCCTTTATATAATCACATAAATACTCTATAGCATCCTTATTCATAATAGGAACATTATTTAATTTAGCATACTCTTCTAACTGTCTTAACATACTCTACCACTCCTTTCTTAAATCTATAATAAATGACAGATATTAAAATAGATATAATGACTACTAGAACATAGAGTATTAAACTATTATTAATAACTATATTTTCTATACTTAAAATTTTGGCTGAAAATCTTACTAAGATGAGTACTAAGGGATGAATTATATATATATAAGTAGAAATGTTTCTTAACTCCTTATTAGCAGAAGTACTACTACTTACTAGATAAGAAAATAAACATATCATAAGGGGAATTAGGAATATATACATACTGTCATGCTTCTGGAGGTTATTTGTGTGTAATAAATAAGCTTCTAGAAACATTAAGATAAAAAAGATAATACTATATAATACTGGTTTATTTATTTTAAATATGGATTTTTTAACAGCATAACCTAAATACAAGAATATGGGCATGTAAAATACTCCATTACGGGTATAGTCAAAGATACTAAATATTATATTATATATATTATTAATTAAGGGGATATTACTAAATATACCGTAATAACTGTCTCCGATTAGTCCTAATATATATAGTATAGTGGCTACTAAGCCTGCTTTACTAGGAATCTTTTTAATTAGAAAATATGTAATAATTAGACCTAAGATAAGACCTGGGAAATACCATAGATGATACATTGTACCATTAATGAATATATCTTTTAGTAGGTTTATTATATTGATGTTATTAAATGATCCAGTATATATATTTATAGGGATATATAATAAAATACAAAGTATATATATGTGAAGTATTTTCTTTATGTAACTTATTAAGGTAAGCTTATTACTAAGGGCCTTATCTAGAATGAAGTATCCAGTTATCATTAGAAACAGTGGGACTGCTACTCTACATATTACCCTAGTAAAATAAAAGTCTATTTCACTAGATATAGTAACTAAAGGGGAAATATGAATAGCAACTACCATAAGGGCTGCTAAAAACCTATAAGTATCTAAGTTTATTTTCTTAATCATCTCTTACTTCCTTTCTTTTTAGTATATAGTACCATATTTACCATAAAAAGTCAAAAAGATGATGTATAATACGGTGTGTAAATTAATTAATAGTTTACTTACCGTATTATACACCATCTATACACCATCATTTACTCCCCTTGCACGTGCCTGCTGGGCGTCGCCAGCGGGGAATATTTTTTCTTTAGTCTTCTACCTTGTTATAATGTACGGATTGTTTAAAGTTCCGCCACCACTGCTAAATATTACGTCAGATTTCAGACTAAGGACTGGGCGGACCAGACCCCCGTCGCGGATGTTGCTGAATTTGAGGACACTACTGCCACCATACAGTTTGATGCCCATCGCATCATCAGGGTTTATAGAGCGGGGAGACTGTAACCATTCCCAATATAATGATGTTAACCAGTCTTTTATATAACAATTATTATTCTGATAATTAAACGCTTCTTTTTGACATGTATTTCCTGCTGCGAATAAATAATCTGATGGATACATTAGTCCTACATTTCCTTCCCAATATAATGGTCTGTTTTCGTCATACCTTGCAGGTGTGTTATCACTTCTTACAAATGTCCTCTCCATTTTATACATTGTGAATCCATTCTGATTCTGGCTATCGTCTCCTGGATATGCTTCTGCTAAATAATATCTAGAGTCCCCTATCATATTTTTTGCAGTACTACTTAACTTATAATTAGTAAAGTCTACATCTCTTCCACTTTGGTTATTACTATCATACATCTTTCCTATATTAGCAGTATCACTCCACCAAATACCACTATTAAGCATTATCATAAGAGAGCTACCACTTGTAGTACTATTACTATAGTTATTAGTTATATTATTTCTTGTCTCTGTTGGAGTTGCCCAGATATTTGCATATGTTCCATCTGACTTATAATCCCATGCAAAGGTATCTACTGTTCCATCAGTAAGAACAGTTGCCTTTATTACCTTTAATCTATTAGTACCCTCTAACTCATCATAAATACTACCTATTATTCTATATAAATGCTTATCTGGACACGTAGTACTACCATCAAAGTCTAGACATACATAATTATTAGGATTTGCTCCATAATATCTGTAATCTGTTGAGGCAGGTATTACTGCTCCAGTAACACTTACATCTGCCCCGATTTCCTCATGTTCCACTTTATATACTCCACTACCAGTGTCCCCACTTGTTCCATCATCTAGACTCTCTACTATATTTGTACCAAAATATTTAAGTGAAGAGTCAGTACCCACTACATTAAGGGTAAAATCAAAACTTTGATTCTGCATTGTATCAGGGTTTTCATTGTTACCATCTATCCATATATATAGATCATATTTACTTAAATCAGTAGTTAAAGTTCCTGCATTACTACTTAGACTAGCTAGTGCTATATCAGTAGTACCTGATACTACAGATTTAAAGTTGCCTCCTACAGTGGTGCCATCTGGTTTAACTAAAGTCCACTTAAATGATTCATGATTAAGACCACTGTCAATACTGTTTACATGAAGAGTCATGGTAACAGTTACATTATCTGTTGGAGTATCTTTAAGTTTAATCTTAATACTTTTTCTTACTGCTCCCTCACTAGTATAGTTTTTAACGGGTACTAGATTAGCCCCTGTTATGTCTGCTCCATCATCTAAATATACCATAGCTCCTTCTACGGTAAAACTTATATTAGTATTATTAGTACTATTCCATATAAAGTACCCAAAAGCTACACTTATCCCTGTTAATACTGTGGCAATTAGTACTGATACTATCGCTAATTTTGGAGTTATTTTATTACTTTCTTCCATATATATATTTCCTTCCTCTCTTACATGCATAAAAAGACCATGACAAACTAGAATACCCCTGTATTCTTACTGTCATAGTCTTCTATTTTTATTCTTATTTTCTTACCAAAATTGGTAATTATTTTAATAGGTGC
>CAKOLT010000028.1 GCA_934096315.1 uncultured Bacilli bacterium
TTTTAGGAAAAACTAATTAAAATTCCTAAAAAAATAAAATTTATTATATTTATGTTACTTTTCTAATTATTATTTTGGTATTTTAATTTTAAAAGTAACATTTTATATTTCTATAAAACAATTATAATTAAACCTAACATCATACTTTTTAGTATATTTACTAGTAATTCCTCTAGTTATACTAAAGGTATCATTTATTAGACAGTAAGGTGTAATGCAGTAACACTAACCCCCTGTCCAAATGCTGTTGTAGCTAGTTCTACTGGACCAACTTTATTTAAGGGAAATATTATTCCTGTACCCTCTCCGTTTAGGTCAATACCTGTTTTTTTACCAAACCCAAATTTATCAATGTAATTAAATAATCTAGTAGTTCCTAGTCTATTTCCTAATTCTACAAACCCTGGATTGCAGGAGTTTTGGACAACTTCTAGAAAGGTTTCTGCACCATGTCCTCCTGCTTTCCAGCATTTTATTCTTGCTCCATCTACCGTAACACTACCACCATCATAAAATGTGTCTTTTAATAAATCGACTACTCCTTCTTCAACACTGGCACTAACAGTTAATATCTTAAAGGTAGAACCGGGTTCGTAACTAGCCCAGATAGCGAGATTTCTATTAATTTCTTCCACTGTATAATTTTTATATTTATTGGGATTAAAGTCTGGTCTAGAACTCATGGCTAGGATTTCTCCAGTTTTAGGATTCATAGCAATTGCCCATGCTCCATCAGCATTGTATTTAGTCATTACGTTATCTAGTTCTCTTTCAACAGCACTTTGTAAATCATAGTTAATGGTTAAGTATACATCCATTCCTTTTGAAGGTTGTTCGTATACCTGGGCTTTTTTTAGTCTTTGTCCTTTTGCATCGGAGTAATATTTTATTGATCCGGAAGATCCGGTTAAGTATTCATTGTATTTTAACTCTAATCCTGATAGTCCTTGATTGTCAATTCCTACATACCCGAGAACGTGGCTTAGCATATTATCATTGACATAATTTCTTTTTGATTCTTTTAATAAATATACGCCGTCATAATTAAGGGCATTAATTTTTTCACTAACTTCGTAAGAGAGTCTTCTTCCTTCCGGATGTACTCTTTCTATTGATGATTTCTTATATACGTGCTCTTTTATTACGCTTTCGTCAACTCCGAGAATGTTAGCAAGATTTTTAGATACTTCTTCTTTGTTTTTTATTTGGTTAGGAATTAATACTAGTGATACGGTAGTTAAATTATCTGCTAGAATAGTGCCATCTCTTGTGTATATTCTTCCACGGTCTGCTTCTATTGGTAGATTTCTGGAGTGAAGCGAACTTGCGAGTTTATTTAATTTATTATAATCTATTACTTGAATATAAAATATTTTACATAAAATTATAATAAACATAAGTAGAACTACTAGTAATACTATTTTGATATTTCTATGAATCCTTTTATAAAACATAAGTAACCCCCTGATAAAAGGTATGAAATAGATTATGAAGATAATACTTTTTTTGGTGTTTTGAATAAAATTAATAGAGCGAAGATAATTAATAGTAAGCCTTGGAAGAAGTTTGAATAATCTTTATTACTCTGGGTGTTTTTAACTATTATTTTCTCGTTTACTAATTTTTTTTGGACATAATTATTGTCATCATTAATGGTAAAATAGTATTTACTTTGGTCTTTAAAATAGCCAAATAATTCCTTAGTTTCCATATAGTAATACTCTCCGTATGGTAAGGAAGTTATGAAAATTTTTCCGTCTTTTAAGGTTACTTTTGATAGGACTAATTTATTAGTGTTTTTTTCAAATATACTAATTTCTACTCCTTCTAGAGGGTTAAGGTTATTATCCTCTTTTATGAGTTCGAAAGAGCCTTTTTTTAAGTAGTTATAGTAATTTATTTCTAATAGATTATCGTTAGTAATCTCGAAATAATAGGTATTTCCTTCTTGATAGTCTTTAATAGAAGTTAATTCTTTTAAATAATATTTGCCTAAGTAAAGTCCCTCAAGTGTGTATGTACCATCCTTGGTCATAAATCTTGTTATTTCTTCATCTTTGGAATATATTTTTTTGCCATCTTGTGAATAAATGTCTTCGCTAGCGTATAATGCAAACTGGATGTTATCTAAAAGAAATTTTTCATAAATATAACCTTTTGGTGTGAAAATTGGTCTTTCTCCATACTTATATAGTTTGAATTTACCACGAACTTGTTTATTGAAAAAGTCTAAATTCATAACATTACCAAGTATAGCGTCAAAATTGATATTGCTATTATTATCAATTGTAAATGTAAGTGAATCTGGGTTAAGGTAATAGCCATTAATTGTTTTAATTTCTATTATTTTATAGGTTCCAGCTTCAATATAGTCTAAGGTTATAAACTCGCCTTCATTGTTGGTTTCATATTCACAGTTTTTTTCATAATTTGAAGAAGTATAACATACATATTCGTTATTATCTAAATTAAGTATTTTAAATTTGAATCCAGATTTTTTTATTGCATTACCACTTTCTAGATCTTTTTTTACTACTCTAATTTTGGTTTTTATTTTTGCATTAGAAAATACTTTATTTAGTTCTTTGTTATCTTTTACTTCAAAATGAAAGTCTTCTATTTTTTCATATCCATTTGAAGTTGTTATTTGTTTTAGGACATAGTCTCCATAAACAAGGGTTGTGCTTATTTTGCCGTCGGAATTGGTTTTTCCACGAAATACTTCTTTTCCGTTTTTATCATAGATAGCAAAGAGGATGCCTGCTTCTCCATGCATTACTTCTGTCTTACTTGTAGCAAATACTTTAACGATATTTATTTTCTTTTTAATTACTTTTTCTTTTACCTCTAGTTTTATACTTGGATTATCTGAAGAAGAAGTGAAGTAATATTTATTATTATCTAAAGTGTATCCTAAACTTGGGCTTATTTCTTTTAAATAATATCTTCCAGTACTAGGTAGTGGGTCGCTTTTGGCATAGCCACTTATATCTGTTACTATGGTTGTAACTAAAGTTCCATCTTCGGTATAAATTCCGTAGATGGCTCCTTGAAGAGTAGCTTGTCCACTTGGAGCAGGTGTTAATGTATCACTATCTAGTTTGTTAATTTCTACAGTACCTCCGGTAAAATTTACATATACGTCAGCGTAGATGTCATCTAGTTTGCCACTTGATATCATGGTTTGAGCGTCAGTGTTATAGTAGACAATATAGTTTTTGTCGGTATATTGTTTTTTTACTAGTTTAATGTGTGAGTTTGATACGTTAGTGGGTTTTACTATGAGTGTGTTACCACTTATAGTGGCTATACTTGTGTCTGATTCTAGTACAGTATAGTTTGAAAGTACATTATTAGCATCTTCTAAAGTAATTGTTTTAAGATTGGAGGATGTGTATGTTCTTCCGTTAAAGCTTGGTTTGGCATAGTGATTATTAATCAATTTTAAGATTTCGTTTTTTTCATAAGTAACATCGTATGGAAGACCTCCATTATATCTAAGTGTACTAAAGGTTACATCTGTAGGAACGATGGTTTCCCAAAGTAATTCTTGTGCTGCTGCACGATAAGATAGAGTGTTATGACCTGGATACTCATATCCGTAGTAGGCTATTTGTAATATTCTATCTTTGATTTCTGGACTTAAACTGGAATTGGTATAATCTCCGAGATTATAGATTGTTCCTTCGGGGATATTTGGCATTATACAGTAAGCTACTCTTCCATCAAATTCATATAAATTCCAGGGATGACTACTATATAAACCGTTGTAATTTCTGTTCCAATAATATCCACTGTCGGTGATATTAACATAAGATGTTAAGGCATTTGTATTTTTTAAGCCTGTTAATAATGTTATTAAAATAAACATTAAGTAAAATATTTTTTTCATAATTCTCCTTTCTAGTAATTGATACTGACTACTATTTTGGCTACGCCATCTTCTAAAGATAAATCATATGTTAAATATGTATTAGTGTATGTGGATACGATTGTTAATTTTGATCCATCAATGTCATCTAAACTTTTAACACATTCATATTCATCTTTAATCATTTCGTAAACTAAATGTTTAGCCATATTTAAATTATCAAATACTGTTTTTGCAAATAGTTTTTTTGTGGTTTCTAAGTTCATGAATTCACCTCCTCACTATAATATCTCCAAAGTGGAGGAAAAAATTCCCCCCTGTGTCTGAATTATTACCATACATTATACAATTATTACCAAAAAAAGTGTCAAATGAGTGTAAAGTAAGGGGTTTTTTAGAATTTTGTAAAATTTATATAATTAGTAAATTTTTATGATTTTGGGCGGGTAAATTTACTTGTGGGTAACAAAAAAAGAGTAACTTTAATTACTCAATTTATGCTTTTGCTACTTTTATTTTTTTCTCTAATACGAAATATTTACAGTCAGTAGCGCAATAATCTTTTAGATATTTATTTAAGTTATTATAATCGTTATATTTTTTTACTTTCTTATTATTACTTTTGTAAAAGCCTTTTAGTCTAAGTTTACCATAGGCAATATCTCCGACAATATAGTCATAATCGTAAAAATAATCGGTAAATTTACTTATGAATTCTTCTTTTTCAAAGGCGTCTTTGTAATTTTTTATAAGCTCGTATTTATGTCCATTTATTTCCATAGTTCCTCCCTAATGATAATTTTTAGAAAATGCTCCTTTAATCTGTTCGTATTTGGATAGTACAGATTTTCCATTCCATGTAAGGAATCCACCATCTAATCCGGCATCATATAATGCTTTCACTTGGGCAGATATTTTATCTGCGTCGTATACTACAGTGGGCTTCCAGTATGGAGTATCATATGCGGTTATCCATGTTCTTGCGACTGCGGGTGTAGGTATTTCTTTTTGTCTTTCGCTTGCTCCTTTTGCCCAGTTAAATACTGTGGTATAAGGATCACTCCAGGTGTCGACTCCTCTACCAAAGTGATCGGTATATGGCATGGAACTAATTACATCTACAATATTTGATATGGCAGGCCAGTACTGACCATAGGCAGTTACGTATTCTGAAGAGCATTCTCCGAAAACGTCTACAGATAGGTATACTCCAAATTCATGTATTTGGTCAGTTGCATAGTACAGAAAATTCTGGACTGCTTCTGCTTTCTCTTCATTATACTTGTTTTTAAAGTCTGAGTTTCCACTTACAGACATGTTATAAGCGTCTTCGGGAAATCTTACATAATCAAATTGAATTTCATTAAATCCAAAGTTATCAACAGCATCTTTTGCTAGAGCAATGTTATACTCCCAAGCACCTCTACTGTAAGCAGATGGCCATAATCTAGAAGATGATGAAGATATAATACAGTCTTCGGGATGATCTTTTCCATAATGGGAATCATTGAAAACAACAATTCTTCCAATAACATATATTCCGGCATTTTTTATTTTATCTATTGCTTCTTTATATGAAGAAACACTGTTAATTGCATTTTCATATGCGTAAGGGGAATATTCTTTAGCAACTTCAGATGGGTATCCTAGAACGCCGTCTTTTATATCTACAACGATAGCGTTAACACCGTTATTTGTGGCTATATTTAAATAGGCATCGATATTTCCTATAACGCCAGAGTTTAAATACATTGTTTTAGCATCCTTAAGTAAAGGATTATCTGAAAATGAGGCTTTTTCATAAGGGTAATAATCTAAAGTACTTGCTTTTCCACCGTATAATTCTCTGCTTGGGTATTTTCTGTCTTTATGAATGTCATATACTCCATTTTCATTATAAACCATATCTGCTAATTCTTTAGTGGATGTTAAATATTTTCCGTATACCCATCCTGTGACATCATTATATTTAATGTTATATTTATTGACTGATCCGTCTTCCTTTAATGAATCATAGCCAAGTATTTCTAACTCATTTCCTTTTTTGATAAAAGATTCTATTTTGAAATCGTCTTTTTCTTTATAGACGGTAACAGAAGTCCTGACAAATCTATTTTTCTCAAGAACGACTTCTTCTTCTTTATTAACAAGATTATTTATATTTACGAAATAATCATTATCATTGTATTTTACTTTGACATACTTTATATCATCTTTGACTATATAATCTTTAAGTGTAGTTGTTACTTTGTTCTTACGAACTACTTCTTCACCATCTTTTAGAGAATCATTTTCTTTATCATAATTATAAAGCATAACAGAATTATTATCACTTGCTAAATACTTAGTGTAGCTTTTAGTAAATATTTTTTTATCTCCCGCAAAAGATAATTTAAATAAAACAAATAATCCTATAATAAAAATAAGAATTATCAAACCTGTTAACTTAAATTTTACCTTCTTTTTGTTTTTTTTCTTTCTCACTTCTATCACCAACCAATATTAGTATAACACAAACAAAGATTTTTTACTATACAAATATTGCTAATTTTGTTAAATATTAGTATAATGTTTTTGGTGAATAAAATGATATTAAAATACAATAATAAAAAAATTGAATTGGAAGACTGTAATACTTTTAAAAAAAGATTAATAGGATTCATGTTTAAAACTGACATAAATAAAGCTCTACTTTTTAAAAACTGTAATAGTATACATACATTTTTTATGAAAACTAATATAGATGTAATCATGTGTGACAAAAATGACACTATTGTTTATTACTATGGAAATTTACCTAAAAGAAAAGTTATATTACCAAAAAAAGATGCTGTCTATACAATAGAAGCACCGACAAATTACTTTGATTTCAAAGTTGGTGACAAGATAGAGATTATTTAAAATTCACTTACATTATAATCTCCATCTAAATTAATAATTATCTTTTTGTCATCATTTACAGTATATATGTCAATCCAATTGATATATACCTCCTCTAAAAAAGTATTTGATAGTGTTAATTTTTCATTATAAAATATAGCAGAAATGTTTTCGTCTAAATCAAAGTAAAAATTATCTTTACTATTTTTAATGTACACAAAATTACACCCTTCAAACATGTTTTTAGAAATAATATTATCATCATATACGCATAATTTATAATTCATAATATAAACATATAGCATTTTACCCTTTGCCAGCCTAAAATCATCAAATATAATATCACCTTTGTGTCTTTTATCATAATAAAATCCATGTTCTATATGTTTAACATTATCAAATGAATATTCAATTTTCATACCATTTAATTCAAATAGAATACTACTATTACCAAAAAATACAATATTAGTACTGTCACTATCACTATTTACCTTTTTTAGGGTACTGCATCCGCCAAAAAATATAATTACTAGTATTAATATTAAATATTTCTTAATAAAAAACACCCCTATTAAAAAATATGTTATTTATAATTATCTATAATATATTTTTTAATATTTTTTTCTATATTAGGAATTTCTTTAAAGATAATTTTTTTCTCTACGTCATTCATTATATCCTTGATATATTTGCCTGGTTCTTTTTCGAGTATTGTAGAAATACATGTAGGGCTAATATCTACATCTTTGAATGATTTTATGATTAAATTATCATATCTCTTCATCATGTTAGAAGTGTCAGATCCATTTATTTGTCCCGCAATAGAACACAAATAAGGTTCGTAACAATATAAATCATAGTCATCTATTTCACGTTTAGATAATTTTTTGATAATTTTTATTTGCTGTTTTTCATAATTACTAAAAGGATAGTTACTAATATCATCAAGCTGACTCCATATTCCTAGAATATCATCACACATTACAATATCTGTAAGATTTATTAAATCTAAATACTTCCAAAGGTTTAAATCTATTAATAGTTTTCTTCCTTTTTCTTTATTACTACTAGAAAAAATCTTTAGTAATTCCTCTTTTTTTCTATTATAGGATAGTTTTTTTAAAAGATATCCATATTTAATAATGTATTCTTTTGTTTTTTTATCTATTTCAAAATCTAAAATTGTTGCAAACCTAACAGCACGTAAAATTCTAAGAGCATCCTCTTTTATTTTGTATCTAGGATTGCCAATCGTCCTGATTAATCTATTATCAAGATCATCTCTAACATTTAAAACATCTAAAATATTTCCATCTTTATCTATACAAAATGTGTTAATAGTAAAGTCTCTTCGAAGTAAATCTTTTTTTAAATC
The DNA here is from genome assembly GCA_934096315.1 of uncultured Bacilli bacterium. Lineage (GTDB taxonomy): Bacteria > Bacillota_I > Bacilli_A > RF39 > UBA660 > UMGS2068. The sequence goes on from CAKOLT010000028.1 coordinate 8,127, forward strand.
TCCAATATATTTAATTTTAATAGGTTTTCTATTGTCTTCGTATTTAATATCTTTTCGAAAGGTTGCAACATCAAACTTAACACCTTTATATACTATTTTAACACATCCATACTTATAATCACTAGCCTTCTCAATATCAAATATATCCATAATTTCGCGAGGAGTCGCTGAAGTGCATATATCAATATCAAATGATTCTTTATCTAAAAGCATATCACGGACATATCCCCCTACTATGTATGCTAAATATCCTTTGCCAGCAAATATTTTTAAAACCTCTAAAGCCTTTTTATACACAATATCACCAACATAATTATATCACCTAATTAATATATTTGCACTATTTTTCATTTTTTAACAAATAAAAGTGTAAAGGAAGTCATACTATTAATTAGGAGGTTTATGAAAAAAGTTTTAATTTTATTTGGAGCAAGTTCTCCAGAACATTTAGTGTCGTGTAATTCTGCAAAAGAAATTCATGAAAATATAGATAAAAGTAAATATGAGGTTTTTCTTGTAGGAATTGATTTAAATAATAATTGGTATGAATATAATGATTCACTTGAATATCTTAAAGATGGTACATGGTTAGATAATACGGTTGTGAAGTTAATTGATAATGTTGTATCATATTTAAAGAAATTTGATGTTGTGTTTCCAATAATTCATGGTAGTATTGGGGAAGATGGTACAATTCAAGGTTTATTTAATTTATTTGATATAAAATATGTTGGTTCTAGTTTGCTAACAAATGCAATGTGTTTAGATAAGGGATATACAAAAATACTATGTGATCATTATAACATTCCTCAGATTAAATATAAAATACTTACTAAAAGTGATAAAGATGGAATTAAAACATGTATGACTAATCTAAATTATCCTGTTATAATTAAACCAGCTCACGGTGGCTCGTCTATTGGTATAAATGTAGCTAATAATAAAAAAGAATTAACAAAATATGTAAAGCATGCTTTTACGTTAGATGAAAAAATTATTATAGAAGAATTTAAAAAAGTGATAGATATAGAATGTGCATATTTAGAAAATTACAAAATTAATCTTTCAGTACTTGGAGAAATCAAACCTGATAGTAGTTTTTATGACTATGATGCAAAATATGTTAATGAAACTAGTACATTGATACCTGCGGATATTCCTGAATATTTGCAAAATAGAATATACAATATAGCAAAAAAGGTAATTAATATTTTTGACATTAAGGACCTTGCAAGAATTGATTTTCTGTATGATAAAGAAAACAGAGAAATTTATTTTAATGAAATAAACACTATGCCTGGCTTTACTAAAATTAGTATGTATTCAAAACTATGGGAATATGATGGTCTATCGTATAAGAATCTTATAACACGATTAATAGAAAAACAGTAATCTTTGAAAATTACTGTTTTCTTAATGTCTTATCTTATAATCAAAATGTCCCCAATATTTAAAATATCAGTTGTAAGATTATTTAAGCGTCTTAATTCATCAACCGTTGTATTAAATCTTCTAGCTAAATTATATAAATTGTCTCCTTTAACTACTTTATATGTATTAGAAACTTCACTTGGAATAATTAAAACATCGCCAATACTAAGAAGATTGCTGGTTAAATTATTTGCACTTTTAAGCATATCAACACTAACATTAAACTTTTTAGCTATGCTATATAAAGTATCTCCACTTTTAACGGTATAAGTATTTTCAATAGATGTTTCTGAAGGGATAATCAATTTATCTCCGATTGCGAGATTATTTGTAGTAAGATTATTGGCAGATTTTATTTTGTCAACTGTGGTATTAAATTTTTTAGCTATACCATATAAAGAATCTCCTTTTTTTACAGTGTAAATTCCTTGATTTAAATTGTTGGATTGGTCGTCTCGAATTATTAATTCCTGACCTATTGATAATACATTTGTATTTAAATTATTTAAACGCATTAGTTCGTTTACTGTTGTATTAAACTTATTAGCTATACTGTACAAAGTGTCTCCTTTGACAACTTTATATGTTTTAGAAGATAGTTCCGTGCTAGGGGTATATGGGATGTTTTTGTAGTCTAGTACTGCTTTAATGACAGCCTCCGCCAAAGATTTATAATTTTCTTTCAGAAATTCTAAATCTTCAGGATTGTCTATAAAGCCGTATTCAACGATTAAAGCCTCTGTCTGAGGGGTATTACGGTGAATGAAGTAATAGTCCTTGGAATTATCCCGAGGGAGAGTGCGCTGGTAAACTCGTCTGGTATTGATGCCAGCGGCTTTGAGATTGGATAGTATTGAGGTTGCTAAAGTTGGGGTATTTCGAAGGGCGTAGATTACTTCAGCACCGGTACCACCACCGAAGTCGTAGAATGTAGTTAATTTTTAAATCATTTCAAAATAATCGTTATCAATTTTTTTGATATCGTAAGAGTAGTTTATTTGAACTCCTACATTATATTCAATCATAAGTTTTGCTAATTGCTTTCCATTTATCAAAACTATTGTATGTGATAAATTTGTAGCATAATCCTTGGCTTCTTTTGTAAAATTTGATGTAGTAATAAAAATTCCTTTACTTGACTTTTTGGCGGACAATGCTCCTACAAAACTTTGCAATTGTGGTCTTCCAACATTGTCTTTCCATCTTTTTGCTTGAATATAAATTTTATCTAAGCCTAGCTTATCTTGATTTATTATTCCATCTATACCTTCATCACCAGATTTTTTAGTAACTGTATTAGAGTTATCATCGGAATTACCATAACCCATTTTAGTAAGGACATCCATTACCAGTCTTTCAAAATAGTAGGGATCTTTATCAAATATTATTTCTAATAAATCATCTGCTAATTGTTCAGTTATCTTTTTATATATTCTATCTATATTTTCCTCTGGAGTAATTTCTTCTGTTTTATCAACATTAACAGCATTAGTATCACTTTCTTGGTTACTAAAAATACGATATTCTTCATATTGAGATAACAGTTTTTTATCAATTCTATTAGGTTTTGTTTCTAATAATTGACTACCTCTTTTAGTAATTTTATATACTCCTCTTCTTTCCGTCTTTAATAGCAAAGACTTTTTTAAGTATGTTAAAGACCAATAAACTCTATTAGCCACTAAAGTTTGTTTTCCACTAGGAACTGTTAATTTTATATCACTTTCATCCAATTTAAAATAATTTATCGCTGTCTTCATACATTCACTTGTAGTATGCATATTATTATCACTAAATAATTGAAGAACTGGCAACATAAAACTTTGAAATTCTGGCACTGCCATAGTTATCACCTCAATATAATTATATCATAATTATTGTTATTTTGGTATAACCTGTTTGAATATGTCAGGATAAAAATATAGTTTAAGATTTAAAACTCAATTTTTCCCAATAAATACGGTTGATTACATCTACTTTTTGCA
>CAKOLT010000029.1 GCA_934096315.1 uncultured Bacilli bacterium
TTATATTAAGATCTTCATCTTAATATCATTTTTATCAAGTATGACTAGTTTTCCATAAAACTTTTCACACTATCATTGTTTGGGCAATACATTAGCATTTAACACGGTACAACTTAACCCAATTCTATCAGAAAACGCTTCTTCTAGAGTCAAAATATTGCTCTTCCCTTTATATATATTTAATAGTAGAATGTAATACCTGTTCTTTAGTATAACCTAAATCATTATAAATAAAATCCATACAAGTATTAGCCCACCTTAATATTTCTTCCTTACTTTTGTTTTTAAAGAATAAACTATCACTTGTAAATAATAATTCGTCTGCTACTACATTTCTAGCATCATTAACCATTCTATAATAAGATTTCCTTCTATCTTCTCTTATATTCTTTTGTCTTTCTTCATGTTCTTTTTTATAGTCTTTAGTTAATTCATAAAATTTTTTAACATATTTTTCATTACATCTTACTAATTCTATATTATCTTTTATTCTATCTAATTTTATATCTGGATTACTTTTATAAACATCTTTTTCTCTTTTATTGTGCGAACCAATTTGTGATAAATCCTGTAATGTTTTTATTGGTTGACTTCTAAATATTGCATAACTCATATAATTCCCCCTTTTTAAATATGCAAAAAGAGATACTTTTTCAAATATCTCTTTAAAGTTTAATTCCTGTAAATCAACTAGTTCTGATAGTTTTTATTCGTTGTGTAGAAAACAGTATCTCCCATGACCTGGGTCAATGACAACACCTTTTAATGCCATAAAAATCACCTAATTTATTATATGTTTACACTTTATTCGTGCTACATTATTCTTTATATCACCTATTATTTACTAAAAAAATATAACACAATAATTTCACCTACAATATACAACAAATTTTTACAATTTTATTTACTTTTATCCAAAAAAATGCTATACTAACACCATAACAATAAGATTTCTACAGTTAGTAAAAGAGTAAAAGGAGTAAATGAATATGAATGGGTTAGAAAACAATAATACATTGGATAGTTCGCAAAAGATAAATGATGGGCAGTATATAAATAACGCCTCTAATAATAATCAAACACCAAAGTTAAAAAAAGTAAAGAAAAACAATACAAAAACAGGAGCATTAGTGGTAATATTAATTATCTTGATTTTAGCTTTAATTGGAGTTATTACTATAAAAGTAATATATGATAGTCAAAATCAATTTAAAGTATTAGTTACAAATACATTTGGATATTTAGAAAACAACATTCAAAATTATTCCAAAAGTACAGGAACATTTTCATTAAAATTAAATGTTAGCAGTAGTGATAAAGATGTAAATGAGTTGTTAAAAGTTTTTGATAAGTTTGATTTAGAGGGCGAATATGGTGTAGATTTTGATAACAGATGAGTGTGTAAGGAATTCTGTGTAAATGATATCTAACCATGATAGTTAGGAACATTATATAGGTTCCTTTTTTCTTATTTTAATAATATCATATTTTTTTAAATTTTCAAAGAACTAAATTCTACCATCAAACATAATAGATAATTCTGATAATATAGGACCCCAATTTCTATATGCTTGATCCCATTTTTTAGATATATTTCTAGTTGATAAATATAAACATTTAAGTAATGACATATCAGTTGGAAAAACTGATTTTGTTTTTGTGAATTTTCTAAATTGCCTGTTTAATGATTCAATTGTATTTGTTGTATACATTATTTTTCTAATTGAATCAGAGAATTGAAAGAACGGACAAACTGCATCCCAATTTTCTTCCCAAGTTTTAAATGCTGATTTATATTTATCTGACCATTTACTTTTTATTTCTTGTAATTGATCATATCCTTTTTTTTCATCAATTGATGTATATATTTTCTTTAAATCACTTGTAAAAGCCTTAAGGTCTTTATATGATACAAATTTAACAGAATTTCTTATCATATGAACTATACACCTTTGTTGTATAGTATTTGGATAAGCAGTATTTATAGCTTCCTTTATTCCAGCTAGATTATCACTACATAATATTAAGATATCTTTAACTCCTCGTTGTTTTAATTCATTTAATACACCTAACCAATATTTAGCAGATTCATTTTCTCCAATCCATATTCCTAACACCTCCTTAAATCCTTCAGAATTAATTCCTAAAACAATGTATGCTGCTTTTTTAACTATATGGTTATCTTCTCTTACACTAAAGTGTACTGCATCTATAAAGACAAATGGATATACTTCATCAAGTGGTCTTGCTTGCCATTCTCTTATTTCTGGTATTATTTGATCAGTTATATTACTAACCATTGTTGCAGACACATCTATACCATATAATTCTTGTATTTGCTCATTAATATCACGAGTTGATAATCCTCTTGCATATAAAGACAAAATTTTATCTTCTATTCCAGAAACATCTCTTGTATTTTTAGGTACTATTTTAGGTTCAAATTCACCATTTCTATCTCTAGGTGTTTCAAATTCAAATTCACCAAATTCGCTCTTTAAAGTCTTTTTTGTAGCACCATTCCTATAATTTGTTTTTTCTGATTTTTTATCATATTTAGAGTATCCCATAGATGAATCAAATTCTGCATTCATCATTTCTTGTAATGCACCTTTAAACATATCCTTTAACGCACTAGATAAATCCTGTGCTGAATTAATATCATAATTTTCTTGTAATAATTTTAATATTTCTTTTCCTTTGTTATTTTCTTTCATAATAAAAATCTCTCCATTTCTTTTATTATATCATGGAAAGATTTCTTATTTACACAAAATTATTTACAGACTCTAACAGATTAATGTTTTTAGATTTAAAATCAAAATATGATAATGATAAATTAATTAACTGTAATTTATATATTGAGGATAGAATGAGTTACACCTATTTAGAAGATATTTATGATAAACATATTAAAAGTGATTTAGGAGAAACTAAGGATTTATTTAATAAAACTAATATAAACGACTATAAAGTAATATTAAATAGTTTATATAATGCTGTTACAATAGCATTAAAAGATGATTATTTTGAATCTTCAAGAGTAACAATGGATGGTAAAAAATTAACTAAAACAGTATTAAACATAAATGCTAAAAACTATGAAACAATAAATAAAGATATTTTAAATACTTTACTTGGAGACAGTAATTTTTTGAAAAGTGTTTCAAATGTAACCAGTAAAACTGAAGATGAAATTAAGAAAAATATTTATGATAGACTTGATGCAAAATTTAATGGTAATGACTCAACTATTACATTATATACTAACAATTATAAATTTTATAAACTTGAATGTAAGTCGAAAGATAGTTTAATAGAAATAACTAAAGAAGGAGAAGATACATATAATTATAATATTGTTTCAGGTTCTAGTACTACTACTAACAATGAAACGTCATCAAGTGATAATATTTCTGGAACGGTAAAAATAAGTAAGGAAAACAATAATAAAGTAGTTTCATTTTCTCTTACTGATGAGAATGGTTTTTCATACAAAATGACACTAAAAACTTCAGTACAATATGGTAAGGATGTTAGTAAAAGAAATATAGAATCTAGTATTAATAAAGAAGATTTAACTGATGAAGATATATCAAATATTTACTCTAATTTATTAGACCAGAAAGGAATAAGTAATTTATTATCTGAAATATATAAAATATATGGATTTAGTTTTAATTTAGATAATGACAGTTATATAGATGATAGTTATATAGATAGTAGTTATAATGATGATTTTCATCTCTAACCTTTTTTAGAGTATAATATTACTAAATTTAATTATAATTTTATCCTAAAGCTATAATCTTAAAAATAAAAGAGACATATGATGTAGATTACTAAATCTACTCTAGTCTCTTTTTTTATATATTATATGGTTATTTGCAGCCACATCCCTTACCACAACCACATCTGTTAGGACAGTTATTTCCAGTATTCCAGAATAATACAAAGAATATGATTAGGACTACTATTATTATCCAGAAACCACTTCCTGCTCCATATCCATAACCACCATATGGGTATCCATATCCATACATAATTAAGACCTCCTTCCAAGGTATTATATGTTAGCCCTTTACTAATAAACATTACTATAACACAAAAAGAAATAGTGTAATATCTATTTCTAAAATAGGCTTAGTTGACTTGTTTCACTCATGCCTTCAAATATTCCCATGTTTCGCATTTTATCCACAAGAGTTGTTGATACTTTACATCTTTTTTGGAAGTCTTCAATACTTATGAATGGAGCTTTTTTTGCTTCGTTTTCTATATTATTTGCAACAACATCTCCGAGACCATCTATAGCTCTAAATGGTGGTATGATTGTGTTATCATCTTCTACTGTGAATATCATTGCTTTTGCTTCATATAGGTTGTATGGTTTTACTTTGATGCCTCTTGCAGACATTTCTAAAGCTACTTTTAAGCATTCTGATATTCCGTTTTCTTTGTTTGTTGCGTCATAACCTTTGGTTTCAATATCACTTAATACTTCTTTAATAGAGTCATAACCATTTATCATGGCTTCTATATCAAAGTCTGTTGCTTTTGTAGAGAACCAACTTGCATAAAAGTATACGGGCATATGTACTTTGTACCATGCTATTCTAAATGCACTTATTACGTAGGCTGCAGCATGGGCTTTAGGGAACATATATTTTATTTTGAAACAACTGTTGATAAACCATTCTGGTATGTTTGCTTTTTCCATTGTTTCTTTATGTTTAGCCCATGTTTCAGGGTCTTTACTTGCTTTTCCTTTACGAACAAATTCCATTATTTTAAATGCTTTTATAGGGACTACTCCATGATACATTAGATATATCATTATGTCATCACGACATCCGATAACTTCTTTGAATGGTACGACATCATTTTTTATTAAGTCTTGAGCATTGCCTAACCATACATCTGTTCCGTGGGAAAGTCCTGATATTTTTATTAATTCTGCAAAAGTGGTGGGTTTAGTATCATATACTAAACTGATTGTGAATGGTGTTCCAAATTCTGGTATTCCTAAGGTTCCTGTTTCACACATTATTTGCTCGTTTGTTACTCCGAGTGCTTTTGTTGAAGTAAATATACTCATTGTTTCTTTGTCATCTAGAGGGACTTTTAGTATATCAGTATGGGATAATTCTTGTATTAGTCTTAACTGAGTAGGATCGGAGTGTCCAAGAATATCTAATTTTAATAGATCTTGGTCTATGGCATGGTAATCAAAGTGGGTTGTTCTCCATGCACTGGTTGGGTCTTCAGCGGGGAATTGGTATGGGGTAAAGTCAGAGACATCCATGTAGTCTGGGACTACTACTATACCTCCGGGGTGCTGACCTGTTGTTCTTTTGACACCGGTACAACCTTGGGCTAATCTTTCTACTTCTGCATTGCTTTTATTCATTATTCCTTTATCTTCGAAATATCCTTTTACGTATCCAAAGGCTGTTTTATCTGCGACAGTTCCTATTGTTCCTGCTCTATATACATTATCTACTCCGAATAGTACTTTGGTATATTCATGGGCTGATGCTTGATTTAAGTCTGAGAAGTTTAAGTCTATATCTGGCACTTTATCAGCATTAAAGCCTAGGAAAGTGGCAAATGGCATGTCTTGTCCATCTTTATACATTGGCTCGTTACAAGAAGGGCAATTTTTGTCTGGTAAGTCAAACCCACTGTTGTAGGTGGCTCCTAAATCTTTTCCGTCTTTGTCTTTGAATATGCTGTGTTTACATTTTTTACATCTGTAGTGTGCTGGTAAGGGATTTACTTCGGTTATTCCCATTAGGGTGGCTACAAAACTGCTTCCTACACTACCTCTGGATCCTACGAGATAGCCTTCATCGTTGGAGTGTTTTACTAGTCTTTGGGCTATTAAGTATATTGGGTCAAAGCCTCCACCAATAATTCCTCCAAGTTCTTTTTTTACTTTTTTTTCTAGGGTTTTATCGTTTAGTTCTCCATCTTCTTCATTATTCCAGCTTTCTTTGAAGTAGTTACTTACTAAGTTCTTTACAGCATCAAAGCCTTCTAGTAATATTTCGTGTAAATATGGGAAGACTTTGTCAACTAGTTCTGTTTCGTTTAAGTTTGGGTTTTGTTTTTTTGTGTTTTCATAACAGCATTTGTATACTATACTTCCATATAATTCTGTTGAGATTCTTTCTTCTATATTATAGGGAAGATTTTCTCCATACCATTCTTTTGCTTTGGTGAATACTAATTCTGTTACTACTTTTGGGCAGTTAAGGTAATCTTTTCCGTCATCACTTTTTATTCTAGGAGAAAATGGGATACCTCCGGTGTCTATAATGACTTCTATTTCTTCTACCATGTCTGCTATTTTATTTGTGTTTGTTACTACTATTTCATATGCTAAATCTTTATCTAAGAAATTGAAGTCTTCGAGCATTTCTTTTGTAGTTCTAAAGTGCTGAGAAGGAATATCTGTTATGTCTTTTTTTGCAAGGGGGTGTCTTCCTCCTCCGGGTATTTTTTGGTTTACTATTATTTCTCTATAGATTTTGTCTTCTTTATAAAAGTGATGGACGTCTCCGGTTGCAACGATTATTTTTCCTGCGTCGATTGTTCCTTCGATTATTTTTTTTATGTGTGTTTTTAATTCTAGTTCGTTTTTGAAATCACTTGTTTGGATTAAGTGTCCATATACTTCGGGTGGTTGGACTTCTATATAGTCGTAGAATCTTATTATGTTTGTTAATTCTTCTCCACTTTTACTTCTTGCACTTCTAAATACTTCACTCTCATAACAGCCACTTCCAATTAAAAGGCCTTCTCTTAATTCATTTAGTTTACTTCTTAATATTCTTGGTGTTTTGTATAGATATGTTGTGTTTGCAAGAGATATTATTTTGAATAAGTTTTTTAGTCCTTTTTTGTTTAGGGCTATGGCATTGAAGTGGTATGTGCTACCGAATTTATGGATTTCTTCTTTAGATATTAGTTTATCTAAGTCTTTTATTTTACTGAAGTTTTGCATTGATAATTTTTCTAGCATTTTATGGAATACTAAGGCTGTTCCTTCGGCATCATAGTCTGCTCTATGGTGGGCATCTTCTTCCCATGGTACGTTATATCTTTTTACTAGTGCGGATAGGCTATGACGGGCATATCCTTGATCTATTATACGGGATAGTTCTAGGGTGTCAATTACTGTATTATTGAATTCTCCGAGGTTGTATTTTTTCATTGCACTTTCTAAAAATGAGATATCAAACTTGGCATTGTGTGCAACCATGGCTGCGTCTTTTACCCATTCTAGGAATCTTTTTGTTACGATTTCTTCACTGTCTTTTCCTTTTACCATTTCGTCTGTTATGTTTGTAAGGGCGGTTATTTTATCTGGGATGTGTTTTTTGGGATCTATTAACTCATCGAATCTATCTGTTATTACGCCGTTTTTTATTTTAACTGCTCCAATTTCAATCATTTGGTCAGTTGCTCCGGCATTAAAACCTGTTGTTTCAGTATCGAATACGACATATTCTGTTTGCATTAAGTCTCTGTCATCTGGTCTAAAAACTATGTTAACTGAATCGTCTACTAAAGTTAGTTCTACTCCATATATTCCTTTAAAGTGTTTTGTTTTGTCTTCGATGTTTTTGTTATGTGATGATATTATACCATAAGCGATGGGAAAGGCTTGACAACCGTTATGGTCTGTTATAGCTACTGCTTTATAGCCCATTTCTATTGTTTTACTTACTAGTTCGCAGGTGTGTTTATTTAGATCTACTTTTGTGATTCCATCCATTTGACTCATCATGGTATGAGCATGTAGTTCTACTCTTTTTACATCTTCATCATCTGTAATTGTTTGAGTTGATTTTATGCTTTCTATTTCAGTTATATCTCTTAGTCTGGAGTTGAATACTATTTCATTTGCATATTTATCTATTGTTGCTCTTCCATAGAATGTGTATGATTTTCCTACTTTTAGTAATTTTTTTATTTCGCTGTATTCTTCATCGTCTTTGGTAAATATTTTTAGGTACATGCTGTCAGTGTAGTCTGTTACTTTGAGTGTTATTATTTTGAATCCTCCTTTTGATTCGAAGAATTCTATTCCAAAGATTTCTGCGTTTATGTTTATGTTTTCCATTTCATGTTTTATATTTTCTATTAAAGTTATTTCTTCACTTTTTTTACCACGATATGGTTTATATTCTTTTTTTTCTTCTTTATATGTGTAGGAAGGAACTTGTACTTCCATGTCTTTGTTTATTTCTTTAGTAATGTCATTGTCTTCGATGATATCCATAATGTAATTTATGTTTGAGAATCCTGCACTGTTTAGGTATGGTTTTATTTGTTCTATTATTGTTTTCATGTATCCATATTCTATTTTGTTATATATGGGTATAATTAATTCATCTTCTTTTTGGATAATTTCTCTTTCTTTAAATATGCTATATTTGTTATTTGTGTTTAGTGTTTCTTCTAGAATATATTTGAAGTAATCGTTAAATTTTTGGTTGTTTACTTCTTTTGGGTTTATGTTTATTTTTATTTCTTTTATTCCCTTGAATAGTGTTTTAAGGGATTTTAATAGGTTGTTATAATCTGTAAATGATAGGTTTGTATTACTTGTTATTTGAAATTCCCAGAAGTCGTTTTTGTCATGAATAATTACTTTATCTAAACTGCATTTTTCTATGCTTTGTAAATTTATATTTAATTCTTTTAATAATTTATTAAAATTTTCCTCCATCATACTATCACTGCCTTTATATTTATTTTACCAGAAATATTTGTTTATTTAAATATTTTTTTTATTTTTTTTGTTTTTTTTACATAATTTTTTTTTAGTTATCCATATTATTATTGGGTGATAGAAATGGGAAAAAATAAATCTCAAAATAATTTTGATTCTCACAAGAGAGATAATAATCGTTCAAACAAGAATAATAGTATGAATAATTCTAATAATCAAAATGAACGTGAAGAATGTAACATGAATCAAGATAATAGAAATAATCTAATATAGATTATTACCCAGTAAAAAAGAATATAGATTTAACTATATTCTTTTTGTTATCTACTTGATACTCTAGCTTCTCTTGAATCATATTTGTAGGCGTCATTTAGCATTTGTTTTGCTTGTCTTAATACTTGTTTGTTTCCTTGTTTTTCAATTTCTAAGACAATTCTATATGCTTCGATTAAATTTTCTGAATCTAAAGCTACTTGTAAATCAATTAAACCTAAACCCATTTTTTTGCTTCCTTTCTTGTTTTCTATTTATGTAATTATATTCATAATTGGTAGCGAGAGGGGGATTCGAACCCTCGACAGCACGGGTATGAACCGTGTACTCTAGCCAGCTGAGTTATCTCGCCATTAAACATTTATTGGAGGACCCAGTCGGATTTGAACCAACGATCAGGGAGTTGCAGTCCCATGCCTTACCACTTGGCTATGAGTCCTTGAATGAATGTAAGATAATTATATCAAAAAAAAATAACTTTTTCAATACATTTTATGCTAAAAGTTATTTTTTATGCCAATTTTATTGATTTTTCTTTAAAAAATACTTAATTTTTGTGTTTCTTATGTTAATATCAAGCCATATTTCGGATGCATCCTCTAAATCTTTTGGTACTTCAAGTAATAAAATACTTGGATTTCCTGTTTTTAATGTAAGAAATTTTGTTTTATAAGATGTATCATTTTTGGTATATCCAACTTGAGTATAGTACTTTAGTAGTTTATTTTTTATAATATTTTCGTTGTTAGTATTTATGGTTAATTTAAGAAGTAATTTTTCTGAGTCTACAGTTATTAAATTATTTTCATTGCAGTCATTTACATCACATGCTTCTTTATCTATTTGATAATTTATGCTACTTCCACTTTCAAAGTTTGTTACTTTAAATGTTGTTTCTTGTAATGGGGTTTTATCAAAGTTTATTTCTTCATTTTGGTTATATACTACTTCATCACCTTTTGTGGTTAAGTTAAGAGGAGTCATTTTTACTCTTACTGATGAGGTATTTTCCCCACTGTAGTTGTAGTCATAAATGAAGGTCATTTTTTTTGATATGTTTTTTTTGTCTATTTTGTATACTAATATATAATCGCTATATATGTTGTTACTTATTGTTTTATATTTGTAGCAGACTCCTAGATCGGTAAATGAAGCACACGTTTTGTCGTTTGGATAATATACGTCTCCTCCAACTTTTAATTTTAGGGAAGTACTACTTATGGAATTTTTGTTATTTGTAGTGCCTTTTACATTAAAGCTTACAATGGTGTAATAGTCATCTAGTGTTTTTCCATCGTAACTTGTATTAGTTACATAACTGTTATTTACTTTCATAGTGAATTTGTAGGTATTCATGTACTCTCCGGGTGAATAATATGTGTTTCCTGCTTTGGTATTATTATATATTTTAAATGTTGAAAAGCCAATTACTATTATTAGTATTATTGTTAATACTAATTTATTTTCTTTTACATAGTATCCTAGTTTTCTTAGCATTTGTCTAAAGACGCGAAGGATTCTACTACTATTTACTTTAATGCTTACTTCTATTTCTTCGGCATCTTCTGCGGATAAGTCTAATTCTTTTATGTCGTTTTTGAAATCGAATTTTTTTATGTCAAAACCTAGTCCTCTTATTAACATGATAAAGGTAACTATGTACTCGAAAGCTAGAGCGAATCTGAATAAGTCTCTGTATAGTCTTATTGTTTTTTGTTCTACTAAAGTGCTTTTTAGGGTGTCAAAGTAGTTGAATGTAAATATTAGGAGTACTGCCAGTAGGATGTATCCTAGTATTGATATGATATATATTGTTTTTGGTTTTTTCTTGTGTTTCATTAGATAATATATTAGACCAAAAGCAATTATTAGGATAAGTATTAGGAATATTAAGCCATAGCTTATGTAATCTGGGGCACTTCTCCTACTTGCTTCTTCTAAGGTTAATCCTTTTATATATGAATAGGTACTGGTTGTTTTATATAGTAAAAATGCAAGGATAACAGTTATTATTAAGTGTATTCTTTTGAAGTTTTTTATTAGAAATGCATAGGGTTTTCTTATAATCATAAATATCACTCTCCATATTATAGTTTTATTATACAATAAAATGAAAAAAAAAGGAAGACTATTTTCCTTCTTTACAGGATAAAAACATAAAAAAAATTTAAAAAGGCAAAAATCCATTATAAAATAAGAAAAAATCCATAATTTTCTAATTAAAATTTACATTTTA
>CAKOLT010000030.1 GCA_934096315.1 uncultured Bacilli bacterium
GGGCGATATAGGACTCGAACCTATGACCCCCTGCTTGTAAGGCAGGTGCTCTAACCAACTGAGCTAATCGCCCGTAATGCACTGACATTTAATAATATACCAGTTAATTAATTAAATGTCAATACTTTTTTTACATTTTATTCATAATTTCTCTTATTTTCTCGTTTATCCAGTTATCTAGGTGCTGTCTTAAAGGTTCGAACCCATTCTTGACCTGTTCTTTTTTTCTTATAACCTTGCCATCATTTTTATAATCAATATCTTTAATACTTAAATTAATTTTTCCAGTATCTTTATCTATACCTATTACTTTAGCATAAATTTTATCTCCAATTTTGATAAAATCATTAACATTTCTTACATATCCATATGATATTTCTGATATATGTATTAAACCATCACAGTCATCCTTAACTTTAACAAAAGCACCATAATTTTGAATACCTGTAATAATGGCTTCAATAATATCATTCTCTTTTATATCTTTCATAATTATTATCACCGCTTTTCTGTATTATAACACTTTTTTTATAAAAATTAAAGTAAAACATTGAAAAATTAGTTAAAAGACATTATAATTAAATTGGGTGAGGAAAATGGAAGATAAAATTAATGAAGTACTTAACAAGCTAAGACCCTATTTACAAAATGATGGGGGAGATGTATTATTTCAAAAATATGAAAATGGTGTTGTTTATGTTAAATTAGTTGGAGCGTGTGGTAATTGTCCATATGCAGAAAATACAATGGAAGAGGGTATAGAGACAGCTTTAATTAGCGAAATACCAGAGGTTATAAGAGTGGTTAATGTTGATTAACCTTTTTTTTTAACCATGGTATTTCTTCTAAGTTATAATAATTATTCAAATATAAATATACATTATATAAATAATTAATATATTCATCTATATTATTAGTAATATAGATAATATCCTCTTCATTTATACTACCAATAATTATATTGTCATATAAATCAAAGTAAAAACTTGGATATAAGATTCTGGAAAATAATATATACATATCATTCTTTGAATAAAAATTTCTCTTAAAATAATCATTTAATTCTTTAAAAATATATTTATTATTTTGAAAGAATGATAGCTTAATATACTCACTAAGATCCCTTGCTTTATGATCTAACTTAGTATTTAATGGATCATAAAGTGAAATTATAGTATCATTAGGTTTAATTTTATTATGGCTTAAAACAAGACTAGTATCATCTTTCTTAACATTATTATTAAAATAACTAATAGCATTTTCACAGAGTCCTACAAAAAAACTAAATGTATTTACTAATATTGGGTATTTCTTACCAATTTCATTTATTTGCATTTCCAAATAATCTATTTTTTTACTCCATAACCATCCCCAGTTAATATAATTTTCTTTTGAATTAATCATAATAGTATTAGCAATATATTCGATTTCTCTTAATTGTATCTTTTTCCTTGGATTTATATATATTTCCATTAATATATAATTTATTCCGTTATAATTAGAGAGAAGCTTATTAAATCTATTAAATACTATATTATGAGCTAGTTTATTATTTATATTTATTTCTTTTAAAGAAAGTAGTTCTTTTTCATTTA
Organism: uncultured Bacilli bacterium; assembly: GCA_934096315.1. Lineage (GTDB taxonomy): Bacteria > Bacillota_I > Bacilli_A > RF39 > UBA660 > UMGS2068. The sequence goes on from CAKOLT010000030.1 coordinate 1,596, forward strand.
TAATATCAACTGGAGTAAAATAATATAATATGTTATTTAGATAAAATTCATAATGATTATCTATATATTTAAGATCCTTTGCATTAATGTTATAATAATATTTAATAATATTTTCCATATTGCCCCCATTAAAATATATGAATAAAAATATTAAATATATTATTTTTATTCTACAGTAACTGACTTAGCTAGATTTCTTGGCTTATCTATGTCACATCCTTTTAATAATGCTACATTATAAGCAAGAAGTTGCATTGGTATAATAGATATTACCGGAGTTATAAGATCACTTACTCTAGGTATATATATTACTTCATCACAAAAATCATTTTTATTATCAATTTCTTCATTACTTATAATTATATTATAAGCTCCTCGTGCTTTAACTTCTTTAATATTACTAATTGTTTTTTCCCGAATAGTATCCTTAGTTAACAAAGATATAACTGGGGTACCATTTTCAATTAGGGCAATTGATCCATGTTTTAATTCCCCTGCGGGATATGTCTCACAGTGAATATATGATATCTCTTTAAGTTTTAAACTTGCTTCCATACTGCTTGCATAATCAATATTTCTACCTAAAAAGTATATATCATTATGTTTATATAATTTCTTTGCTATCCTTAAATAATCTCTATTTACTTCTTTTTCTATAATATTAGACAAACTTTTATACTCTTCATATATTTTATCCTTATCTAAAAGTTTATTTTTAATACCAAGTTTAACCGCTAGTAGAGATAAGATAATTACCTGTAGTGTGTATGCTTTAGTAGTAGCTACTGCTATCTCTACTCCTGCCTCAATATATATTACATTATCTACTTCTCTTGCAATAGAACTACCTTTAACATTAATAATTCCTAGAGTGCTTGCTCCCTTATCTTTAGCTAGTTTAACACATGCTAGAGTATCTGCAGTTTCTCCTGACTGAGATATTACAATTAAAAGTGTATCCTTATTTATAAATTCCTTTTTATATCTATACTCACTTGCTATTTCACATAAAACTCTAATATTACCATATTCTTCAATTAAATATTTACATACAAGAGCTGAATGATATGCACTACCACACGCTACAATATGAATATCTTTATATTTAGATAAATCTGGTAAATTATCAATCTCCTCTTTAACAATATATTTATCTATAATATTTCTTATTCTAAGAGGCTGCTCATGTATTTCTTTTAACATATAGTGATCATATCCCATCTTATCTATACTATTTTCTTCTTTTTCAAATATATTTATTTGTTTATCTACTATAAGTCCATCACTATATACATATACATTATCCTTATCTAATTTAGCAATTTCCCCATTATTAAGTAAAATATACTTATCTGTATACTTAAGTATGGCAGGTACATCAGAGGCAATAAAATTTTCATTATCAGATACCCCAATAATAAGGGGACTATCTTTCCTCATAGCATATAAATTATTGTTATCACCCTTAATAATAATACCAAGAGCATAACTTCCTTTTAATTTCTTTTGCACTTCTCTTAAAGCTGTAATAATATTACCAGTCTTTTTAAGATAATAATCTATTACTGCACACGCTATTTCTGTATCCGTGTCACTATAGAATGTATAACCTTCTTTTAGCATATCTTCTTTAAGAGTACTATAATTTTCAATAATTCCATTATGAACTATTGTTACATCCCCTTTAGTATGAGGATGAGAGTTTTGTACACTAGGTTTACCATGAGTGGCCCATCTTGTATGTCCTATTCCAAGATGAGATTCTTCATTATAATCTAGTTTCTTTTCTAAATTTACTATTTTACCAATTTCTTTTACAGTCTTAATTTCATTATTATATAGATATGAAATACCTGCTGAATCATAGCCTCTATATTCTAATTGTTTAAGAGATGTAATTATTTTTTTTATGGCATTATCTTTGCCTACGTATCCAATTATTCCGCACATATTTAGCTCCTTTCTTTTTTAAATATCTAACGGATCTAAGTTTTAGTAGTATAATTAACTACAATTCTTAGAGCCTAAGTTAAGTACTAATATTATGATTTCTACTAGTACCCATATTAATTATATAATAAAAGATTAAAGCAGGCAAGAATAATTTGCAATTGCACTAATTCCGTGATATAATATTAGGCTAATTAGGGAGGTATTATGGATATTGATATTAAAAATTTAAAACCCCTTAAAGATGGAGAGGGAAGTTGTGGAAAATGTTACATATTAAATGAAAATACGTTATATAAAGAGTTTTACCCTGTAACAGAAGAGGATTTTATAATCTGTGAGAAAGAGTTACGCCCTTTGGTGGGTATTATTAATGATACTTTTGTATTTCCTATAGAGTTAAATATAAAGTATGGAATATTACTTGGGTATACAATGAGATATGTAAAAGGAGTTAGCTTAAAAAACTTAAATCATGATATTTCTTTATATAGTTTAATTTATGCACTTCCTAAAGTGTATAAAGATATAGAAATTATCTCCCAAAAAGGAATACTATTATATGATATTAGTGATGATAATATTTTATTTGATGGTGCTAAACTAAATATCATAGACCAAGATAGAAGCACTATAATAGATAACCCTAGACTTGCCCTTATGTATAATCGTAGAAATTTTAATCAAACAATATTATGCTATATTTGTGAGCAGACCATGCAAAATAGAGAAATTGAGAAATTTATTTCAAGTGATGTGTATTTAAATTATATATATGAGGGCTTAAATCAAGGTATATCAAATGAATTTATGATAGAATTTTTAGAGACTATACGTGAAAAATTATATGAAGTATATGGTGACATAGCTATTAATGTAAAAGATATTAAAAAGATACTAGAAAAGAAATAGAGTAGAGACTCTAGTATTAAGTGGTGGATATTGTACTTTTTAGGAGTTTATATAAGGTATTCTGCTAAATTATACTACCTTATGTGAAATTTGCATAATAAGACATGTGCAAATTGCACGCTTAAATATGTGAAATTTGCACAACAAAATATGTGAAAATTGCACAAAATGCTTGCAATATAACTATAAGGGTGATATAATTTAGATAGAAAAGAGGTGATATCATGCCACTTACTAAGAAAGGCTATACAAAAAGATTGATAGATGATGAAATAGAAGAACTACTAACCATGTTCGGGGTAATTAGTATAGAAGGTCCAAAATATTGTGGTAAAACATGGACAGCATTAAATCATGCTAATTCTTCTGTACTACTTACAAAATCAGATAATCCTAATTCTGATTATCAAAAAGCTTTAATTGATAGAAGTCTAATTTATACAAATGAATATCCTGAGTTAATAGATGAATGGCAATCAATAGTCCAAATATGGGATGATGTTAGAACTAAATGTGATGAAGATGGAAAAAAAGGAAAATTTATTTTAAGCGGTTCGTCAGCTCCAGTAAATCAAAAAGATATCTTTCATTCAGGAGCCGGTAGAATTTATAAATTAAATATGTATACAATGTCATTATATGAGTCAGGTGATTCCTCTGGTGTAGTTTCTTTAAGATCATTATTTAAAAATGAAAATATAAATATAAATTTAAAAGAAAAACCATCTTTAGATAAATTTGCTGATCTACTAATACGAGGAGGATGGCCTGCTAGTTTAGAATTTGATCCTAAAAATTACTATAGACTACCAGAAAGTTATATTACTGATGTTGTTGATCATGATATATCTTACGATGGAATTACTAGAGATAAAAATAAAATGAAAATGCTTATGAAATCTCTTGCTAGAAACGAATCAACTTTAGTTACTAATGAAAAACTTGTAAATGATATATTCGAGTACACTGATAATGATGAGTATTCTGTAAATAGAAATACTGTTTCTGATTACCTAACAGTATTAGAAAATATACATATGATTAAAAATCAACTACCATTTGCTGAAAAAATAAGATCCAGTATTAGAGTAGGTAAAAGTGTAAAAAGGCATTTTATTGATCCATCCTTAGCATGTTCTCTATTAGGACTTAAACAAGAACATTTAATAAAGGACTTGAATCTATTTGGCTTTATGTTTGAATCATTAGTAGTAAGAGATTTAAGAATATACATCGAATATCTTGGGGGTATGATTTATCATTATCATGAAAACAATACAGGGTTTGAAATTGACTCAATTGTTGAACTAAGAGATGGTACCTTTGGTGCAATAGAAATAAAATTAGGCGTTGGAGCTATTGACGAAGCAAGCAAGAACTTATTACAATTTAGAAGTAAATGTATAACAAAACCAGCATTTTTATGTGTTATATGTGGAATGATAGACTATGCTTATAGAAGAAATGATGGAGTATATGTAGTTCCAATAACAGCATTAAAACCATAAAATATATAGAACCATTCGGTTCTTTTTTATTTTATCATCTGCATTTTAAAATTTTAGTATCTTTTTTAAATACGGTCATATAGTTAATTAGAAAGGAATGATAATAATAATGGAAACACTTAAAGTAGGAACTAAATCTAATCCTAATTCAGTAGCGGGTGCTCTTGCCAATGTATTTAGGGAAAAAAATAGCGTAGAGGTTCAAGCTATTGGAGCAGGGGCATTAAATCAAGCAATTAAGGCTATTGCAATTGCCAGAGGCTTTGTTGCACCTTCAGGAAAAAATCTTGTTTGCATTCCTGCATTTACGGATATTACCATTGATGGTGATGAGAGAACGGCAATTAAATTAATCGTAGAGGCTAAATAGTCTCTTTTTTTAATTGAAATTTCTTGTCCTTATATAGTAATACTAAAAATTTTTTTATAAATAACTTTATTATTGTTTAAAGCTTCAATAAAACTATAAGAATTGGTGCATTTCTACGTACAGATTCATTAATTCTTTTAAATTCAACTTGCTAGAGGTTTGCTAAATCACTATTAAGTATGACTAATTCACATCTCATTTTAAAACTGTATTTTCTATAATTTTTATGCTTCATTAATATCTTTTACTTTTCTATAAATTATATAGCTAAAAACTATATAACCAATTAAAGCAAATGAAAACAAAACAGTTCGGTTATGATATTTATTATTTTCATCTTTAAGTTTCTGATTTTCTTCTTCTAATTTTTTAACTTTTGTTTCTAATTCTAAAATATTATAATCATTATTTGTATTATTATTATAATAATAAGTATCAGTGTCAGTGTCAGTATCAGTTAATTCATATATACTACCATGACTACTACAAGTACAACTAGGACTATATGTTCCATCATTGCATACCCATTTCCCAGTATTCACGTCACAGTACGCTTGTCCACCATGCCAAGAACAACAACCTCTTCCAGCATAAACTTTAAGCGGTATCAGTAAAATTATAACTATTACCATAACACTAAATAAATAGTCTTTTTTCATTTTTATTAACACCCTCATTTACATTAAATATTTTCTAATATTTATATTTTTTTAATTTATATTCTATTTTTAAACGATTATATAATAATAAATCTCTTTAGTTGTCTTTCTATTATCATTATAATATAGTAAATACAAAAAATCAAACATTATTATTTATTTTAATAAATTTAAACCCTGCCCATACTAAAAATTGTTATATACATACTATATAGAGAAAGGGGAATTTGGATGAATAACTATGAAGGATATTTTTATCCTAGTAATGATATGAATTATATGACTGGTATGAATAGTATTATGCAAGATATGAATTATATGGGTAATAACTTATATAATAACACTAATAATAATGCTGATATCACTAATGTCCGCGAGGGATATTTACGAGGAAATATGTTTATAATTTATATGACAAATATAAAAATTATGTTCCTTTAGAAATTAATGCTAAAAGTGATAGACAAAGACTACTTAACCAGATAAGAAGTTATAAGTTTGCTTTAACAGATCTAAATTTATATTTAGATACACATCCTAATAACGTGGAGGTAATAAACTTATATAATAACTATTTAAATGAGGAAAAGAAGTTATGTAATGAATATGAAAAGATGTATGGACCAATTACATTAGATAGTAGTTATCTAAATAAAAACAATTGGGTTTGGATAAATGGACCATGGCCATGGGAGGGAGATAAATAATGTGGAAGTATGAAAAGATGTTGCAATATCCAGTAAATATTACTAAGAAGGATATTAAGTTTGCTAAATATCTCGTTACGCAATATGGAGGCAGTAATGGTGAACTTGGGGCAGCTTTAAGATATTTAAACCAGAGATATACTATGCCTGACGACAGAGGTAAAGCACTTCTTACGGATATTGGTACAGAAGAACTTGGTCATGTTGAAATGATATCTTCAATGATTTATCAATTATTAAGAGGAGCTACAGTTAAAGAACTAAAAGAAGCTGGACTTGATAGTCATTATGCAGAACATAGAAATGCAATATATCCAACTGATGCAAATGGTGTTCCATTTACCGTAAGTTATTTTGCTACCACTGGAGACGCTTTAGCAGATTTATCTGAGGATATGGCTGCAGAACAAAAAGCAAGGGCAGTATATGAGAGTCTTATCAATTTAACTGATGACCCGGATATTATTGGACCTTTACTTTTCTTAAGACAAAGAGAAGTAATTCATTTTAATAGATTTAAAGAATTATATGATGACTATAGTAAAATGAAAAAATAGTAATTTAAGGCATAGATTAATATGTCTTTTTTTCTATGTATTTATAATTAATATTATATATTTCTATATTAAGTTCTTTTAGTTTATCTAACACATTATCGACAGTCTCTATATTATATGATATCTTATTACCATAACTTTCTTTTATTATATTAGAATTAGTTAATATATAGTTTACTTCTTTTTTTTGAAAATAGTCAAAACTAATATCACAATTAATACCCATTGTTAGAGGTATTATTTCACTTTTATTAATGGTAAACTTTGTACTATTTGCATAGGCTCTTATTAATCCTCCTGCTCCAAGTTTAATCTTTCCAAAATATCTAACTACTACACATAATACAAAATTTAACTCATTCTTTTTTAATATATTTAAAATTACATTTCCTGCAGTTCCTGAAGGTTCTTTATCATCACTATATTTTATATAACCATTATAAATATATGCATATGGATAGTGAGTAGCATCCTTATATGTTTGTTTAACTATATTTAAATATTTGTTAATATCTTCTAGAGAATTTAATTTATATAAGACTCCAATAAATCTAGAATTTTTAATAACTATTTCACTTGATACATTTTCTTTAATACTTTTCATGCTCTTTCACCATCTATATTATAATATATAATTAAATAAAATAAAAGAAATTATAATTATCTTTATGCAAAGACTTGTACTTATTTAATAAAAATGATAATATTAATGTGGTGATACTATTTATGAAGAAAAAAATTATTATAGTTATTATTAGCTTAATACTTATATATTTAGTAATTATTAATATTAAGTTTGGTTATGAGAAAGAATATATTATTTATGAGATGGAAAATGGCTCTCAGACAGTTGTTCTAGGAGTCCCTAGATTAAGTTTTAAGTTTAATGATAGTTTTGGTATGCATAATTATTCTTATAATAATATCCGAAGTAAATGGGTATTATCTAAAGAAGTTAAAAGTTTTTTAGATAGTTTAGAAGAAAGAAAATGCAATGATTTAACTTATTATTATGATAAGGAAAACGATTTTTCTATTGTAGAATATGATGTTTTGGATTTCCTATTTTACCGAAGCATTAAGTATAAAGTTCATTATGGTGACTACTGTCAGTAAATATAGTAAAACACAAACAAAAGTTATAAAAACTAGTCTACTTTACACAAAAAAAGTGTCAAATTTAAAAGTTTTTATAACTTTTTTTCATTTTTTAGGGGAAAATAAATTTTTTTCCGTAATAAT
>CAKOLT010000031.1 GCA_934096315.1 uncultured Bacilli bacterium
GCTGTCTCCCGTAGGAGTCTGGGCCGTGTCTCAGTCCCAGTGTGGCCGATCAACCTCTCAGTCCGGCTACGCATCGTTACCTTGGTGAGCCATTACCTCACCAACTAGTTAATACGCCGCAGGCCCATCACTAAGCGAAGCTTTAAGGCTCCTTTCAATATAACCGTGAAAGTTATATCTTATTCGGTATTAGCAGTCGTTTCCAACTGTTATCCCCAACTTTGCGGTAGGTCACCCACGTGTTACTCACCCGTCTGCCACTAGGTGGTAATCTTCTTCCAGCTTTGTGCAAGCACTCTACTTTCAAAAGGCCACCTCGTTCGACTTGCATGTCTTAGGCATGCCGCCAGCGTTCATCCTGAGCCAGGATCAAACTCTCCAAAAAAAATAATTTTTTATTAAGTTCGTATCTCTGCTACTCAAATTGACGTTTTGCTCAGTTTTCAAAGAACTAAATTCTCTTTTGCCCATTTCTTTCGGACTGTTTATTAATATAACACCTTTTAATATAAAAGTCAATACTTTTTTTATTATTTTTGTTATATTTTTTAATAACCATTTTCATGTGGAAATAACTATTTTTAGGTATTCCCTTGGGCTGTAAATCCATAATACTCTTTTTTTTAGGCGTTGTCAACATTTTTTTTCATTTTTTTTCAAAAAATTGTTTTTTTATCAATTTTGGTTCGTTTTTATACAAATATTTTGCTGTGCTTCGTTATTATATTGTTTATTACCCCTATCTAAAATAATTAAATAGTTAATGTAATCTTACTATTTTTAATTATCTGCATATTATAGATTTCATTTATTATAATATTGTCAATATTATAATAAATAATACCACTAATATATTGTATGTATAATTTTTAAAAAAATGACTTGATTTAAATAGAACTCTGTTTCTTTATATGGAAACAAAGTTCTATTACTTGTAGTCATTTTATATTTTTAAATGTTTTCTTACAGCACTGTAACTACCAAACATACCAACTGCTGCACCTATTACTAATAGCAATAGTGATGCTAAGTATACAAATGGTACTGGTGCTAATAGTTTTGCTAGTGATGAGCCAAATACCTGTCCTCCAAAATAATTATATAGAGTTGTATAACCATAAATCGTGATTATTATTGGAATAATTGATCCTAGAACTCCTATAAATAGTCCTTCTATTATAAATGGTACTCTAATTGCCATGTTAGAGGCTCCAACTAGACGCATGATTTCTATTTCTGTTTTTCTTGAATAGATAGCTAGTTTTATTGTATTGGTTATTAAAAATGCTGTTACTATTATTAGGGCAATTACTGCACCAACACAAACTTTCTCTATTACTTTAAAAACTGTAACTAACTGGTCTACTACTTCTTCACCATAACTAATATTATTAACTTTATCAATTTGCTTTATTTGATTTACTGTATCTTTTATTATTGCTACATCTTTAACTTTTATCATATAGCTGTCAAGTAATGGATTGGTATCTTCTGTCCACATATCCACTAAAGGAGCAACTGCTTCTATTTTTTCTTTTGTTTCTTTGGCAGTTTCAGCTTTTGATTTAAATGTTATTTTTTCAACATTATTTATTTTTTGAATACTATGCTTAATATTATTTAAATCACTTTCTTTGGCGTCTTTATCAATAAATACAACCATGGTTACATCTTTTCTTATTGATTCAGCAAAGTTTTCTACATTATATGAAAGTATTATAGATGTGGCTACTACAATTAAAGTAATTGTAATACAGGAGATAGAGGCTAGAGATAGAGAAAAATTTCTAATTACACTTTTAAAAGCATCTCTAAAATATCTTTTAAAACTTCTAATGCCCTTCATAGTATTTTCCTTTCTCTATATCTTGTTTTAATCTGCCCTCTTCCAAACATATTACTCTTTTATTCATTCTATTTACTATATCTCTATCGTGTGTAGCCATAATAATAGTAGTGCCAAGTTTATTAATATCATCTAAGACTTTCATTATACCCATACTAGTGTCTGGGTCTAAGTTTCCTGTAGGTTCGTCACAAATTAATAATTTAGGGTTATTGACTATAGCCCTTGCAATTACTACTCTTTGTTGTTCTCCTCCGGATAATTGGTTTGGATACTGTCTTACTTTGTGTTTAAGTCCAACTAAATCTAATACTTCCATTACCCTTTTCTGGATTTTTCTCTTGTCATAGCCAAAGACTTCCATGGCAAAGGCAACATTTTCATATACAGTTAGTTTTGGAAGTAGTTTGAAATCCTGAAATACTACTCCAATTTTTCTTCTTAAAATATATACTTTTCTATTTTTTAATTTAGCAACATTAATTCCCCCAATAATAATGGACCCTTTATCCGGTTTTTCTTCACGGTATAACATCTTGATAAATGTTGATTTACCACTACCAGAAGCCCCTATTACAAAGACGAATTCCCCTTTAGAAATACTTACATTAAAATCATATAATGCAACTGTTCCCGTAGGATAAGTCTTTTGGACATCAGCTACTCTAATTAATTCCATACTTCACCTCTTTTTTGTACAATTATAATTATATCATTTTTTTTTATTTTAATAAATAGTATTTGTTTATTTTACATTAATTTCCTCTAAAAACTTCGTATGTGTCTGTAATTAAAAAGAATGCATTTTTATCTATCTCTAGTACGTACTCTTTTAATATAGTGTACTGTTTGGTAGGAATTACGCAAAGTAACATTTTTTTTGTTTTTCCACTTACTCCACCTTTAACATTCATCAGTGTAAAACTATCCTTATATTTTTCTTGCAAATAATTTTCTACTTTTTTCTCTTCGTCCGTTATTATGTAGAAAGTTTTTTTATCAGATATTCCAATTAATACTTTATCAATAACTATACTAATTATATATAATGCAATTATTGCATATAAACACTTGTCTATACCAAAGACATAACCCCCGATTAATATTATAATAATATTTATTATGGAAATTGCTTTTCCTATGGAGATTTTAAAATATTTATGTATAACTTGTGCTAAAATTTGAAATCCGCCAAGTGAATAACCCGATTTTAGAATTAAACCATTTGCAAAACCGTATGTAATACTTCCAAAAATAATAATTAGTAAACTGCTTGTACCATCTAGTGAGATCATATTTACATATACTTTACTCCATTCAATAAATAAGGGAAACAGAATTGTTCCAAGCATTGAATTAATGGTGGTTTGTTTTCCTAATGTAAAATAGCTAAGTATTATTAATGCAAGGGATACTACTAAAATGAATAAACTCTCATTTATATTGAAATTTTCTCGAAATATTATTGATAAACCAGATACTCCCCCGATTACAAAATTGTTTGGGGAAAAGAATACATTAAATGATAGAGCTGCTAAAAAGGTTGCAAATATAAATATAGATATTTTTTCATAGATATTCGAAGGACTCATATCACTCATAATAATCTATTTCCTTTCTATTTACTTCGTAGGCATCACATACTAGAAAGAATACACTTTCATCTATCATTTTTAATCTTTCTTTTACATAAAAGTATCTTCTTGTGGGAACAACTGCTAGAAGAAGTGATTTATTTTCTTTAGAGTAACCTCCTTTTGCTTTAATTAAAGTTACACCAGAGTTTAATACATTTAGTAAAAATTTTCTTGTTTCTTCTTCCTTTTCCGTTAAAATATAAAATGCTTTACTTTGTGATATTCCTAAAATGATTTTATCAATCATTATACTAATTATATATAATATGAGTATTCCATAGAATAATATTTCCCATGAATAAACTGTACATCCGAATAAAACTACTAATCCATCTGCCAGAAATTTGTTTTTTCCCATACCACTTTTACTAAATTTATTAAATATGAGTCCTACTATGTCAGTTCCTCCAGTAGTGTATCCTGTTTTAAATATAAATCCAAAACCAACTCCTGCAATTACTGCACCAAAAATAGCAATTACTATTAATTCAACGTTATCTAAATTTATAAATGGTACTAAATATTCGGTTAGATATACATAGATTGGAAAGATGATTGAACCAATAATAGCATTTTTTGTTTGTTTGCTACCTAGTACTATAAAGCTTAATATTAATAAGACTATGTTTGCAACTGCTATAAAGACAACGGGTTCTATTCCAAACTGTTTCATAACTATAGACAATCCTGATACTCCAAAACATACTATATTATGTGGTAGGAAGAATATATTAAATGCTATAGCTACAATTAAACACCCTAAATTTAAATATAATAGTTCTTTTACTTTATTTCTTTTTTTTATTTTGTTTAATAGTTTTTCAACCTCTTTTTTTCTTTTATTAAATATCATTTTTTACCTCCACGTAAAGAATCTTTAATAAATTCCTCTATTTTTCCATCTAGTACTTCGTTTACAGAAGATGTAGTTGTTCCCGTATCATTATCTTTAACTAGGGTATATGGACACATAACATAACTTCTTTTTCCAGATGCAAAACTTATTTCTTTTTTAGGACCAGATATATTTTTTAAATTTTTATCTCTTTTTTCTTCTTCTAGAATATATAATTTACTTTTTAAAATTTCTAAAGCTTTCTCTTTATTTCTAATTTGACTTCTTTCATTTTGACAGGTGACTACTATACCAGATTTTTTATGGGTGATTCTTACTGCACTATCAGTAGTATTTACACTTTGTCCTCCAGCACCACTACTGTGGTATACATCTATCTTTAAGTCAGCAGGATTTATTTCTATATTTATTTGATTAGATATTTCAGGGACTATATCTACTGCCGCAAATGAAGTGTGTCTTCTTTTTCCAGAGTCAAAGGGACTAATTCTAACTAAACGATGGACACCTTTTTCTCCTTTTAAATATCCGTATGCATAAGATCCAATTACTTTGATTAATACGCTTTTTATTCCTACTTCTTCTTTTTGAATATCTATTACTTCAATGTTATATCCATTATTTTCTAAATATCTTGTATACATTCTATATAACATATTAGCCCAGTCCATGGACTCTGTACCCCCTGCTCCGGCATGGATTTCCAAAGTACAATTATTTTTGTCATATTTTCCATTCAGATAAGTTATTAGTTTGAAATCTTCAACTTCTTGGTTTAAATTATTATATTCCTCCTCTAGGATAGATAATAATTCACTATCAATATTGCCTTCCGCTAATAATTCTAGATTATTTTTTATTCTATTTTCAATACTTTCTAACTTTGTTATTTGTTTTGTTAATTCTGATATATTTTTAATTATCTCATCTGCTTGAGATTTTTTTTGCCAAAAGTCTTCTTCTAATGTCTTTTCATTTAGTTTATTTAAAGTATCTTTCTTGTTATCAATGTCAAAGATACCCCCTTATTTGGTTTATTTCATCATTTAGTTTTTTATATGCTTCGTACATAGTCTTCCTCCCTATCATAATTTTACCAAAATAGTGATTAAATGTCTATATTTGTTTAATAATTATTTATAATTTCTTTAAAAAAGGAATCTACTCTTAGTATTTCTTTCTCTTTTAACTGTAATAATTCATACTTGGTTACCCATTTTTGATTATCATTTGTTACACTAATATTTGTTTTAAAAATCCATGTATCAAATATATCACATTCTGTCTTTTGATATTTAATTTTACTACCTATAAGTTTACTATTTTCTTTATTTAGACATAGTCCATATTCAGAATTTATTTTTTCTAAACTAGTATCTATGCTATTTTCTAAAGATAGTATTGTTGGTAGATTCCATTTACCTAATTCTTTATCTTTTAATATTAGAAATTCTCCTCTATGATTTAATAGATATATGTATGCAATTATTATATTTTTAGACTCTTCCATAATGCCCCCTTTAATAGAAAAAAACTTGCATTAAAATGCAAGTAATATTCACATGGCGCCTGATGTAGGGATTTTTTTCAATTATTTTGCATTATTATTGCCTTATTTTTATTGATTTTTCCATTATTTTTTTATTTCAATTACTCTCAGCCCACCCACTTCGGAGTAATTTTGGAGTAATTTTTTTATGGTAAATTAATTGTATCATACCCTTTAATATTTTGCAAATATAAACATGTATTTAATTACTTGCTCTTTAATTCATTATACATCTTTTTAGTTCCACCCAACCAATTAACATTAAGATTGTAAGGGTCGTTTTCAGCACCAATAGGACAATACTTCGGTTGTATCTTTTCTAGTGTGTCAAGTCCTATATCAAAGTAATTATATTTAAGATTATTTAGAAAGGCTACAATACCCTCCTCTAGTGAATTATAAGTTATAAGTCCACTAGTGCACATCATACCACCAACGTTGTTTTTACTTCTAAAGGCAACACTAGTGTAGTTACCAGTTTCCCATTTACTAATTGCTATACTCATTAGTGTTTGCTCCTCTGTTAAACCTATTTCTTCGGCTTTCTCATAAATTAAACAACTTGTACTATCAAACTTACATTCCTGTACCTTTTCCCCCTCGACGTTAAAATTTATTGGTTCTGAATTAATGTGTATTGCATTTATTGAGAGTGTATCTAATAAATCTATATTATGGCTATTACAAACTACCATAATATTTGAAATTGTATTAATTATTAACGTATAAATGAGTGCTACTCTTATAACCCTTGGAATTTTCATAAATAATTTTATCACTAAATTATTAAAACATTTTATAATAGTATAAATAATATAAACAAGTGCTACAATGATATAAAAAATACTCATTATTATGTTTTTAGGAAGTGCCTTTAAGTTTCTTTTTATTCTTCTTTTTAATCTATTCTTTTTTGAATATTTTTGTACTCTACTCTCCATATTAGCATACCTCCCTTTTACCATAAGCGATTAACTCATCTCCGCTGTATATAGGAATGTAATTAGAACTATTAGACTTATAATAGTTAATTATCAACTCTACCCCTTTTATTAATTTTTTCATTGACTTTTGCAATGGACTATTGTATAATCAATGTAGGAAGAGGATTTATTCCTTTCCTACTACAATTACATTTTTATATTTAATAAAGATGTAACCGTGATTCGCCAATTCGTATAAGTCGGTTAAACTTAACATACGGATTGGCTTTTTCTTTAGGTTGTCCATTACTTCTCCTTTCCGTAAGATATGTTTTCTCTTTATCTTACATACTTAGTATATCACAAGTAGTACTACTTGTCAAGAGTTTTTTAAAAAGTTGTACTACTTTTATTGATTTTTTTCACAAGTGGTACTATAATAATAATGGAGGGATAACATGTATATAAAAAATGAATATGATAAACAGTATAAAAAGGATAATTACAAACAATTTAAAGTATATTTAAAAAAGGACGAAAAAGAAGAACTTGATAGTCTTTTAAAAGAGAGAAATATTAGTTCTTCGACATTTATAAGATTATCTATAAAAGCACTAAAAGAAAATAAACTAAAAAAAGAGGACAAGCAATAAAAAGCCTGTCCTTTTCTTATTTCATTTGAATACCTATAATAGCATGTCCTACTATTCCAGCATATTCATAATATTTGTCGCCAAAGCCCCTAACCCAAGGTAACCATCCATCCTCACGTGTCTTAACTCTATAATCTACGTATCCCCTTGTAGATTTAATTCTAATAAGGTCAATTACTTGACTAGGTATTCCAGCATATGAATTAGTTGTATTATTACTATAGTCCTTACTATTAACTGCTCCGTACCATCCTCCGCCTAGTTTATGAGCCTCATATATAATCTCACCGTAAACTGGTTTACATCTAAAAGCTGTAATTAATTCATTACCTATTCCCGCGAAACCATCATATGTATTATCACATTTTTTTACTTCGGATAACCATCTATTTGTATATGCTTGATATGTAATGACTCCTGTATAATCAGGTTCAGTAGTTGTACTAGAATTAGTGCTTAGTTTAGCCTTTATCATATTTAGAAATCTGTCCCAACCCATATCCATTGTACGATGTGGACAATATTTCTTATCTGGAGCATAATCATAATGTCTCTTAACTCTATCTATACCCCATCCATATTGTTTCATAAGATAAACTATTAATTCTACAGCATTTTGTTCTGCTTTTATAAATTTATCTCCGCCTGACTTACTGTAACATATTTCTATTGCAATTGTTTTTCTATTACCAGTACCATTTGCACCATCTGAGGCGTGCCAAGCATTCCTATTAAGTTCTATTCCTTGCACTGCCTCTTTATCATCTACTGCAAAATGAAATGATGTTTCATAGTTGTTATTCGTCATATATGTTATTTCATTTCTTGCTGAGGCGTCATTTGCTGTATTATGCACTGTAATACCTATTGGTGTCATTGAATAAGGACACTTAATTCCATATTTACTCTGTGGCACTATTTGTTTTACTATATTTATCATACTAATTACCCTCTTTCTTATTATTATTATAATTGATACTGGATAAACCTGTTATTGCTCCTACAAATGTAGTTAATGCACTTATCGTTAATATAATAGTTTCTGTATCAAACTTATATATTTTACCCAGTGTTCCTATTAACGTTATTAACGCAGGTATAAATATAAATAAACTATATTTTAACTTATCATATACTTTATTACTCATTTTCATTTTAAATCAGTCCTTTCTAATAATTTATTACAATATTTTTTTGTTTCACTATTATACCCTAAAACCAAATAACTATCACATGATTCTAATCTATCGTGCATAGGTATATTTTCATTCCATATGGTATTTCTTAAAGTTGATTTTTGAATTACTTTTAAATTATCATTAAACCTATAGTATAAACCAAATAACCCCCATAAAAATACAACTACTGCTACAAACCATCCTCCCCATGTAATTAACA
>CAKOLT010000032.1 GCA_934096315.1 uncultured Bacilli bacterium
TATTATTGGGATGGAAAAGTAGCAGTAATGTATCCATCTGATTATGGATATGCAGCGGGAGAGACATGTGCAACAGGAACTAATTTATACAATTATTCAACAAGTGGTTGTAAGAATACAGATTGGCTATGGTATACATCTGATCATCAGTGGTTTTTGTCGCCGAATTCGTCCGGCACTGACGTTGCGTTCAGTGTCGTCACGATGGGCAACGTCAACAACTACGGCAACGTCGTCCTCAATGGGTGTTCCGTGCGTCCAGTCTTCTCCCTTAAACCAGAAGTAATAATAACCGAAGGAGATGGCACTATAGATAATCCATATAGGGTAGAATAAAAGAAACCAAAGGTGTGGTTTCTTTTATTGTTATCTTTTACTTAGTTTAATAAGTTTAGCTTGCATTACTACTTTTTCTTTATCATTGTAGCAGGTAGATAGGGTGAGTATTTTGTCATTAGTATTAACGTTTGTATTAAAGTTAAATGCACTTCTTGATATCATAGTTTCTAGGAATTTTTCGTACTCATTATCACTATAGAATGTTGTTTGTATATAGTCACTAGTGGTGGGTAGTTTATATACACTAAATACTTGCCATAGGGTGTTTTCTTTTTCTGTAGATAGTTTGATAACATAGTTGTCTTTATTTTTATACCAACTACTTTTTAGTATGTTTTTAAGGGAAGAGAACATTGTTCCATCTAGTCTTCCATGTCCATAGAGAATAGTGTTTTTATCAAAATCTGTGTAGTTATTTCTATAGTCCATGAATATCCATCCTGCATCGTTATATGTTTTGTTAAAAGAGTGTGTGAGGTAATATTCGTTATCATTTGTTTGGACAAATGGGTAATTGATATTAGTGCCATTTACTTGTATCCATCCTTTAACTTCTTTATTTTTTTTCTTTAGGTCATTAAAGTCAACATCTATTAGATTCATTTTAATATAGTCCCAGTATGGATCTTCTTTGTTTTCTGGGGGATTAATGGTTTCTCCCTCACTAATTTCATTTATATTAACTTCATCACTTACGGTATTAATTATTTTATTTGTTTTTCTTCCGTCAAAGTACCATTTGACTATTTTAATTGAACATAATATAAAGATCATAAGACATATTATTAAAAATAAAAATAAAATAATATTCTTCCATTTAATACGTATTTTCTTCTTTTTCACACTACCACCATACTTATTTTAACAAAAATAAGTATAAAAGTCTACAAAAAAATAAAAAAATATGATATACTTATAATATAAAGAAGGAGACGGATATGAAAAAAATATTATTTACAGTACTTTTATTTATCTTTACTTCAAGTGTTTATGCTAATGAAATTAATTCTATATCTGTAGATATGTATATTGATGAATATGGAAATGCTAATATAACTGAAGTATGGGATATGAATATTACTGAGGGTACGGAAGTGTATAAGCCTCTTGGTAATCTTGGGACTAGTGAAATAACTAATTTTAAGGTTAGTTTAAATGGAAGGACTTTTACTTATAAAGATCCATGGAATGTAAATGCTAGTTTTAATGAAAAAGCTTATAAGAATGGTATAAGTAGTGATAATGAGTTATGCTTTGGTATGAGTAAAAAAGGGCATAATAAATATACTTTAACTTATGATATGTCTAATGTTATATATAATGTGGAAGATGCTCAATTTTTGTATTATAAGTTTATAAATGATAAGATGGATCCAGCCCCTAGACATATAGAGTTTAGGATTAAGAGTTTTTATTCTTTTCCTGATACTTTAGAGGTATGGTCGTATGGATATAAGGGATATTCTTATGCGAAGGATGGGATTGTTCAGGCTTCTAATGAGAATGATTTTGATAGTTCTATGTATGGGGTAATACTTGTTAAATTTCCTGTAAATACGTTTATTACTGATAATTTTACTAGTAGTTATAGTACTTTTTCAGATGTATTAAATAAAGCTAAAGAGGGTACATTTGATTATGATTATAGTGATTATGGGTATAGTTCTTCTGAGACTACTTTCTTTGATATAATGGTATCTATATTTTCAATAATTGCATGGATTGTTCCATTTTTAATAGTGTTTGGAATAGGGAAGGCTATTAAGGGTAAGAATTATCAAAGGAAGAAAATAAGTTTAAAAGATGTTAATAATTTTAGAGATATACCTTGTAATAAAGATATATACTGTGCGTATTTCTTATCTCAAGTATATAATATGGGAAAAGAGAGAAGTGATTTTCTTGGGGCATTACTTCTAAAATGGTTAAGAGATGGTCAGATAAAGTTAATTCAAAAAAATGATAAGAAAATAATTGGTACAAAGGAGAATACATCTTTTGATTTAACCAAAGATTTAGTTACTGATAATAAGTATGAAGAGGAAATGTATAATATTTTAAGAAGTGCTAGTGGGGATAATATTCTTGAAGCAAAAGAGTTAGAGAAGTGGTGTAATAGGAATTATTCAAAGTATTTTAATTGGTTTGATAAAGTATTTAGCTATAAATTAAATGAATATAAAGATAGTAATCAGATATTAGATGATATGGTAGATGGAAAGATGAAAAAACATGTTTGTAGTAGTAGTTTACATGAAGAGGCTGTCCATTTACTTGGATTAAAGAAATTCTTGTTAGAATTTAGTAGTATGGATAAGAGAGAGATAAAAGAAGTACATTTATGGCAAGAGTATTTAATGTTTGCACAGATCTTAGGGATAGCAGATAAAGTTGCTAAACAGCTTAAGAAGTTATATCCTGAATTAACAGAACTTTCTGATAATAACTTTGATTTAAATACCGTAATATTTATAAATTCAGTAGTGGATAGATCCTACTATGTTGCATCAAGTGCTAGAAGTGCTGCTAGAAGTGCAGCAGATAGTTATTCTTCTGGAGGAGGGGGATTCTCTTCTGGTGGAGGAGGTGGCGGTAGCTTCGGAGGTGGCTCTGGAGGAGGTTGCCGTTAATAATTAAATATAGTATAATTATATGGAGGAAATGTTATGAAAGATAAAATAATAGATTTTATAAAAAAACATAAAGCAATATCAATAATATTGATTTTAGCTATAATATTATTTATAGTATTAGTATGTATTTCTTTCTCCCTTTTATTTGGGGGAAGTAATAATTCTTATGGTGATAGGTTAGATGGAATAGATAAAGTTAAATTATCTAGTAAAAAACTTGCTAATATTGAGGATACTATAAGAAGTAATGATCAAGTAAAGGATGCAAATGTAAGACTTCAGGGAAGAGTTGTATATATAACTATAGACTTTATAAATGGGGTTACTGTAGATAAAGCTAAAGAAATAGCTAGTGCCTCTTTAAATGAGTTTTCAGAAGATGAAATAGCTTATTATGATTTTGAATATTTAATTAAAGAAGAAGCTAACCCAGAAAATAGTGAGTATGTACCATTTGCTAAGGCTGCTACAAAGCATCCTAATAAGGAAGAAATTACCTGGACAAAAGACTAGGAGGATATCATGAAGAAAAATAAATTAAATAAAATTGTAACCCTATCCGTTATAATAGTTATGATTATCGTGGCTCTTGCTATATTTATTTTAAACTATAGTAAAGATAGTTCTAGTTTTTCTCTTATAGAGAAGAAGTGGATAAGTGATAATGCTAATAATGTTATAGATGTAAGTGTATATAATGATGTACCAATATTTGGGGAAAATGGTAATGGTATAATCTTTGATTATTTGAATAATTTTACGGATAAATATAATATTGATTTTAATAAGGTATCATATCTAAAAGATAGTGAGAAGAATTTTAAAGATGTATCATTTAGAGTAATAAGTTCTCAGGAGAATTTAAATAAGAATGATATATTACTATATGAGGATGGGTATGTTTTAGTATCTAAGAAGGAAGAAGCTAATATTAAAGATATTGCAGGCTCTAAAGTTGGAGTTTTAAAAGATGATTTAACTATAGTAACTAGTTATTTAAATAATATAGAGAAAGTATCATATACTCCTTATGATGATGTTAATAGTTTATTTAATTCTATTAATAGTGATGAAATAGATTATGTTGCAGTACCAAAGGTAGAAGCTTTAAATAAGATACTAGAAAATAATTTAAATATAGTGTACCATATAAGTGGTTTAAATAAGAAATATATATTAGAAATAAATAAAAATAAGACTTTACTTAATATCATGAAGAAATATAATGAAATATATACAAAAGAGAACTATAATGAAGATTATAGAAATAACTTTTTAAAGACATTTTTCTTATATAAAAAGATATCTGAAGTAGAGCAAGCGGGATATAATAGTAATTCATTTACTTATGGGTATGTAATTAATATGCCATATGAGAATACAGTTTCTAAGAAATTTGTGGGAACTTTGTCTAATTATTTAAGTGGGTTTGAACAGTTAGCAGATGTATCTTTTAAGGTAGTTGGGTATCCAAGTATTAAGGATTTAAAAAGAGCACTATCGCAAGGAGAAGTGGATGTTAGTTTTGCTAATTATAATTTAAATGGTTTAAATATAGATACTATAACTACTCCGCTGGTATTTGAAGAGAATATTGTAGTTTTAGCTACAGAACCATTTTCTATGAGTAATTTAAGGGTTTTAAGTGGTAAGAATGTTTCAGCGGTAGCTAATACTTATATAAGTGATTATTTAACTAGTTTATCTATTAAACATAGTGCTTATACTTCTACGGATACTTTACTTAAAAATACTTCTAAAGATACTATTTTAGTAGTGGATTATGAGACATATGAGTATTATGCTCATAATAAGTTTGAGAAGTTTAAAATTATATATAGTGAGGTACTTAAGGATGATTATAAGTTTGTAATTAGGGATGTTAATAAAAATAAGACTTTTGCAGAGTTATTTAAGTATTATGTATCATCACTTGATTATAAAGATTATAAATATAAATATAATACAGATTATATATATAATACGGCTTCAAGTATAAGTAGTATTCTTAAATTCTTGATAATAGCTTTATCTGTAACTTTAATATTAGTAATAGCTTTATTAGTATTAGTTAAGAAGAAGAGTAGTAAGAAAAAAATTAGTAAAGAAGAGAAGTTTAAGTTTATAGATGTAATGACTTCTTTAAAGAATAGAAATTATCTAAATTATAATATGAAGAAGTGGGATGATAATGTTATATATCCTCAAACTATAATAATAATAGATTTAAATAATATTAAATATATAAATGATTCTCATGGACATAGTGAAGGGGATACTGTTATTAAAAAAGCGGCTAGTATACTTATTGTAAATCAATTAGAAAATAGTGATATAATTAGAACTGATGGTAATGAGTTTTTAATATATATGGTTGGGTATAAAGAAGATTATGTTATAGATTATATTAGAAAACTTACTAAAGCTTTAAAAGAGTTACCATATGGTTTTGGAGCCACTATGGGTTACAGTATGATTACTGATGATGTTAAGACAATAGATGACGCTATTAATGAGGCGACATTATCTATGAGAGAATCTAAAGAGAAGCAATAAAAGGGATGGAAAAAAGATGAGGCAAAAAATAAAGAAATATATGAAAAAGATAATGGAATTATTTAGTAAACCTGAGTTAAGTATTTTACCGGGTAATATAGCATTTAACATAGTTTTAGCCTTTTTTCCTTTTCTTATATTAATTATTTTAATTGTTTCATCTTTTAAAGTTGATATAAATAGTGTTATTACTTTAATTAATAATTTTTTACCAGAGAAAGCTAGTGAACTAGTTATTGATATAATATCTGGTAAAGGGTTTGACTCCAATGTTGGTATATTTGTAGTTATTGGGTTAGTAATAGCTACAAATGGTACATACTCTATAATAACAGCATCCAATACCTTATATGGAATAAAAGAAAGTGATATAATTAAAGATCGTATAAAATCTGTAATAATATTATTTATAATTCTTATATTATTTCTATTTTTAATAATAGTTCCTCTTTTCGGAGAGAAGATACTTGGTCTTATAAGGAATATAGATATATTTAAAAATATATTTCCACAGATAATATTTATATTTAAGCTTGTCCAGTGGCCAATAACATATTTAATTGTATACTTTAATATTAAGTTAATATATGCAATTGCTCCTTCTAAGACTATAGAGAGTGAAACTACAAGTTATGGGGGAATGTTTACAACAGTGTTATGGATAATTAGTACAATAATATTTAAATATTATCTATCATACTTTGCTAAATATGATATTATATATGGTAATTTATCTTCAATAATTATTCTTATGATATGGTTATATTTACTTGCTACAGTGTTTGTGTTAGGTATGGCAATAAATGTAAGTAAATATGAACATAAACATAAATAAAAAAAGAGACTGTCCCCCTGAAGAACAGCCTCCTTAAAAAGAATAAAAAGGGGTTGGCTAGTGTGATACTAGCACCAATTCGTCTGTAAAATTTGAATTGGTGATTTATATAATATACCAACTTAAACAATTTGTCAATAAAAAAATGAAAAAAACTTTAAAAAATGTGTAATTTATGGTATTCTTATATTAGAAAAGAGGTAATTATGAATAAAGAAAGTAAAACTAGCAGCCTAATTGTGGGTATAATCTTATTAATTTTAGTAGTTAGTGGTTTAACTTATGCTTGGTTATCTTGGCAAAAAGAGACAACTATTTCTGGTGTATCTAAATGTTTTAATATAAATTATACAAAGGGAGAGACTATAAATGAAGATTTATTTCAAGTGGATACTCCGATTAGTGGAAATAATATAACATATACATATGGAATGGCTAGTTCTATATTTACAATATCTTTGGATCAGAGTTGTGAAACTACGGGGACATTTACTTTAACTTTGAAAAGTACTACACTTCCAGATGTATATACTACAGGAGATAGTAAGAATGCTTTAAAGTATGCTTTAGTAGAGGCTTCTACTTTAAATCCTGGTACTAGTTATGCGGTATTATCAAAAGGGGATATAAATACTCCTAATGATATATCATTACTTACCCAAAATCTTTCTAAAACAGAAGAGAAGAAATATGCTTTAATAGTATATGTTGATGGTAATTTAACTACTACAAATGCTGAGGGAGCGTCATATGTAGGATATGTAGTAGCAGATGCTACGCAGGTATCTTAGAAGGGAGGGATTTATGAGAGATAATTTTGCTAGGAGTGAAAATGAATTAGATAATGATGTTAATAAGTATATAGTATATAATCAGGATATAGCTAAAAAATATTTAAAAGCTATGAAAGAGACTGATTGGCAGTATTTAAAGAATATGAATGAGTTTACGTTATCTAAGATAACATATTGGTTAAATACTGATAATGCTTCTTCTTTTCAGAAAGAGAGGAGGAAAAAGGAGATACCTACTGGAGAATTTATGACAATTAAGGGAACAACATTTATAACAGAAATAATTAGAAATAATAACTTTAATACTGCTAAAGTATTTGTAGAGAGTGGTTGTAAAAATCCTAGTCTACTTGCGTATTTTATATTAAACTGTAGTAGTGAAGATTATGAACTTGTAAATAATATATTAATTACAAACTATGCGGATCCTCAGAGTTTAGAGGCTGTTATAAATTCTATATTAAATAAAATGGAATTATTAATTAGTATTCAAACTGCTGAAGAGAGAAACACTTCTGTAAGTAAGGTAAAAGAGTATTTAAAAAGTCTAAAATACTTAATGGGTATAAGTAAAATAGACTTATATAGAGAGTATAATATAAAATAGGGGAGAGACAAAATTAGATAGTTAATTTTGATTTAACCCCTATGTATGATATATATGCAAACATTACTATTTTTATATTCCTCAAAATAATCACTAAACATTTAACTTCCTTGTCATATCTTCCATCCTTTGTTTTAATGTTTTTGTAATTTCTTCTGGACTCTCTGCCCCAAGAGATGCAAAAACATTAAGGGAGCATTTATGTTACTTGGTTGTTAAAATATTGTTTAAAGAATATAGAGAACTTTGATCTAATAAATTAAATATAGATATAGGGCTATTTTTTAATTCATTAGATACTGTAAAGAAATTGACTTGAACTACTTTCTTAGGTTTTCTATAGATATCACTTTCTTTAGTTAGTTTTATTCCGATTGAAAAAGCATATAGAGTATTTTTAATGATTTGAATATTTCTGTCTTCAATATGATTACTTGCTTCTAGATTAAATGCATAGTTTTCATAAAAGATTTGTAAGTTTATTCTTTTTCCTTTTTGGTAGATAGTTCTAAGGCTAACTTTGAGTTTGTGATATCTATATCTTTGATATTAATATCAGAGATATATTCTTTAAAGAATATAAATTTGAAGAACTTATCTGATAAGATAGAGTTCTTTTGTTTTTCTTTGGTTATAATATAAAGTATATTATGTATAATTTAAAATTAGACCCATATAATAATATGGATCTATGTAGAGATAAATTTTATTTTAATAAATAAGTTTTATTATTTTAAGTTATTTATTTCCGTTTTTGTATAACCGGTAATTTTGGATATTATTTTTTCGTCTAGTCCTTCCT
>CAKOLT010000033.1 GCA_934096315.1 uncultured Bacilli bacterium
CGAAAGGAAGTGAAAATTATAACCACAGAAGATCAAAAGAACTCTATCTTATCAGATAAATTCTTTAAATTTATATTTCTTTAACTATCCAGTATCTAAAGAATTAAAAGATAGACCCATATCTATATTTAATTTATTAGATCAAAGTTCTCTATATCCTTTAAACGATATTTTAACAATTGTGTACATAAATGTTGCATTATGCAAAGAAATGTGCTATAATGATGACAGTGTTAAAGATTCGATTAAAGTTTTTGCATCTCTCGGAGCAGAGAGTCCAGAAGAAATAGCAAAAATATTAAAAACAGAGGATGGAAGATATGATAAGGAGGTTAAAATGTTTAGTGATTACTTTGAGGAATATAAAAATAGTAATGTTTGCATAAATCCTTATGACCAAGAGAAACTAGCTAGAGAAGAAAGAGAATACTTTGCCGAGGAAGCTAGAAAAGAGGGACTTCAAGATGGAATAAAGCGTGGCATAGAAGAAAATACAGTAAAAACAATAAAAGCTATGCTAAAAGAAGGATTAGATAAAAAAGTAATATCCAAAATCACCGGTTATTCAATAGCAGAAATAAATAACTTAAAATAGTAAAACTTATTAATTAAAATAAAATTTATCTCTACATAGATCCATATATATATTATATGGGTCTAATTTTAATTTATACATAAAAGGGTGATATTTATAGAAAGTTTTTTTAATGTCATATTTTACTTTTACTTAAATTTAATGTATAATAGTGTTTATGAAAAGGAAGTGATATCATGTTTATAGATGAAGTAATAATATCTGCTGTAGCAGGCCGTGGTGGCGACGGATGTATGGCTTTTAGAAGAGAGAAATATATATCAATGGGAGGACCTTATGGTGGTAGTGGCGGTAAGGGCTCTGATATAATTTTTAAGGCAGATGGTGGTTTAAAGACTTTAATTGATTTAAGGTATCAGAAAATAATTAAGGGACTTCCCGGAGAAAATGGAGAAGGTAAAAATAAGAATGGGAAGTATGCTAAAGATAAAATTGTAAAAGTACCTTTAGGGACTACTATTCGTGATAATGAGACGGGATGTGTTCTTGCAGATTTAACTAAGGATGGAGAAGAAGTTATTGTTTGTTATGGTGGTCGTGGAGGAAGAGGTAATGTTAGTTTGGCTACTAAAAGTAATCCATGTCCTTCTTTTTGTGAAAGAGGGGAACCTGGAGAAGAGAGAGTTTTAAAAGTTGAACTTCGTATGCTTGCGGATGTTGGACTTGTAGGGTTACCTAGTGTTGGTAAGAGTACACTTCTTTCTAAAATTACTAATGCTAATCCTAAAATTGCTTCTTATCATTTTACTACTTTGTCTCCTAATCTTGGGGTTGTAAAGATATATGATGATTGTTTTGTTATGGCAGATCTTCCTGGTTTAATCGAGGGAGCTAGTCAAGGTCTTGGCCTTGGTCATAAGTTTTTAAAACACGTGGAGAGAACTAAGATTATTGCTCATGTACTTGATGCCAGTGGCTCTGAAGGAAGAGATGCTTATGATGATTATATTACTATTAGAAAAGAGTTAGAGAAGTTTAGTCCTAAACTTTGTAATAAGAAAGAAGTTATTATTGCTAATAAAATGGATATGCCACAGGCTAAGGAAAATTTATTAAAACTTAAAAGTAAGTTAAAAGATAAAGAGATTATAGAGATATCTGCTTTAAACGAAGAGAATTTATCTTATTTGATAGATAGACTTAATACGCTTGTTAAGACTACGGAGGAAGAGGTTTTGTATGATGAAGAAAAAGTCTTAAAACATGTCATTTATAAATTTAAAGAAGAAAAACCATTCACTATTGATAAAGAGGGAAATACTTATATTATAAGGGGAGACAGGATTGAGAAGATATTTAAGATGATTAATTTTAATACGGATGAGGCTATATCAAGGTTCTCTAAAAGATTAAGAAGTCTTGGTATTGAGGATGAACTTGTTAAAATGGGTATTAATGAAGGGGATATAGTTAGAATTTTAGATTATGAGTTTGAGTATACAAAATAATGAAAGTTACTATAGATAAACTTAATTATATGGGGAAGGGTATATGTAGGTATAATAATAAGGTAATGTTTGTGCCTTATACTTTGCCTAAGGATGAGGTTTTGGTTACTACTTTTAAGGAAAGTAAGAGATATGATGATGCAAGAGTAGTTAAATTTATAAAGAAAAGTGATGGTCATATTAAGCCACTATGTCCATATTATGAAAGATGTGGAGGATGCAATTATATGCATACTTCATATGAGAGTGAGCTTGATTTTAAGTTAAATAATATTAGGGAAATATTTAATAATAATGGATTTTATCCGGAAATAATGGAAATAACTAAAGGTGAGAGGTTTTATTATAGGAATAAAGTTACATTAAATGTTACCAGTAATAAGTTATGTTATTTTATGGAGAAATCTCATGAGGCTGTTTTTATCTCTGAATGTGTTTTGTGCGATCATAAAATAAATGATATTATAAAAGTGCTTCTTAGTATTGATTTATCTAATGTTTTAAGGGTTACTATTAGAAACTTTGTTAATAGTATGGTTATTTTTGAGGTAAAAGATGATGTTAATTTAGATATTAGTAAGTTATCTTTGGTGGATAGTGTGTTAATTAAGAATGGTGAAAATTATAAGGTAGTTAAGAATGATAGTTATTTAATTTCTAGAGTTTCTGATTTTACTTTTCATGTTGAAAAGGATTCTTTCTTTCAGGTGAATAAGTTTTTAACTGCTAAGCTTTATGATAAAATACTTGATTTTTTGGAGCCTTCTACCAAGGATAGTGTACTTGATTTGTACTGTGGTTCTGGTAGTATTGGGATATATGTAAGTAGGATGGTACATGATGTTATTGGAGTTGAGATTAATAGGGAGAGTATTAAGTCTGCTAATATAAATAAGGAAATTAATGGTATAAGTAATATTAGTTTTATTAATGGGGATGTTTCAAAGATAATTAATGATGTTAGAAAAGTGGACAAGGTTATCGTGGATCCTCCTCGTAGTGGTCTTGATAAAAATACGATTTATAATTTAATTAGATTAAGGCCGCAGAGAATTGTTTATGTTTCTTGTAATATTCATTCTTTGGTAAAGAATTTAAAGGATTTATCTAAGTATTATGATGTTATTAAGGTTAATCCTGTAGATATGTTTGCATGTAGTTATCATGTGGAGTGCGTTTCGTTACTGCAAAGAAAAGATTTTGAAAAGTAAGGCTTTTTGTATTAATTAAAACTAAATATTTATATTTTGGTTAAAAAAATGGATAAAAAAATTAAAATATTTAGAAGATTGTTTGTATGATATGTGCACGATGCTGATATAGAAATAAGTGGACGCAACATATGCTAATTAGAAATTAAGTTTAAGGAGTTGATAAAATTGGCAAAAGATTTAATTATTAGAAGTAGCACAGAAGAGTTTATTACATTTAAACTTCAAGAAAAAGATAAGGGTATACAAGTAAGGTATGAAGATGAAACTTTATGGATGACTCAAAAAGCTATGGCAGAATTGTTTAATGTCCAGAGATCTGCTATTACAAAGCATTTATTAAATATATTTGAGGATAATGAATTAGATAAAAATTCAGTATGTTCCAAAATGGAACATACTGCTGCTGATGGTAAGAAATATCAAACAGAATTTTACAATTTAGATGCAATAATTTCGGTTGGATACAGAGTAAATTCAATAAGAGCTACACAATTTAGAAGATGGGCAACAAATATTTTAAAAACATTTACTATTCAAGGGTATGTATTAGATAAAGAAAGAATGAAAAATGGTTCTTTTATTGATAAAGATTACTTTGAGAAATTATTAGAAGAAATTAGAGAAATAAGATTATCTGAAAGAAGATTTTATCAAAAAATAACTGATATTTATGCAACAAGTGTGGATTATGATCCAAAGTCCCCAATATCAATTGATTTTTTTAAAAAAGTACAGAATAAAATGCACTATGCTGTATCTAAACAGACAGCTGCTGAAATTATATATAACAGAGCTAATGCTGAGAAAGATCATATGGGACTTACCTCTTGGAAAAATTCTCCTAATGGGAAAATAATGGAATCTGATGTTCTAATAGCTAAAAACTATTTATCAAAGGATGAAATAAAAGATTTAGAGGGAATTGTAAGTGCTTTCTTAGAATTAGCAGAAAACAGAGCTAGAAGACATATTCCAATGACAATGGAAGATTGGGTTAATTTAATAGATAAATATTTATTACTTGATAATAGAGATATACTAAAGGATGCTGGAAAAATATCTCATGAAATAGCGTGTGATAAAGCATTAACTGAATTTGAAAAATACAGAATAAGGCAAGATAAATTATATAAATCATACTTTGATTTATTGTTAGAAGAAAGTGGGAAAAAGTACTAGAAAAAAATTTTTAATAAGTACACATATGACATTAAAATAAGGAAACACATGACTAAATCACCAATAATTATAAATAATAAAATATAATTTTGATGGATATAACGTTTTATTAAATTGTGGTAAATCAGCAGACAAAGAGTTATGCATATACATATGCATTTAATTCCTAGATATAAGAGTGATGTTGATAATCCACGCGGTATTAGAGGTGTAATACCAAACATAAAAAAATATTAAGGAGAATTGAAGATGGAAATAATATATAATAAATTGGTAAGAGATAAAATTCCAAACATAATAAAAGAAAAAGGAGAAACACCAGTTGTAAGAGTATTAGATGAAATTGAGTATAAAAATGAATTGGAAAAAAAGTTATATGAAGAATATAAAGAAGTAATCCAAGCATCAGGTGATGATCGATTGGAAGAATTAGCCGACATGTTAGAAGTAATTAGAGCATTAGCTAAATTAGAAAATAAAGGATAGTGTGAAAAGTTTTATGGAAAACTAGTCATACTTGATAAAAATGATATTAAGATGAAGATCTTAATATAA
>CAKOLT010000034.1 GCA_934096315.1 uncultured Bacilli bacterium
ATATTATTACGGAAAAAAATTTATTTTCCCCTAAAAAATGAAAAAAAGTTATAAAAACTTTTAAATTTGACACTTTTATGTGTAAAGTAAACTAGTTTTTAATAACTTTTGTTTGTATTTATAATATACGGAATATACCATGTATGAATTAAAATAAGATGCTAAATAGAATTAGATAATTAGTTTTATTTAGCATCTTTTATTATAAATTACTTCTAAATGATTTTAACTCTTCTATAAAAGAGACATCTTCTTCATCTTCAGTTATATTATATAACTTATCTTTATATTCTTGCAGTTCTTTATAACTAATAATAGCTTCGTCTTCTTGTTTTTTTTCATAATCAGTAAGGTCACTGTTAACTGCTTTCATTTCGTCTTCTATCTTCTTACTAACACTTTCTAAATAACTGTTATTATTTTCTTTAGCAAGATTTATTGGAGAGGTTTGTTTAACCATATCCCTTAGGATATTTTTTTGGTATGCTCCTTTAGGAATAGGGCTATCTTTAACTTCTACTATCTCTTCTTTCTCTATAGTACTATTTATTAATGGGTTATCTTCTAAAACTTCTTCTTTGGGAGGATTTTCTTTGATAACTTTTTCTTTGGTATGTTCTTCTTCTTTTTCTTTAAGAAGTTTTACTAGGTCTCTGTTTTTCTTACATAGTACTATTGAAAAGATAAACATAAATATAAAAAGCACGATAAAAGCCCAAAAAAATATTATATAAATTAAATCTAAACTATTATAAAAATCAATAAACACTTCCATGATAATCTACTCCATTTCATAAGAAATAACACTACAAGCATATATACAAGCTGTTTCAACCCTAAGTATTCTCTTCCCTAAACTTACTCTATTAAATCCATTATTTACAAGGTATTCTTCTTCATTATCACTGATACCACCCTCTGGACCAATAACAAGTAATATTCTACCACAACTACTCTTATTTTGTAAATAATATTTTAAATTTTTATCTATTTCTTTTGTACTACAAACGAGTTTTAGGTCTGCTGGGATATTAACAATATCTTTTAGTTTACAAATGTTTCCCACTACTGGAATAGAGGTTCTCATGGATTGCTCGCTAGCTTCTTTGCAAATACTTTCCCATCTTGCTTTTTTCTTATCATATCTATCTTTATCAAGTTTAACATTACATCTTTCCATTAAAGTGGGTATGATTTCTTTAACTCCAAGTTCGGTAGTTTTTTGTAAAATAAGGTCTATTTTTTGTTCTTTAACAAGGGGGGCTGCAATTATAATGTGACTATTTAATTCCCTATCTTGTTTTATGGTATCTAATACAATTATATTAAAATTATTAAGATCTGTAATTTTACATAAGTAACAAGTACTACTGCATACTACTTCTATCATATCATTAACATTCATTCTCATAACTTTTTTTATATGATGAATATCACTATCATATAGAATTAATTTATTTTCTTTTATATCTTTTGCGAAATATCTCTGCATACCTATCTAACTCCCTATATTTTTAATAATATTTACTTTGTCTACATAACTATTACAACTTGTAATATAGCTACCTACTACTAGTATATCTGCATGATCTAATGCTTCTGCTACTACGTTATTGATGCCACCATCAACACTAATTACTTTATTAAAGTTAAGGTTTCTAATTTCTTTGATCTTATCTATGGTGTTATTTATGAATTTTTGTCCTCCTTTTCCAGGCTCAACACTCATAACTAAAATCATATCTATTTTATCTATATACTTTGTAATATCACTTGCTTTGGTACTGGGGTTAATAGCCATACCGACTTTATAACCTCTTTTTTTTATGGCGTTAATAACTCTATTTATATTTTTATTTATTTCATAATGAAAAGTAATATATTCTATATTCATATTACTTAACTTTCTTATATATTTTAAAGGGTTGTTAACCATTAAATGGATATCCATTTTTTTATTAGCAATACTATTTATAAATTTAATCTCACTAATATCATATCTTTTATTTGCAACAAATTTACCATCCATGACATCGACATGGATATAATCACATAAAGTATCATTAACTAATCTAACAGACTTTGCTGTATCAGATTCTCCTAATATAGATACCGATACTTTCATAAACTACCTCCTTATAAAATATAGATAATTATCATATCTTTCTTTTAATATAGTGCCTTCTTCTACGAGTTTTTTTACTCTGCATCCGTCTTCTTTATCATGCATACAATCTCTATACTTACAGAATTCTAAATTACTATACATTTCATTAAAATTATCTCTTATATCTCTTTTATCCATACCAGTAAAGTCTATGGCACTGAATCCTGGAGTATCTACTACAAAGGAATTACATACCTCATATAATTCAGTGTGTCTAGTAGTATGTTTACCTCTACCTAAGGCAATAGATATTTCATTAGTTTTGAGTTCTAGACTACTATCTAGTGTGTTTAATAGGGTTGACTTACCACTTCCTGATTGTCCTGCAAAAATGACAGTCTTTCCTTTAATAATATCTTTAATATAATCTAAATTACTATTAAATAGACTCTTATAGCCTATTTTATTATAATAATTAAGGTAATTGTTAACTGTACTTAAATCGTTTAGTAAGTCTGCTTTAGTAAAGCATATAACAGGCTCAATATTGTTATAAGAGATAATAGTAATAAGTTTATCTAATAAAACTAAGTCTATTTTAGGTATAACAGGCACCATGATAAAAGCTATATCTACATTAGCAACACTGGGTCTAATTAAGTAGTTTTTTCTTTTATGTATGTCTGTTATAATTTTATTATCTATATTAATTAGGACATGATCTCCGACCACCGGGGTAATTTTGTCATATTTAAACTTACCCCTGGCGGTGCAATCATATCTACCATTTTTACATTTAACTGTATAAATATTACTAATATTTTTAACTATAATACCTTCCATAATACCCCCTTAAGGTAATATATCATTAAGAACATCTTTATCATAAGTTGTATCTAATTTTATGTTACATACAATACCTTTAATAATGGTGTCTCCTGAACTTCTAGATTGATATATTATTTTAGCATCATTATATAAATCATATTCACTACTAGGTATGGTAACATTATTGTTATCTACTACTGTATAACTAACATCATATTCTTCTGCAAATGCCCTCATTGAAGATAATGTCCATCCTTCAGATACCATATCTGGGTAAACATTTACTATATTAGGAATATATAATGTTACACTATCTCCTTCACTTAATATAGTTTCATTTCCTTCTTCGAATTTAGGGCTTTGGTCAATGATTAAATCTTCTTTATCTTTGTATGAAGAGATGTCATCAACGTCTTTCTTTAAGACATTTACTTTTATATTATAGACTTCAAGTCTAGCTTTTACTTCGTTATAATTTTTACCAGTGAAGTCTTCTAGAGTATAGAACTCTCCTCCGATTGATTCATATATAATTATAGTACTTCCTTTTTTTCTAGTAGTACCTTTTTTTGGAGCAGTTTTAACAACATTACCAGATTCTATATCACTACTTTTTATTTCTTTAATATCATAATTTAATCCTAATTTATCTAACTCTTCCATGGCGTCTTCAATACTTACATTATATAAGTCAGGTACTTTTACGCTTTTAACATTAGAGCCATTTAGAAATAGGAAGAATACTCCGAGAGAAATTAGAATAATTAGTATAAAGCTTACAAGAAAGATAAGTAATTTATTAGATTTTTTTTCTTCTTTTTCTTCTTTGTTATAAGCTTCCTCTTCTTCTTTGGATATCTCTAAGTTTTGGATTAATCCTGTATTTTTTATTTCTAGGTTTTTATTTTTTTTGATGGTATCTATGTCTTCAAAATCGTTTTCTGGATACTCAAATGTTACTTTTTTTTCGTTTTCTTTTTCTAAGCATGTGAGAAGATCTTCGTGCATTTCTTTAGCACTGTCATATCTGTTACGAGGATTCTTAGCAGTTGCTTTTAGGATAATATTCTCTACACTTTGTGGTATAGTAGGATTTTGTTTTCTAACACTTGGTATCTTTTCTTTCATGTGTTTTAAAGCAATTTCTACGGCATTGTCTCCTTTAAATGGGACGGTTCCTGTTAAGAGTTCGTACATAAGTATTCCCATGGAATATATATCACTTTTAACACTAGATCCTTTACCATTTGCTTGTTCTGGTGGAATATAGTGGACTGAACCCATTACGGAGTTAGTTTGGGTAAGCTGGGTTGCATTAAGAGCCATAGCTATACCAAAGTCTGTTATTTTGATAAGTCCACTATCTAGGATCATGATATTTTGTGGTTTAATATCTCTATGTATTATATAAGCTTCATGAGCATGCATAATACCGTCAGTAACTTGACTCATGATG
>CAKOLT010000035.1 GCA_934096315.1 uncultured Bacilli bacterium
AGTTTAATACTCTTCTTTATAGCATCCACGCTACTATAACCTGAAGCTGGCACTAAATTAGCTCCCTTAATGTCTGCTCCATCATCTAAATATACCATAACTCCTTCTACAGTAAAACTTATATTAGTATTATTAATACTCTTCCATATAAAGTATCCAAAAGCTACACTTATCCCTGTTAATACTGTAGCAATTAATACTGATACTACTGCTAATTTTGGAGTTATCTTATTACTTTCTTCCATATACATCTACCTTTCTTACATAGTAAAAGACTATGACAAACTAGAATACTCCTGTATTCTTACTGTCATAGTCTTTTATTTCTATTCTTAAATTATTACCAAACTTGGTAATTATATTAATGGGTGCATAATCTGCACCCCCCCCCCACAAATGTTCGTATTAATGATTTTCCTTTAAAATATTTATTCATGAGGGGCTCCTTTCCTAATATATTTTGACACAGTCAAAATATATTACTTTCTCTACTATCTAAATTCTACCATATATTTTTACACACTTCAAGTATTTTTCTTTTATTTTTTAAAAATTTGTAAATGTTACTGTAAAATCATAAAAACAGTAAGTTACTGGAATACTAGAAGATTTTTTGAAATCTATCAATAGTATCAACAGAACAAAGTTAAATATTAAATAACTATCTAAGACCCAACAGAAGTATATCTCTTTAGTCCTCTATTAAATAGTAATAAACATGGTACTAAATATACAAATACTAGAAGTGGTGAAAATAAATATAAGATATTACTTTCTTTACCTAATAAATATAATAAAGGATAATAATTAACGGAGGCATATGGTATTATAAATGTAAATACAAAGATAAATCCCTTTTTAAATATTCCAATAGGATACTGAGCCATATGCTTTCCTCCATCAGTAAGTAAGTTACGGACTTCTAATCCATTAATAGTATAAAATAAATAAGAAGCTACCAGAACAAATATTCCAAAAAAGAGAACTACTGATGAAATAAACATACTAATTATTAAATATATATTTATTAAATTATAATCTATATCTAAGTGTTTTATAGATATTATAAATATAATTATAGACTGCAGTAATCTAGCTAATTTAGGAAAATCCATCTCTGATGATAAAACTTGAAAAAGTACCCCCTGGGGTCTTAAGAGAATTCTATCTAAAGTACCTTCTAGAATAAATCTATCAAACTTATCTATTCCCTTAAAAAATACCTCTATAAAAGAGAATCCAAAGTTTATTATGGAAAAGCATAATAGTACTTCATACATGGTAAATCCCTTAATATTATCAAACTTTTGGAATAAGGCTATAGTAAGAAAGTAATATGTAAAAAAGATTGCTATTTGGCTAATAAAGGACATTATAAATGAGGCTTTATATTCTAACTGTGATTTTATTTCTAAAAAAAGATTTTGAAAATATATCTTAACCACCCTGCACCACCACCTTTTTAAGAGATATATTTGTTATTACTACTCCAAGAAAGATAGTTATTATTATCCATATAGAACTTCCCATAAGCATAGTTATACCTTCTTGAATATTTATACTACCAGAATATATTCTAAAAGGAAAATCACTAATAAATCTAAAAGGTAGGATATATGCTATATCTTGCATAAACTTAGGAAAAAATGGAATTGGTACAACACCTCCCATAAATACTTCTGCTACAGCAGCATATATTCCAATTAATCCCTTTTCATCAAGTGTAAACATTGTTAATATATGGACTATAACAGTTAAAGATGTTATTAAGAGGCAAGATAGAAATAAAGATAATATAAATATTAAGAAGTTTGATAAGGATACCGGTAATGATAGATGGAATGGATATGGTAAGATAGATGCTATTATTATTATTGGGGAAAATCTTAAAAGACTTGCTATTAGTTTTTTAGAAAATATTCTTATATAACATTTTATATAGAAGTTTTGTGGTCTAATTAATTCATATGCTATATTTCCATTCTTAATTATTTTTAAGAGTTCCTTATCCTTTGTATAGGGAAATATTAAAGCATAGAATGCTTGCTGAAGGTATATGTAGTTTACTAGTTCTTGCCAGCTCATAGGGGTAGTATTACTATTACTTTCATAAAAGGCTAAATATACCATTATAAATATTATTGCAAAAAATATTTGAGTTAATATGCCTGCTAGAGCATCCATTCTATATTGTAGATTAGTCATACATTCTAATTTTAAATAATATAAATAACTTCTCATAGACCATATTCTCCATATAGTTTTAAGATAATATCATCTATGTTCTCGTTATCTACTTCTATATCTTCTAGATCATACTCTTTAGATAAAATATTTATAAATTTTGATAAACTTATTATACAAGAATCTATCTTAAAATTATATCCATTAACTAGTTTTTTCTTACTTACTATACCCTTTATATTATTTATACTTATTTTCTGGGATGTAGTTACATTAATATTTTTTAACTTGCCATATTTTGATTTTAGTTTTTCTAAACTTCCATCATATAGTATTTGCCCCTTACCTATTAGAATTATTCTTTTAGCTAAACTTTCAATATCTGTCATATCATGCGTTGTAAGTATTACCGTTACTTTATTTTCTTTGTTTATTTTTTTAATAAAGTCCCTAACTATTTTTTTAGAGTTTGCATCTAATCCAATAGTGGGCTCATCAAGAAATAATATTTCAGGTTTATGAATAAGAGCTGATGCTATTTCACATCTCATTCTTTCTCCAAGACTTAATGTTCTTACTGGTTTTTTTATAATTTCTTCTATTTTTAGAAGGCTTACAAGTTGCTGTTTACTTTTTAGATATGTTTCTTTATCCATTTTGTAAATTTTTTCTAATAAATCAAAGGTGTCCTCTGCAGGTATATCCCAAGCTAACTGACTACGTTGACCAAATACTACGCCAATATTTGAAACATATTTTTTTCTGTCAGTATGAGGATCTAAACCCCCTACTAAGATTTTACCACTTGTAGGTTTTAAGATACCACTTAACATTTTTATAGTAGTACTTTTACCTGCACCATTCGGACCAATATACCCTACTATTTGTCCTTTTTTAATTTCAAAAGATATATCTTTTACTGCATCTACTGTAGTGTAATTTCTTTTGAAAAAAGATTTTATGGCTGCTTTTAAGCCACTGTCTCTTTTGGAGACTTTAAAAGTTTTAGTTATGTGATTTACTTTGATGAACGACATTTTATCACTCCTTTCTTTTACGCAACGCAAAAAACTACATATTATTTCAATGTAGAATTGTCCTGTAAATATACAATAATATTAAATTTTTTGCAAACGTCTAATTAACTATATAATATTATAAGTGATATGTCAACACTTTTTTAATTTATTTTTATAAAAATATAATTAATTTATGATAATGTCTTAAGTGTTATCTCTTGAAAATGTCTCAAAGGTAATATATAATATGTCACCTGAGGTGACTTATGAGAAAGGTTGAATTAAGAATGAAAGAAAAAAAGAAATATGAAGTTATCAAAGAACTAGTTGATCATAATGATAATAAAAACAGAGCTGCAATAACTCTTGGTATATCAAGACGACAATTAGATCGTCTAATAATTATTTATAAAGAAAAAGGTAAAGAAGGTTTTGTTCATGGGAACCGCGATAGGAAACCAGCAACAACCTTAAATAAATCTCTTTCTGAAACTATTATACTACTTTATAGGACAAAATATCAAGACTGGA
>CAKOLT010000036.1 GCA_934096315.1 uncultured Bacilli bacterium
ATCTTATCAAGTAACTCTTTTTTAGCATAAAGAACACCAACACCAGTCGGACCACACATCTTATGAGCAGAAAACGCGAGTATATCTGCGTCCATATCTCTAACATCAATTTTTGTGTGTCCAATTGCCTGAGCTGCATCCACAACTACTAAAATACCATGCTTATGTGCATAACTTATTATCTCTTTAATATCTCTTTTATCTCCAATTACATTTGTAATATAAGCTAAACTAATTACTTTAGTATTCTTAGTAATACACTTCTTTATACTATCTAAACTAAGTGTATTATCTTTATCTAAAGAGGCATACTTTATTTTAAAACCAATACTCTTTTTTAACATTAACCATGGTAAAATATTAGAAGCGTGCTCAGCTTTATTTAAAATAACTTCATCACTACTAGATAAATAATTCTTAAAGTATCCATTAACTACTAAATTCAAACTATCTGTAGTATTACTAGTAAAAATTATCTCTTCTTTATGTCTAGCATTAATAAAACTCTTAACAAGCTCTCTTGTATTATCTATCTCATCATCAACTTTAAAGCTAATATCATAGTCTCCTCTATGCGAATTGGCAGTATACATACTCATATACTCTATTTCTTTATTTATCACTTGTATAGGCTTAAAAGTAGTCGCAGCATTATCAAAATATATTAATTCTTCCTTTTTCATAGGAAAAAACTTATCTAAATTCACAAATATCACCTACACTATATACTATGTAAAACTAATTATTTAGTATAGTTATTACTCTTGATTAATACTATTTTTTCTTTTATAATTAATTTAGAGGTGAAAGAAAATGAAAGATTGCTTATTTTGTAACATAATAAAAGGAGAACAAGCATCATACACTCTTTATGAAGATGATGACTTAAAAGTAATAATGGATGCATTTCCAAATAGTCCAGGACACACTTTAATAATACCAAAAGAACATTATAAAGATCTAGATGATATAGATATAGAGCTATTAACTAAAATATTTAAAAAGGCAAAAGATATAAAAAAATTACTAGAGACTAAACTTAATCCTGAAAGTATTATACTTGTTCAAAATAATGGTAAAGCAGAAAAAATTAAACATTTTCACTTACATTTAATACCAACATACACTATAGTTCCAGACAAAACAGTAGAAGAAATGTATAAGCTTATCACAGAAGAAAAATAACAGCCACTCGACTGTTATTTTAATTTAGCACAATTTCGTAAGGGTTAGATGCACTTCCATCCCCACTTTTCCAAAGGTTTTCACCGTTTAATGATATAACTGGACGAACAGCTAAATCTCTACCAACTCCACTACCTACACTATACCCTGCATGTGTGTTGCCAGCGCCATAAACAACATATGCGAGGTTATCATACCTTATTGAAGCAGTCATTGACCACCAGTAATTATCACCAATAGAATTTATTTTTTTACTATTAGTATCTATAAATGAAATATTTGTATCTCCACCAATAGAATATTGTCCAGAATATATAAAATCATCTCCTGTAATTAAACCTATAGGATACTTTAACTTGGCCATTTTATTATCTGCAGAAAACGCATCTCTCACATCTATACAATTGTATACCGGTTTTCTATTATTCAATCTTTCTCTAAAAGCAAATTCAAAAGTTCCATTTAAATTATAGATATGATTTGTAAATAAATTTCTATCATTACAATATACTGCTGAGTTACTTAGATATTTTGTATATACTATCAAGTTTTTTTCATACCAATCATCTATTGTTAACTTGATTTTGCTATTGTTTTCATTTGTTCTATTATTATCAAGTGAACCACTTGTGCCATACATATATCCCACATACATTGGATCATTATTATGATCGGCAAATGGCATTATTTCTATATAGGCATTATCCTCTTCTGGACTTGTTCCATGATATAATAGTCTTACACTTCCATCTTTATTAGTTCTTATTATTCTCCAGTACATTGGGTCACCGTTTTTCCATAATATTGTTTCTTCACAATTGCTATTAAATGAACTTGCATTTGTGCACTCTGACATTGAGTCATATATTTTATATCCTTTTTCATCCCCATAAGTTCCCCAACCTTTATAAATAGTTTTATCAGTATTAAATGTTCCAAACTTAACCCAGTTGTTTGTAGGAAAACCCGAAAAATAATATACATCTGTGTTATCTTCTTGAGCCTTAAATAATGTCTCGGTATTTGTTTCACTAAATGCAGAATTGAAATCTGTTCTTGTTTTAATTATTGGATTATTTATTAATAACATATTATATATATTTTTTGTTATTTCAACATTACAAGTAGTGTTACTAGTTACATTTTTTATCACTACTTTTCCTTTTAATATTTCACTATCACACCCAGTTATATTCTTTATTTTTAAATTTGTATAAAATGTAGTTGTTCCATTTTTTGTTGTTGTTTTAGAAGTACTATCAAACGATTTTGATATTGTAGGTATTAATTTTACATTATATAATGTTTCATTTTTAGTAAAGTCTATATTACACAAATCTTCACTTTCTACCTTTTCAACTTCTAATAACCAATTATCATTATCCCATGATAATATACTACCATTTTTACAAGTTATACTCTTTACTTTATATCCACTACCTTTAGTAGGCATAGAACTAGTCTTATTTCCATCTATAGTATAACTTAGCATTTCTTTCATTTGTTCTTTAGTTAAACTTAGTTTATTTGTAGAATTGTTTGTAGTAAGTTTATAAGCAAATATGCTTATAAAACTTACTAACAATATTACTATACTTATTTTTATATATTTCATGCTTGCCTCCTCTAATTTATCGTATTTCATAAGGATTTTCTGCACTTCCATCTCCAGTTTTATATATGCTGTCTCCCTTAATTGAAATCACTGGTCTTACAGCTAAAACATTAGATAAAATTACATTAGGATTACCAATTCTTCCATGAGATTGATCACCACCTAAAGCAAAAATATTACCTTTATTATAGGTAGATACAGACCCAGGAGTTAATAGCCAACTCCATAAATCACCTGTAATACTTTTTTTTAAGTTATTATTTGAATACCACACTATTTCATTTTTTTCATAAAACAATCCTCCAGCATAAACAGCTTCATCTACTGTCATTAAAGAAATAGAATACTTTAAATCACCATTTCCATAGTTCGTATTTAAAACGCTAAAGCCGTCTTCTTTTGACGCACAAGAATAAGTAGGATTACTATTATTTCCAATTTTTTTTATTCTGTCATTAGCAGAAAAGCTTGTATAATTTCCAGGTGTTTTATAATTATCATAAGAACTGTTTACTGAT
>CAKOLT010000037.1 GCA_934096315.1 uncultured Bacilli bacterium
ATGCAAAAAGTAGATGTAATCAACCGTATTTATTGGGAAAAATTGAGTTTTAAATCTTAAACTATATTTTTATCCTGCAAAAAAATTAAATTTTATTTACTTCTTCTTTTAAACATGATATACTTATTATTGTATGAAGAGGTAGTTATGATGGATAATAAGAAGAAAAATGATATTGATAAAGTTATATTACTTGTTGTAATATTCTTTGTAGGATCCTTTATTGGTTATATTTATGAAGTTATATTTTATAAATTTACTGAAGGAGTAATAGCTAATAGAGGCTCTTTATATGGACCATGTTTGCCTATATATGGTACTGGTGCCATTTGTGTATATTACTTAAGAAATCTAAAAAAACATCCCGTAATATTATTTTTATTATTAATGCTAATAACAGGTATTCTTGAATACTTAGTGGGATATTTTATTCTAAATACACAGGGTATTAGACTATGGGATTATAGGGGCTTATTTCTTAATATTCAAGGTTTAGTATGTTTAAGAAGTGTTATTTCTTTTGCTATTATGGGACTAGGTCTAATTTATATAATACTACCTATATTATATAAATACTTACCTAGGGTTAGTTATAATAGACAAGAGACTATTTGCAGTATACTTCTTATAGTATTTGCTTTTGATATAATAGTAAGTACTATGTTTAGAAGTCCCATAACATATTAGTAAGGAGGAATAGTAGTGAAAACAGAAATTATAATGGGAAAAGAAAATGGTAAAAATTATAAAATTGATTTAAAAGAGTATTCTAATATATTAATAACAGGGGTTGATGACTATAGTAAAAGTGATCTAATTAATAATATATTATATCAACTAATATCTAATAATAATAGGGATGATGTTAAAATACTGCCCATAGATGTTAAGGGTGTTGATTATAAATTATATGATAGTAGTAGTCATTTTATGAGTCCTATTATTAAAGAGGCGAAGTACTGTAAAGAAGTATTTGAGGGACTTGTTAAAGAAATAGAAGAAAGAGAAAAGAAAGAATCAGATAGTTACCCCCTTATTATCATGTTAATTGCAGAGTTTGATGATTTAATGATAGATACTGGATTAGATGTCTTACCATCTCTAGAAGACATCCTAAAAAGAGGAAGCAAAGTAGGGGTTTATACTATATTATCCACCCTATACTTAGATAATGAAGAATATGGAGATTATGTATATAAATATTTTAATTTAACAGCATCATTCTTTGACCGATCTAAATCTAAATTTAATAAATTCAAGTTTATAAAAGCTAATGATAATTCCTTTAACCTAGTTAGTAATAACAAAAATATTAACCGTAAATTAAAGAATATAATTATACCTAAAGATAAGATAGAAAAAATGTTAATGTACGACAAGTAATCTTTTTTGTCTAAAATTGTAGAATTACATTGACTTTATAAAAAATATGTAGTATATTGTAATTGCTTGAATAGAGAATATTTGAATATAGTCGTTTCTAAAATTAGCATTACAATATTTTATATATTGATAAAGGACTTATGTGGTTTATATATATAAAAGATATATTTACTATATAGGTATTATGTATAATATTATTTATTATATTAATGTGATATTTGATGATTGATTTATGTTTGGGTATTTTGTAAAGGAATAATCATTATAGTATTTTTGGTATTATATATGAAAATCTTATCACAGTTCAAGTATAAACAATTGTTATGAGAAAGAAAACTCAAAAGATAAGAGGTTGTACTAAACACTGATAATGTTTGGTGGTTAAGGAATAAATCCTTAATGCTTGACGACTTTTCTTGAAACTAGAATTAATTTATTTTATCAGGATAAATTAATTTTTTTATTATATGGAGGATTATGGAAGTTAATTTTAGAGATGTCTTAGATATCTATGAGAAAGAAGTTAAAGTAAATACAAAAAACAAAAGAAAAGTACTACTCTTTGAAAAAAACAAAATGCAAAATATAAATAGAATAGTAAATGACCTCCGGAGTGCCAATTACATTCCCGGTAAATATAACGTATTCGTGGTCTTCGAACCAAAGTGCAGAATAGTTATGTCTTTAAATATTAGAGATAAAATAATTAATCATTATATGGCAAGATATGTATTAATACCTAAACTAACTAAATACTTAGATATAAGAAATGTAGCTACAAGAAGTGGTATGGGTATTAGTTATGCAGATAACTTAATAAAAAAATATCTAAATTCATTTAATGAAGAGTTTTATGTTCTTAAACTAGATATAAAGAAGTATTTCTATAATATTGATCATGATATACTCCTAAGTATGCTTAAAGATAAGATTAATGAAGAAGAATATAGTATTATACATAATATAATATCCACCACTAATAGTGAATATATAAACATAGAAATAGAAAGACTTAAGAATAAGTGTAAGACTCCAGGAAAAGATAGTCTTATGGAAATGCCTTATTATAATCCTAATAAAGGACTTAGTCTCGGAGCTATGGTTAGTCAGTTTTTATCTATTTATTATTTAAATGAAATAGACCATTATATAGTACATAATTTAAGAATAAAAAAGTATGTTAGGTATATGGATGATTTAGTCTTAATACATAGTAGTAAAGACGTATTAAAAAGTGCTAAAAAAGAAATAGAAGAAAAACTTAGAAACAACTATAAACTAGAGCTAAATGAGAAGAAGAGTAGAATATATAGTAAAAAAGATAGTTTTATTTTCTTAGGTAAGAGGTATAAAACTGTTGGAAATAAACTTATTATAAAAAATACAAGGGGTAAAAAGAGGAGAAAAGATATTATTAATATTTATAAAAATTATAAAAAAGGTTATGTTACCTCTTCCAGCATATTTTCTAGTT
Organism: uncultured Bacilli bacterium; assembly: GCA_934096315.1. Lineage (GTDB taxonomy): Bacteria > Bacillota_I > Bacilli_A > RF39 > UBA660 > UMGS2068. The sequence goes on from CAKOLT010000037.1 coordinate 2,858, forward strand.
ATAATAGTTTAATTTCTAATGGTAGTTATGAAGTAGAAAGAGAAATAAAGAATATACTAAGTTAAAATAATAAAAATTTAAAAAAAATACTTGAAGTTTATATGAATATATGATAAAATTGTAAGAGTAGAGAAAGTAATATATTTTGACAAAGTCAAAATATATTAAGAAAGGAGCCCCTCATGAATAAATATTTTAAAGGAAAAACATTAATACGAACATTCGGTTGGGGGGGGGGGGGGGGGGCCGTT